>CAXMOB010000146.1:0-7319 GCA_964194815.1 Vicinamibacteria bacterium | reverse complement strand
GGCCGACGTCTTCGCCAAGGCGACTTCTGAAAATTTCGGGGATGCCCCACGTTTTTGGAATCATAGTTTTGTTATATTTCATTAATACTCGTTGGCTGCATTTTAGATGGCTAGTCAGTTTTTGCCATTCTATAATCTAGCGATTTTGTAGTGGCATAATACCATTCTGAGAAACAAAAGACTGCTATAAAAACAAAAACACCTCAAAGGTTGTAGCCCTTCGAGGTGTATAAATTGTTTAGGCGAATCGTTTGCCTGAAGTTGATTACATCAACATCAATGCGGGGCTTTCGATGAGTGTCTTGACTTCGTTGAGGAAAGTCGCTGCGACAGCACCATCGATCACGCGGTGGTCACATGACAGTCCGATATTCATGCGCTGACCTACAACGATCTCACCATTGACCACAACGGGCTTGTTGCTGATGCCGCCAACACTGAGGATGGCTGCCTGTGGTGGGTTTACGATCGCATCGAAGTTATCGATTCCCCATGCACCGAGGTTAGAGATAGTGACTGTGCCACCGTCGAATTCGTTAGGCTTGAGCTTCTTGTCACGGGCTCGTCCAGCCATCTCCTTGATTTCTTTAGAGATAGCAAGGAGTGATTTGGTTTGTGCGTTCTTGACAACTGGTGTCACCAGTCCGTCTTCCACAGCAATTGCTACTGATACTCCGACGTTTGCATACTGAACGACACTGTCACCGTTAAAGGCCGCGTTGACTGCAGGAACTGCAACACATGCGTTGATGAGAGCTTTTACTACGAAGTCATTCACTGAGTATTTATTACCGTGAGTGGTGTCAGCTTGTGCATTGACCTGCTTACGAAGCTTCATCATTGGAGCTGTGTCGACTTCAACGTGTAGGTAGAAGTGTGGGATAGTCTGCTTTGAGAGGAGAAGACGGTCAGCAATAATCTTTCTCATGTTAGAGAGGGGAATGATAGTGTCTTCGTCACCGAAGCTTGGCTTGATACCTTGTGGAGCCGCTGCTGTTGGTGCTGAAGTTGAAGTGCTTGTTGCAGGAACCGGACTCGCAGCAGTTGTTTGAGCAGACTCGATGTCGACAGCGACGATGCGGCCACTTGGTCCTGAACCTTGGATGGCATTAAGATCAACGCCTTTTGTGGCTGCAAGTTTACGAGCGAGTGGTGATACCCTGAGACGTGATCCGTCTGTAGCTACTGCAGTAGGAGTTGTTACTATAGTTTCAGCTACAGCTGGAGCTGGAGTAGATTCCGCTGCCGGGGTGGCTGCCGGAGTAGCTGCTTCAGCAGTGCTTGATGGAGCTGATTCTTCCCCGTCTTCAGAGAGGATGGCGAGAACTGAGCCGATAAGAGCTTTGCTACCTTCTTGGACGAGAATGTCAGTGATGACACCTTCGTCGAAGGCTTCCATTTCCATGGTTGCTTTGTCAGTTTCGATTTCAGCGATAACATCACCGATTTCGACCTCGTCTCCAACCTTGACCTTCCAAGAAACGAGTGTTCCCTCGGCCATGGTGTCGGAAAGTTTGGGCATTTCAATATTAGTGGCCATAAATGTATTAAGAATTAGTAGTTAAGATGGTGCGAGAGAGCTGTTTAGCCTTCTCTTTCTTCGAGATATTTTTCAACCCAGCCGATGTCGTATGTGCCATTTTTGAAGTCGTCGTGGTTGATGATTTCGATTTGGAACGGGATCGTGGTTTTGATGCCTTTGATCATGAACTCATGAAGAGCACGATTCATACGAGAGATAGCTATCTCACGTGTGGCTCCTGTGCAAATAAGTTTCGCAATCATTGAGTCATAGTAAGGAGGAACGCTGTATTGCGAGTAGACATGGGTTTCAACACGCACACCTTTACCGCCGGGGGCGTACCAGAGGTCGATCTTTCCAGGGCTTGGAGCGAAGTTGTTGTATGGGTCTTCTGCGTTGATACGGCACTCGATAGAGTGGCCACGTGGGCGCGCATTGAGAACGTGGTTTGAAAGTTCCATGCCACTTGCGACGCGGATTTGCTCTTTGATGAGATCACAGCCCATGACTTCTTCAGTGATTGGGTGTTCTACCTGGATGCGCGTGTTCATTTCCATGAAGTAGAAATCCTTACCATTGCCATCGACTAGGTATTCGATCGTTCCCGCATTTTCGTAATTGATCGCTTTAACGAGGTTAACGGATGCTTCAGCCATTCTTGTGCGGAGTTCAGCAGTGACCAGTGGTGATGGGCATTCTTCAATGATCTTCTGGTTACGGCGCTGCATTGAGCAATCGCGTTCACCGAGCTGAATGACGTTACCGTGAGTGTCAGCGATGATTTGGAATTCCACGTGGTGTGGATTGAGCACGAGTTTCTCTAGGTAACAAGCACCATTGCCGAAGCATGCAATTGCTTCTTGTGACGCCTGGTTGTAGAGATTGACAAATTCGTCTTCGCTAAAGCATGGGCGCATACCGCGACCACCACCACCAGCGGTGGCTTTGATCATGACTGGGTATCCGACTTCACGGGCTACCACGAGTCCGTGTTCAGCATCTTTAAGGACGTCGTCTGATCCTGGTGTGACAGGACAGTTGTTCGCAAGAGCAGTTGTTCTTGCAGTGTTTTTATCGCCCATTGTGCGAATGGTCTCAGCTTTAGGGCCGATGAAGGTAATGCCACAGCTGTTACAAATGTCTACGAACTGAGCATTTTCAGAAAGAAATCCATATCCGGGGTGGATGGAGTCCGCTCCTGTGATTTCCGCTGCCGCCATGATACGATCAGGCAAGAGGTAGCTGTCCTTGGACGGGCCAGGGCCAATACAAACAGCTTCGTCTGCAAGTTGAACGTGCATGGAGTCGACGTCTGCTTCTGAATAAACAGCGACAGAGGCGATGCCAAGCTCGCGGCAGGCACGGATGATACGTAGGGCAATTTCCCCACGGTTGGCTACGAGAACTTTTTTGAGCATAATGAGCGAAGCTCCATGAGGAGCCTAACGTTGAATTACTTGATAGTGAAGAGGGTGTCGCCATATTGAACTGGCGTGCCGTCGTCTATAGCGATTGAAGTGATTGTTCCACTTTTCTCAGCCTTGATTTCGTTCATGACCTTCATGGCTTCGATGATACAGATGGTCTGACCCTCGCTAATTGTAGCACCAACTGAGACAAAGTCGTCTGCGTCTGGTGACGGCTTAATGTAGAATGTTCCTACCATTGGTGAAGTGATAGCAGTGCCGTCACTGGCAGGAGCTGCTGCTTCAGCCGGTGCACCCGCCTGTGGAGCTGCTGCAGGAGCAGCTGCGTATGCTTGTGGAGCTGCTGCTGCGACCTGAGGCATGGCAGACATCATAGCTGCAATAGACTCTGCATCAGGACCCTTTTTGAGCTTAAGATTAAATTCTTCCTGTTCGAGGTGGAAGTATGAGAGTTCGTGCTCGTTCATGAGCTCTACAATTTTTTTGATGTCTTTAAGGTCCACGATGTATTGTATTTAGTGTTGTGTCATACTGGCGGCTGTTGGCTGCCTTTAGATACGGAGAAAATAGCGGGTAGAGCGAAGGAGTGTCAAGTGTCCTTGTGTGTTTATTAATCGGCAAGCCTCTAAGATGTGAATAAGGAGTGGAGAGAACGCTAAAGGACGAGTCTCGTACTTGACATCAGGTGGAGTTGAGGCATTTTAAAGAAAACCTTTAAAGAGCTATGTTACTACACTTTTACAAAATGAATGGGGCGGGCAATGACTTTGTTGTGATTGATAATCGTAATTTGGAGATTGATCTGAGCAAGGAGCAAATTGCAGCACTGTGTGACCGTCACCGTGGGGTGGGGGCAGATGGTTTGCTTGCTGTGGAACCGGCTCAAGATGGTGCGGATTACCGTTTCCGATATTATAATGCTGACGGCGGCGAAGCTGAGATGTGTGGCAATGGAGCCCGTTGCTTCGGTCGATACACAGCTCATTTGACTGATGAAGTGAAGACCTTCGTGACCTTTGAAACCATCGCAGGAGTGTTGTCTGCTGAGATGATTGGAGACAATGTGCGTATTGTGATGTCGGACCCATTTGACTTGGAATTGAATACAGCGTGCGAGATTGATGATCTTGACGCAGTGCACTTTATCAATACTGGAGTGCCGCATGCGGTTTCACTAGTGGGAGATCTGGCTGGGCTTGATGTGCTCAAGAATGGAGCCGCGATCCGCTACCATGAACGTTTTGCTCCGAACGGCACAAATGCCAATTTCTATACTGGTGTTGCGAAGAGCCATATTGCGATGCGGACCTATGAACGTGGTGTTGAAGGTGAAACCTTAGCGTGCGGCACAGGAATGTGTGCTTGTGCGTTGATGCATCATTTAGACACCAATGATGGCTCACCTATTAAGGTGGATGTCGCTGGTGGCGACACACTTGAGATTGGCTTTGTGAAAGATGTAGATGGGCACTTTACCGGGGTGACTCTTACCGGGTCTGCCGACTTTGTGTTCGAAGGAGATATTGAGATTTAATCTAGAATGATGGTTTTACAATGAGTCCGCAAAGTTTTTTTATTATTTATCGGCATTTTCTGATTGTAGAGCGAGCGTATTTTGCATAACTGTTATTTTCGATGCATAACGATTCAACCATTCTGATTAAGTCAAATTCGATTAGCGTCTACATTTGTCGTAGTAAAAACGATCGAATGGAGATCCTATTGTTGAATCGTGAAGAATCTGCAAATGACGAATGGGAGGTGACTTGTGCCAATGTGAAGCCGATGGAGATGTGCTGGCAAGCTGCTTTGAATGAGGTGAGAACTGTTACCAGCGCGGTGCCGGATCGCATTTATTCAGTGGATATGGTTTCGACTTTCTATGATGTCAAAACGCATACAATTATGATGGAACCTGTTTTTTTGGCGTTCTTTGACTATGAGCAAGACACGATGCCTATGTTGCCGGGTGTGGGTTCAATGTGGGTGGATGCTTATGATGCGGAGCAACACCTTACTCTTTCGCATGAGCGAGAGGTGCTCAAGTTGATTTTCCACGAATTTTTTACGAAAACGCCAGCTGAATCTCAGAAGGTTTATCCTACAAGATTTTGATTCACTGGCTAATGCTTGATTTTGGCCAAGGCGTTTAGGCGTTGGATCATTGGAGGGTGTGAGTAATCTAAAAACACTGGTAAGGGGTGTGGTGTGAGGTTGCTGAGGTTGTCAGCTGAAAGTTTCTTTAGAGCGTTGATTAGATATTCTGAGGATCCTTGTGCCTTTGCTGCATAGGCGTCAGCCTCGAACTCATCTCTGCGGCTGCTCATGTTCCCAAAGATCGAGATGATGCGGCTGATTGGTGAGAATAGCAGGAAGAAGAAGATGAGACCGGCGTGGACTGAGATGGTGTCGAGATAGAATGCTGAGAATAGCTCCTGAGTGAAGGCATAGTCCTTATTGGTGAGAATACCGAGGAGGAAGAACATAAGGGCGGTTTGCAGGATGCCAGTGGCCATACGCTTGACGATGTGCTTGCATTTGAAGTGGCCAATTTCATGGGCGAGAATACCGACGAGTTCTTCGGTCGTTTGCTTTTCTACCAGCGTGTCGAAGAGGGCGATTTTCTTATTTTTACCAAAGCCTGTGAAGAACGCGTTGGACTTGGTTGAGCGTTTCGAACCATCCATGATGTAGAGTTCAGTGAGTGGGAAATCACATTTTTTTGCCATCGCTTCGATCGCTGACTTAAGTTCTCCATCTGGCATGGGTTTGAACTTATTAAATAAGGGAAGAAGGTAGGTGGGGGCGAGGTAGGTGAGGCCGAGTTGGATGACGGTGAAGGCAATCCAGGCCCAGAGCCATGCCATTGGCACTGCATTGAAGATCCATAAGATGAGGGCTATGATAGGGAGGCCGATGACAGCTCCTAGTGTGATTCCCTTGATTTGGTCGAGCACGAAAGTGACTGGCGTGGTCTTGTTGAAGCCAAAGCGTTCTTCAATGACGAATATTTTGTAGATTGATAAGGGCAGTGAAATGAGGAGTTGAGCAAATAGAATGATGGCAATGAAGATAACACCGGTGCTGATTTCATTGAGGCCAAAATCGCGAACGGTTTGGTCCAGAAATTGGAAGCCGTCGATAAACCAAAACACGAGAAGGACGGTGAGTGAAAGAGTGGACTCGATGATGGCGACGCGCTCGTTTTCGCAGGTGTAGCGTTGAGATTTAGCATATTTGGCATCATCGAAAACATCCTTGAATTGCTCAGGGATGATAGGGCTCAGGGCTTTGAGGTTGAGCAGTGAGGCGATAAAATCGAGCTTCCATAAGAGGAAGAGAAAGAGGCAAATAACAATAGCTAGTGGCGACATGTGCATGAGCTAGCGATGAAGCTAAATTCGAGTGGAATCAAGTCTAATCATAGAGAGAAAGTCTTGAGATGGCACTATAGCACAGATGCCTTGAATCTTTCTAGGTCCTGTATAGCTTCTGAGGCCTTTCGGAGTACCTCCCTTTCAACGAAGTTTTCAGTTTCCTTTAGCTCAGCCATCTTTTCCTCGATCGCTTTGAGGTATTTCGCCTGAACTTTACTGAGCTCAAGGTCTAGTTTTCGGACGATCTTTTGTTGACGTTCTAGAGCCTTCGGATAGTGATTAAGAATGAATACGTTGGCATCATCAGGAGCATTTACGGGGAGAGTTCCACCACTCTTCAGTTGTTTCATCACTGCCTTCACTACTTTCTCAGCTTCTGCACGAGGGCGGCGAGGCAATTTTTTGACGTCATTTTCAGCGTCATCCTCGAGTTGACTAATGTTTGAGGAGAATTCTTGGTCAATTGATTTACGTGATTTACTTAAATAGCGTGCTACTCCTTGGCGGCCGTTGTTAAGATAATCTTGAGGGTTGAAGACGATTGCCTTAGGTCCATTTGTGATGACCTTAGCTAGTTCTGCAGCGATTCTGGCTTCTTCTTCGGCTCTGCGTTTCGCGTCTGCAGCATTTTGTCGTGCTGAATCGGCGTCGCGTGCGTTTTGTTCACGGATTCTTTCTTCTTCCGCTTTACGATCTTCACGTTCTTTACGCTTGAGTTCTCGGGCAGCTTCCTTTGAGTGTTGTTTTTTTTCTGCCTCAGCTTTGCGGAGTATTTCATCAGCTCTACTCTTTTGGTAAGCATCATGTTTTGCTTTGCGATTCTGTTCTCGCGTCAGTGCGACAGCTTTTTGCTTTTGATCGAAGAAATAATAGCCTCCGCCGATGGCTGCCGCAATGATCAGCAGAGTGACGATGATACTAGCACCTCCGCCAGATTTCTTTTTTACTTGGAGCCCGGGTCTGCCTGGGGTCGCGACCTTATGTGCAGCAGAT
>CAXMOB010000145.1:0-1783 GCA_964194815.1 Vicinamibacteria bacterium | reverse complement strand
GGCGTGGAGCGTGCTCCTCAACCGATGATTAACGCTGAATTTGGAGTAAATATGCCGAAACGTCATCTACAGCATGCGAAGCCAAATCATCTAACCTACATCAAAATAAATTTACCAGAAAGTTTTCTGAGTTGGTATAAGTTTACTTGGATTTATATCCAGCCAACTCACTAGCCTCGACTACGATTGGTGATCGTAGAGGTCTTTATACAGTGAGCAACTTTCATATAGCTCATCATGGCTACCGTCTGCTATAATCTTACCACCATCAGCCTCGTATTTATCAAAGACAAGAATGCGCTCAGCATGGCGAATGGAACTGAAGCGGTGAGCAATCATGAAAGTGGTGCGACCTCGTGACAGTTCGACAAGCTCCTGTTGGATCTGAGCTTCACTTTCAGCGTCGAGTGAAGATGTGGCTTCATCTAGGATAAGAATCGGTGCATCACGTAAGAAGGCACGAGCAATTGCCACACGCTGACGTTGACCACCAGACAGGCCTTCACCACGCTCCCCAACAAAGGAATCATAGCCGTCAGGCATAGACTCGATGAAAGTATGAGCATTAGCTTTCTCGGCCGCACGCTTCATTTCTTCAAGTGTAGCAGAAGGACGCCCTAACCAAATATTCTCCGCAATCGTCCCGCGAAACAAAAGAGGATGCTGAGACACCAAAGCGATCTTAGCTCTGAAAGCATGCTTCTCTAACTCACGAATATCAACTCCATCAACTTTGACAGATCCATTCGTCACATCATAAAAACGTGGAATTAAACTCACGAAAGTAGATTTACCAGCTCCACTAGGCCCAACAAGCGCTACTGTCTGGCCTGGTTCAACCGTGATATTGATAGAATCCAGAATTGTATCGTTATCGTAAGCGAAACTAACATTATTAAATTCAATACGTCCAGTTACCTGAGCCAAGATCTTGGCATCAGCCTTCTCCTTAATCTCATCTTCGGAAAATAAGACTTCCTCAATACGATCTAAAGACGCTTCCCCCGTTTTAATGGCTCCATGCACAGCTCCTAGCTTCTTTATTGGTTCGTAAGCAAAATACAAAGCAGTGATGAGAGGGATAAACTTCTCCAAGGTCATCCCCTTCTGTGCACCAAAGTAAATAGCCAAGGCAACTCCAAATGATGCCACAATTTCCACGGCGGGGCTGATCATGTAACTGTATTTAACGACCTTGAGCTGAAAATTCATGAACAAGGTAGTTTCCTTCTGAAGTAATTCAACTTGCTTATCCTGAAGGTTATACGCTCTCACTTCACGCTGAGATGCCAAATTTTCAGATACTACGGCGGTCATATCCCCAAGCTTTCCTTGCAGCAACTCAGCCTTCTTGACGAGTTTTTTTCCTAAAAACCGAATAGGAAAAACACAAATAGGAATACTCAACATTGCAATGAGCATAAAAAACGAGGAGCTATCCGTCATTGATCTGTAGATCAAATAACCAAATGCCCACACCAATGTGCAAGGTTGAACAATAAGGTCGCAGCCAACCTTCACCAATACTTGTTGCATCATGTTGGTATCTGTCAGCACTCGGCTTAACAGATCACCCTCTGATTGTTTATGGTGGAAATTTAAACTCAATCGCTGAAGACGATCATAGGTCTTGATACGAATAGCCTCTAGCACGCGCAGTCCACAGTAATTAACAAAATAGGTATTCACGAAGCCAGCAACTCCACGCACTAGAAAAACAGCAGGTAGCATTAAACACGCTACCAACAGTAGATCATTCCCCTCTGGAAGATTAACCCCAACA
>CAXMOB010000144.1:0-3363 GCA_964194815.1 Vicinamibacteria bacterium | reverse complement strand
AGCTATACGCAGTTTTAATTTTCTGCCCGCAGGGTGAGTTTAAAGCAAATTTGGTGTAATACCATTCTGAGAAACAAAAGAGTCAAATGTAAATTTTCAGGGTGTGAAAATCTAGGCTCCGCAATCTTAGATTAGAACTCGATTCTTTTGAAACTCAGAGTGGTATAAGCTACAAAAATCATAAATGAATACTCAATATGGCAGCGTTGGGAGTTGCCTTAGGTTGCCGCGATCTATCAAAGCCGCCTGATGTAAGTCCTGATCGTATGGTATCTTAGATGGTAAGTCTTAGGGTCACGGTAGAAGATGACTATGCTGCGAGCTGCTAGGTTGAACCTCCATGTCGAATTATAAAACGGCCGCATGTTTTTTTCTTTAAGGTATAAAAATTTAGTAAAGCAGTATTTACGTTCGCCTTTGACCTTGTTTGGCTCGGGAGCCAGTAGGGTGCGTTCTCGAGGTTTGAGTGAAAATTCGCCGGTGCCGATGGAGCCTTCGATGTTGGTATCAGAAATGTTCATCAAGTAGTACTTACCGCCACTGAAGCCGATCGTACTGTAATCTATGGGAATTAATTCCAAGCCTCCAGTACCATCCTTGCCTTTTCGAATGATGACGATGAGTTGTGTTTTTGCGTTGAGCGACTTGACCTCGCCGTAGGTTTCAAATTCAAATTTACCCTTTGCAATTGAGGACTTGCCGAGCACCCAAGAAGGGAGAGCGGGGACTTGATAGCTGTCGGAAACACTATTGGTGGCCGAGGTGACTTTGATGGTCTTACCTCCACCAATCAGTAGCTCCAAGGGTTCCGAGTCGACCGTCTTGGGAAAGGAGATGAAATGGAGGTTTACCATGGCTTCTTGGGCATGGACGCACAAGCACAGGGCCAAGCCGCATAATAGCTGTAGGAAATAGGGGCGAGTAGTGCGGTTAAATCTCATAATTATTAAAAGTGTGTTCGGGTTGGCGGTGGCAGGGATCTCAGTTACATTTCATTAGCAATTTGTCAGTGATTAGTAAATCACTAAATGTAGCATTCCGCCAAATCACGAATACCGCTACTTAACATATTTCCTGATAGTATGGAGCTTTAGGTGCTTGGTCTTAGGATCAATGTAGAAAAATACCATGCTGCGGGCACCTTTGTTGAACCTCAATGTCGAACTAAAAAACGGCTGTGTGTTTTTTCCTTTACGGTAGAAAAATTTAGCAAAGCAATATTTACGCTCGCCTTTGACTTTGGTTGGCTTGGGAGCCAGTAGGGTATATTTACCCGGTTTGAGTGCAAATTTGGCGGTGCCGACGGCACCTGCGATGTCGATATTGGCGGCGTTGAGCAGCAGGTACTTACCACCACCGAAGCCGGCTTGGCTGTAGTCCATGGGAATCAATTTTAAGCCATCGGCGTCATCCTTACCTTTGCGAATAACCAGGATGAGTTGTTTAGTGGAGCTGATGGCTGGGGCTTGCCCATACACGTCAAATGACGATTTTCCTTCGTCATCCACTGTCGTCTTACCGATCATCCATTTGCTAAGCGGTTTGACTTTGTAGACAGGAGAAATGCTGTTGGTGGGCATTTCGACTAATATGGTTTTCTCTTCACCGATGAGTAGTTCCACGGGCTTGGAATCGAGTGATTTAGGGAAGGATACAAATTGTAGCTCGATTTCTCCTTGTGCAAAAGCAGCATTAATGAGTAGCCAGCTGAAACTAACCAACAGACAGAGGGGCTTGAGCTTGTTTATGATCATAAATAATTATATTTATAGAGCTAATTATAAAGGGTCAAGTGTGTTTACACTTCATCGGCATTGAGCCAGCGGAAACTTACAATTTTTAATTTTCGGCCAGAGGCTTTGTTGGCGGGTGACACCAGATCAGATTGTTTGGTGTGCGGCTGATCTCCCGTGGTGGATGATGAATCTATGTATTCTGGAGTTCGCTGGATGACTGCTTCACACCATGCGCGGGCTACAACATTTCCATTGGCATCTAAACTATCGCCATAAGTGCGGATGACAAAGGTGTCACTTCGCGGGGTTAGGATAGACCCGGAGTGGCGCAGGATGTCGGCCTGGTCGACATACGGGGTGCTACCATAGGCGATCGGCCCCTCTAGAGCTTCAGGGAATTCTGCTACAAAGGTACCAGCCTCGGTATCGAGACCTCCCCGCACATTATTGCGAAATGCTTCATTGATGGTAACGCTGGGATCATCGAGCGCACTCTGTAACGCACCTTTGACGGCGAAGTCCGAGTTACTTGCATCAAGGCGTCGATTGACAAATTCGGAGAGAGAGAGAAAGGGTCCCCTCAGTTTGACTTGTTTGACCATAGCTTCAGCCAATGCGTCAATTTCCACGTCAGTTATACTGCGTGAACTTGTCCACTGATCAATCGGAGCGTTAGCATCAGCACTCAGCTCGCTACTGCTGACAGCCTCACCATTGGGAAGTATACCGGGAGCTACAGGGGTATCAGTTGATACTGTAGTCTCCAGAGAAGAAGCTTGATTCTGTAGAAAGCTCAAAGGCTTGCCTTTAAGGCTGGAAAAGAAGATCTTCCATGCATCCACAGATGTTGAGTTAATGTTGAAAGGCCCAGCTACCATCATGTGAGATGTTATTTTATCAGCAAAGCCATTGCTGAAGTCGTCGTATTGGCCTGTCAAAGTAGTAAAGGAATTACTATTCAGATTTGCTGTGTATGGGATCATGCGGCGATTGGGTAGAAGCAGGTCCTCAAACAAAAAGTCGTTTGCTACCTCTAGTGCGGTCTTGCTTGTAGTGCCTCCATAAAGCGGGGTGGTACTAAGCTGTGGAGTGATTGAGCTGAAGACGTAATCATCCCACAGAGCTTTGTTTACTAGATAAGAATGGTCGGCATAAGTCCTCTCAGGAGGATTATCGTTATCTCGATTCATGTTTAGTCGCTGTAGGTATCTGGTGAATGCCTGATCAGCAGGAATGTTTGGGTGCGCGTATGCATTGCCTATTGCTTGCAGCGTGTGCGGAGCCAAACCACCTTGCCCGGTTGCGGTCACTTGGCGGAAGTCCTTAACTCCATTTCGGGTTCTGAGGTAAATTGTGTTCGTAGACATCCCATTTCCAATTACCACATCTTCTGTCGGAGAGGCTACCACGGTATTGTTTGCGAGGCTAAACCCACCTAAGCGTGCGCTGCTAAGTGATGCGATGGAAATGGGCGGTAAAGCGGGAAGGTACTGTTGCACCACATGAGTGACACCATTTTCTGTGGTGAATCCGCCACCATAAAAGCCTCTGCTGTTTCCATCATCATGGAATGCCTCAACAAGCGAGTTAATCTTGTTCACCTGCCATTCCCAGCTGTAGTCATAAA
>CAXMOB010000143.1:0-27920 GCA_964194815.1 Vicinamibacteria bacterium | reverse complement strand
CGTGAAGTTTCACGTGAGGCAGCAGCTTCTGCTCGTGAGATGACCGTTCGTGAAAATGGTCTCGAGCCTATCTCTAGCCAGGTTATCGTTATTCTTGTGCTCGTCGGCCTGATTGCTGGTGGTGTGCTTTTCAAAGATAATCTCTTTAACTATGGTGAACACCCGGTGGGATACCTACGTGGTGTAGACCCAAATGCTAAGGAAACGGGTCCACCAATCGGCGACGCATTGAGTGCATACATGAATGTCGGTGCAGCAAAGTTCAAAGTTTGTGCGGCTTGTCATGGTCCTGGTGGAGCAGGCTCCAATGATGTTCCTCCATTGGATGGCTCTGAGTGGGTGTCAAACTACGATGCTCACGTTCTTGCTATTGCAATGAATGGACTCGACGGGAAAATCACGGTTAAAGGTAAGGATTGGACTAAGAACATGGCACCACAAACTAGTGGTTGGTCTGATTTTGAGCTTGCTGGCCTAGCAACCTATGTGCGTAACACTTTTGGAGGTAAAAAAGGCGAGGTCGTGAGCGTTGAACAAGTGAAAGAACTTAAGAAACGTTTCGAATCACGCACTGCTGAAGGTAACGTCACCGAGGCTGAACTCAAATCAGATTTACTTGCTAAACCATTCGAAGCAGCCTTCTTGGCACCTGATACTAAAGTTAACAAACAGACAGGAGAGCCTCAGTAAATTCAAACCCAAAACGGATTGACATTTAGCCCAGTCTAATAACTTATCCGGCACTTAACTCTGCACATTCAATCAGTCACTATGAGCGATAAAGATCATCACGATGAGCATCATCATCACCAGAACTTCATTAAGAAGTATATATTCTCCTCTGACCACAAGATCATTGGCCTTCAATACGGAATAACTGCC
The DNA here is from genome assembly GCA_964194815.1 of Vicinamibacteria bacterium. Classification (GTDB taxonomy): domain Bacteria; phylum Verrucomicrobiota; class Verrucomicrobiia; order Verrucomicrobiales; family Akkermansiaceae; genus Rubritalea. The sequence continues at coordinate 27,038 of CAXMOB010000143.1, read as the reverse complement.
CTATTGTTCCTTGCTTTTGGTTTCTTCCTTATGATGGTAATGCGTTGGAGCATTGCTCACCCACACGAGCCACTCCCGGAGTGGTTGGGATGGGTCTTTACTGATGCCTGGAAAGGCCGTTGGTTGAGCGAAAATGGATTGGTAACAGGGGAGACCTATAACATGTTCGGTGCAATGCACGGAACAATCATGGTTTTCTTGGGTGTTGTGCCACTTGGCTTCGGTGCTTTTGGTAACTACATCACACCGCTTCAAATCGGAACCGTGGACATGGCGTTTCCTAAGTTGAACATGTTCTCTTATTGGATCTACGTTGTCGGTGGTATCATGATGATTGGATCCTTCTTCCTTGAGTCTGGTTCAGCTAAATCTGGTTGGACCAACTATCCGCCACTCTCTGATTTCTCCGATTCCCATCATCCAAACCAATTCTTCACCGGTCAAACCCAGTGGCTGCTTGGTCTGGTCTGCTTGATCACCTCCTCCTTGCTTGGCTCCGCCAACGTGATCACGACGGTCATTAACCTTCGAGCGAAAGGGATGACCTGGCTTCGCCTTCCATTCCTTGTATGGGCGATGTTAGTGACAGCATTCCTTCTTCTTCTTGCCTTCCCACCGCTCGAAGTGGCTGGAATCATGCAGGTGGTTGACCGAGTTTCTGACTCATCTTTCTTCCTTCCTTCAGGTCTCTATGAAGGTAGTGCAAACGGCGGCCCTGGTGGCGTAGTTGAAAACTCAGGCGGTGGTTCACCACTGCTATTCCAACACCTATTCTGGTTCCTCGGTCACCCTGAAGTATACGTTCTCCTCCTTCCTGCTATTGCCTGTGTTGCTGAAATCATTCCGGTTAACACACGTAAACCACTATGGGGCTATAAGTCCATGGTCTATGCTGTGATCACTCTAGGGTTTATCTCCTTCATCGTGTGGGCTCACCACATGTATATGACTGGAATGGACTCAACCGTGTCTACTTTCTTCCAGATCACCACGGTGCTGATCTCGGTTCCGTCCGTGGTGTTGATCACCTCGATGATTATCTCACTGTGGGGTGGTTCCATCCGCTTCACTATGCCAATGATGTGGGCGTGTGCCTTCCTGCCGATGTTCGGTATTGGTGGTCTCACAGGTCTTCCACTGGCGTTCAACCTCGCTGACTTACACCTTCACGATACTTACTACGTGATTGGTCACTTCCACTATGTGGTTGCACCTGGTATTCTGTTCGGTTTGTTCGCTGGTATCTACCATTGGTATCCAAAGATGTTCGGTCGTTTCCTCAACCGCACGCTTGGTCACCTCCACTTCTGGCCATCACTCATTCTCATCAACTGTGTATTCTTCCCAATGCTCATCCAAGGGATGGCTGGTTTCCACAGACGTTGGTATAACGGTGGTGATAGCTACCTTCCAGCAAGTGAAGACAGTGCTGACGTATTCGCTCAGACTGTTGCCGAGTGGATCGATCTCAACGTCTTCATGTCATGGGCAGTGTTCTTCCTAGCGATTGCACAAATTCCATTCATCTTTAACCTCTTCACTGCATGGTTTGCAGGTAAGAAGGCTTCAGATAACCCATGGGATGCTACCACTCTTGAGTGGGCAACTCCAACGCCTCCGGGGCATGGTAACTTCACCTTCGATGTGGCAGTTTACCGTGGACCCTACGAATATAGCCGTCCTGATTGCTCAGAAGACTTCTATCCTCAGTGGCATGAACCTAAAACAGAGAAAGCTTCCGATTCATCAGAAGCGTAATTTCTACTAAAATCTCAATTTTAACGACTATTTAAGACGATAATATCATGGAAATTCCTTACATTGTAGAACCTCGTAAAGATACAGGGTTGATCAACTCTAAGATCGCGATTTGGCTATTCTTAGCTTCTGAAGTGATGCTTTTCGGCGGCCTATTCTCCGCCTACATCTTTCTTCGTATCGGAGCTGACTTCCCTTGGCCAGAACGTGCACTTCCGATCCTGCCGGGACTCATTAACACCGCAATCTTGATTGCTTCATCTGTTACTGTGGTTTTCGCATGGGCAGAACTCAAGCTACGTAACTGGGGTAAGTTCCAGATCTACATGTCAGCCACTATCCTCTGTGCTGTTGCCTTCATGGCTATCAAGCTTCCTGGTGAGTATGCTTCTAAGTTTGCCCACCAAGCGATTCGTGCAAATGACTTTTCAGTGATTGAAGGTCACACGATTGAAAAGAACGACGATCATCCTGATGGTCTAGGTAACATGCTACGTGTTGCTCCTGTAGTAGGAGAAGATGGAACTGCTAAGCTCACCGCGAAAGTGAATGTGACACGCTTCTACGCTCCATATTTCGAGAACAACATCTTCCCGCAGATGAAGGATAAAGGCTTTAAAGCCACATTATTGCTGCCTACTAAAGAAGGTGTAAATAGTTATATTCAAATTGGAGATAAGAAGTTCGATAGCAACACTGATCTCACCATTGAGAACTTGCAAGCGTTCCAAGATCATTATGTCGAGGCTCGTACAGAGAACCGCGAACTCAACGCAAAACTACTTGGACTAGCTTGGAAGCAATTCCGTGATGATCGAGATGACGGAAAGTTCCCAGAACTCGATGGCAAAAGTGACTCAGCTTGTGCAAAGGTAGTGACGAGCGATGAGTATCATAAACGTCTCATCAACGAGAACAAAGGAGATTATATCAACTCGGCTCCAGCATTTTCTGCTGAAGAGCTCGCAGATGGGCGTGTAACACTCCCTCTAACGGTAGTGTTCGAACTCACTGGACCCGCAGATCAATTTTTCACATTTGTTCCTGCTAAAGGAACATTCGGTGGAGGAACCACACTTCGCTTTGGTAAGGAAAATAGCATCACGGTGTTTCACCGTGATAAGACGGAGATCATTGGTGTATCTAATGAGAAGGCACTTAGCGGTATCGAGCTGGCAGTAGACAACATCGACTTACGTCACCTAGTGATGCGTAAGGAGCGTGAAGACCTAGCCGACAAAAAGCCTATGTCAGCCTACCTGGGTAAGGTTGTTGAAGAAGGTGGCAAAGTTAAATACATACCTCACACCGAGCATGTGATTATTTTCGATGAAAAAGCCCTTTCTAAGGACAGTCATTCCCATGATGCCGATCATAAAGGTCATGGACATGGTGATATCACCATCAATCATATTTGGGAGACGCACATGAAGTGGCTCCACTTCCACACTGCTGAGCTTGCTGTTCGCGGTAAAGAGCCAACAGAGAACGAGAAGTATATGGTCGATTGGAAACTGATCGTCGCCTATCATGAAGCGGAATACAAGATGGATTCAAAAGCCGACTACGATGCATTCAAGTCTAAGCAACTGACTTGGTATGATGGCATGTTCGGTGCAGATCATTATAACCCTAAGTATGCTTCTGCATTCCCACACGTGTGGGTGCCACGTGACCTTATCAAACTTGAGTCAAACCTCACGCCGAAGTGGAACAACTACTATGCAATCTACTTCACCATCACTGGTCTTCACGGACTTCACGTTATCGGTGGTGCACTGGTTCTCGGCTACTATCTATTCTTCGGCAAGAAGATGTTCGACACGAACCCTGAGTGGTTAACCAACCGTGTGGAAGTCGGTGGTCTATTCTGGCACTTTGTTGACCTTGTGTGGATCTTCGCTTTCCCAATCTTCTACTTAATGTAATCCAATTTAACGAACTATTATTATGGCAGGTAATTCTCCAGAAGAAATCGCAAAGGTAAAAAGAGCCTTTAAAATCGTAGGTGCTATCCTCGGAGTGTGCACTGTGCTCACAGTCGCAGTGGCTGTATGGGCACCGCTCGACTTTGGTGCTCACGGCTTCGACACCGCTGACATGGTCATCGGTCTTATCATCGCAACCTTCAAGGCATCAATGGTGGCATTGATCTTCATGCACTTGAGATTTGGCCACTGGGAAAAGAAGACCATTCTTTGGATCTTCTTTGGTGGGCTCTTCATTGCTAGTGCTATGATTTCGATCCTCACTCTCGCCGAATTCAACCCGATCACTTATAAAGGGGTATTACCCTATGGTAGTGATCTTCCTGAGACACAAGTTGATCAGGCATACGATCTCGACCAGCGTGAGCTCATCAATTATCCAGAGCAGGAGGTTCATCACGAGCACGAAGATAGTCATGACCACGGCCACGACCACAAAGCTCACTAATCAACCCAACTGAAACTATGTCTATTCGCGGATTTCATATCATCTTTATCACGATCGCAACAATGCTTTGCTTAGGATTAGCGTTCTGGGTGTTCAAGCTTTCCGGTATGACTCCAGGTATGGGCATGTATAGTTTCGGTGGCGGTGCGATCTTTGCTGCTGTTAGCCTCGTCGTTTACGGAGCTTATTTCTACCAGAAGATCAAAAAACTTAAAATCTAGATCATATGATTTCATTGCTCAACATCCTTGCTTGTCCGACCTGTGCACGAGCTTTCCAAGAAACTCAAGGCAACGCTGCAGGTTACGCTATTTTGTTCATGGTCTGCATCATCATGCCGATCGCAGCAGCAGTGATCATTTGTTTCATTCGTATCGCAATACGTCAGAAAAAGGCGAGTACTGGAGAGTATGACGATCCATTCCTCACCGCTAATCAGTAGATTGATTACACCTCATTAATTTATCCATTCATTCTAACACAGTATAAATCACATGTTAAACATTCTAGCAAATAAAGGCGATTTTATCTCTCCTAGTCGTATGGGCGGCCTGCCAGAGAATTTCTCAGTCCACGGATCAGACGTTGACCACCTTATTGACGTTATCCAGTGGTTCATGATCGCTCTTTTCGTAGGTTGGACATTGTTCTTCCTCTACAGTATCGTACGATTCCACCATTCAAAAAATCCCAAAGCGGATTACCACGGTGTAAAAACCCACCTTTCGTCTCACCTAGAAATTGGTGTAGTTATCGTAGAAGCAGTGCTACTTCTCGGTTTTGCTCTTCCGTTCTGGAGTGAGCGTGTTGACACCTTCCAAGATGCGGTCGATCGTGATGCGGTTCGTGTGCGTGCGATCGGATTCCAGTTTGGTTGGAAGTACCACTATGCTGGAGCTGACGGTAAGTTCGGACGTATTGACCGTTCACTGGTAAGTGACAGTGGCGATGCTTGTATCGACAAAGATGACCCAAATGGCTTCGACGATTTCGTAGTGACTGAACTTAAGCTTCCTGTAGGACGCCCTGCAATCGTGAACGTCTCTTCAACTGATGTGATTCACAACTACTCTATCATTCCAATGCGTATCCAGCAGGACGCTATTCCTGGCACTGACATTCCAATGTGGTTCACACCAGCCCGTGAGATTGAAACCTCAGTGGTATGTGGTCAGCTCTGTGGCCAAGGCCACGGTGACATGGTAGGTAAACTCAAGGTGATCAAAGCTGCTAAGTTTGACGCATGGGTCAAGGAGAGCAGTGCAGCAGCTAAGGCTAAAAACGAAAAGGCTCAGCAGGCTCTTGCTCCAATAGCGACACACCACTAATAATAACTCACTTCATTTTTAAAAGCGACTTCCTCACGGGAGTCGCTTTTAGTGTTTTTACTTAAGCTGTGACTCGAGCATCTTTTCGACTTCGGTGTCGAATCCTTTACTGGCCTCATCGGCGGGAATTTCCTTCGTTTTCTTTTCGATGAACTTTGTGCGTTCGATTTGTAGCTTGTTGATTTGTTCCTGAACGGTGGATCTTTGCTTGAGACGTGTGGTGATTTCTGCGACCAGTTTTTCATCGCTCATTGCTTTGAATTCCTTCGATAAGTTGTCGCGTTTCAATGATTTGAGATCGACAGCTTTGTTACCCCATTCGGTGACCAGGTCGTTGTTACCAGAGAAGGCACGGTAAGTCCCTTTGCCATGGACATTTTGGCAAGCATTTTTCCACGCGTTGCCTTGCACGTCTTCGTCTGCTAGTTTCAAAGCATTGTCCTTTTTCCACTTTGCTTGATCGCGTTGTTTGACATTGCCGTAGCTGATGGCACTGGCGTAGATCTTCTTGGAGAGTTCAGCAATTTGTTTGTCTTGAGGTGTGACAATGATGCGAACCCCGCCGTTTTGCGGGAGAGCTACATAGCTTCCGCCACCAAGTTCAGCGATTTTTTGCCATGCTGGGGTGCAGTTAGAATCCCCGCCACATTGGATTGAGTTGATGATGATACCCTTGGACTTGGCTAGTTTACAAGTCGCTGGATACTGCACTTCTTGTGGGTAGTCCATGTGTGGTGGAGCATCGCCGACGAGAAAGACAATCTTCTTCACCTTCGGTTCCTTTGACCATTTGACCTTAGTGATTGCTTCGTGCACTGCTTGGTTGACCGACTCCGGTCCGTCGCCACCACCGCCTGCAGTAAACTTCATCAATTCGCCGTGAATGGCATCGAGGTCGTCGGTCATATCGAACACCTGGGTGATATAAGAATCACCACGATCACGGTAGCCAACGAGTGAGAAGCGAATGGTAGGGGCGGGTTTGCGTTGAGCAATCTCATTGGCAATGGACCAGATCTTGCGTTTAGCTCCTTCGATCAAGCCACCCATCGAGCCCGTGGTGTCGAGCACGAAACAGACTTCGATGATTTCGGTTTGCTGTACTATTTTGCCGCCCATCTTTTCCTGAACTGTGGAGGAAGGGATGTTGATGGCAGTATCCTGAGGGTGGTCTTTTGCTTGCAGGAAACTAGAACTAATAATGAGGCTACTGAGGAGGAATGGCGTACGGATAGGAATCATAATCTATGGATGGTTTGTTTTTGGATTGTCTCCATCATGCCATAGATATTTTTGCTGTGTGTAAATGCTGTGTAAAGATCTTGCTGTCGTAAGGGGACATAAAAAAGCCCGAGCTAATTGCCCGAGCTTTATCCTTTTGATCTTTGCTCTTTTAACTGAGCGAAATGTCTTAAATATCGCAAACTGGAAGGTTAGCCACTTCTTCACGCACTTTCTCAGCAAGTGGAGTTGATAGGTAACGTTCAGTTGTTGAAGCAGCCACAGCGACGATGCGCTTGCCAGCCATTTCTGGGCGTTTCGCCAATTGGATAGCAGCCCAAACGGTAGCACCTGTAGAGATACCTGCAGGTAGGCCCTCTTCTTGTGCTAGTTCTTGCGCTGTAGTGAAAGCATCTTCGTTAGTCACCAGGATGACCTCATCGATGATGTCGACGTTGAGGTTGTTCGGAATGAATCCAGCACCGATCCCTTGGATCTTGTGTGGTCCAGGAGCTCCGCCAGAGATAACTGGTGATCCTGTAGGCTCAACCGCGTAAGTTTTCATGTCGCAGCGTTGCTTGAGAACTTCAGAAACACCTGTGATAGTTCCACCTGTGCCAACTCCTGCAACGAAAGCGTCAATTTTGCCGTCAGTGTCTGCCCAAATTTCTTCAGCTGTGGTTTCGCGGTGAATTTGTGGGTTCGCTGGATTGTCGAACTGTTGTGGGCCAAATGCTGTTGGATCTTCTTCTAGAAGTTGCTTCGCTTTTGCGATTGCACCACCCATGCCTTTAGCTGCAGGAGTGAGGATGAGTTCAGCACCGAGCATGCGAAGGAGCACGCGACGTTCAATCGACATTGACTCGGGCATCGTAAGCACACAACGGTAGCCCTTAGCACGTGCTACGAATGCGAGACCGATCCCTGTGTTTCCTGAAGTTGGTTCGATGATAGTTCCACCGGGCTTGAGTAGGCCATCACGCTCACCAGCTTCGATCATTGCCTTACCGATACGGTCCTTGACAGAGAAGAGCGGGTTGAAGAATTCGCCTTTGACGAGAACTTCTGCCACACAGCCTTCTGTGAGTTTGTTAATTCTAATGAGTGGGGTGTTGCCCACTGTATCAATCATGCTGTTTGCGATTTTGGCCATAAAGTTGTTGTTTAGTTGTTGTTTTCTACGTTGTTGTAAAATGTTCCCCTACTGTCTGACGTTTTCGAGGCGTCCCGTCAATCGAGAAGTGTGTGTTCAGCTAGAAGCTCGTTTAGATTTGATAATCTTGGGTGCCTGAGTCGAGGTGGAGGCCACATTCGTATTTGTTGCCACCGTGGCGGGTCTCTTCGGCAGTCATGCCATCGGTGAGTGGGATGGTAGAATGAGAATCTCCCATCGTGACGTAGCCTTCAGCTTCGAGCGGGTGTTTCGGTAGCGTGTTTTTGAAGTAGTAGCTAGCGACCTGGGCGTCGGCCCAGTCAAGAATCGGGTAGACCTTGATGGTGTTGCGTTGTTGCTCAGCAATAGCTCTATCAGCCCGCGTTTGTGAGTGGGCTTTGCGTAGTCCGCTGAGCCAGATGTCGCCACCGATTTCCTTGATGGCGCGGTTCATGGGTTCGACTTTATTAATCAATCCATACTTCTTATTGCCTTCCTCGCCTTGCTCCCAGAGCTTGCCGTGGAGTGCTTCTTGCCGTGCAGCAGTGAGTGCTGGTTGGTAGATGCGGAGGTCGACATTGAGCGAGTTTTGTAGCTGTTCGATGTATTGATAGGTCTCAGGGAATAGGTAGCCGGTGTCCACAAAGATGACGGGTATCTTCGGTGCGTTTTCACTGATCAAGTGCAACATGACAGCAGCTTGTAGTCCAAAACTACTGCTGGCGACGACGCGCTCACCGTAGGTTTCGTAGAGGTATTTGATACGCTCACCGGCATTTCTAGCATCGAGCGAGCTGGCAATGAGCTCAGCTTCCTTTAATTCTTCTTCTGCACCCATAAGGTTAAGAAGCGGGGGAGGCTTCCAGTTTGATGTTTTTATGAAAATCATCGCCATTTTTTGTGGCGGCAATGTAACCAGCACGGATAACGAAGTCACCGAACTTTTCACCATCGTTACGTGTTTTTGCGTAGTCGAGGATGAGTGGGCGAAGCAAGGTGACGATTTCGTCGCGACCGATTGCTTCGCGGTAGAGTTTGTTGAGACGGTCACCTGCGTGGCCACCACCGAGATACATGTTGTATTTGCCTGGAGCACGACCGACGAATGCGATCTCTGATAGGAATGGGCGACCACAACCGTTCGGGCAACCCGTCATACGGATGGTGATAGCATCGTGGCGGAGACCAGCTTCTTCGAGAACAGTTTCGATGTCAGTGACGGCAAGTGGTAAATAGCGTTCTGCTTCAGCGAGAGCAAGTCCACAAGTTGGCAGTGAAACACAGGCGATTGAGTTGAGGCGAAGTGCTGAACGCAGCTTGCCAGTATCGATGCGGTATTCTTCAACGAGCTTTTCAATCAGCGGCTTTTGCTCAGCTGTGATTGCAGCAATGATGAGGTTCTGGTTCGCTGTGAGGCGGAAGTCACCAGTGTGCACTTCAGCAATCTTGCGAAGCCCTGAGCGAAGGTTGTAACCATCCTTATCAATGATACGTCCGCCTTCGACGAAGAGGGTGAGGTGGAAGTTACCATTGGCATCTTCTACCCAACCGAAGCGGTCGCCATTGTCATCGAAATGGAATGGACGAGCTGGCTCGAGATCGTAGCCGAGGTATTCATTCACCTTGGCTAGGAACCAATCAGCACTGCGGCTGTTGATGGTGTATTTGAGGCGTGACTGCTTACGGTCATGGCGGTTGCCGAAGTCACGCTGCACGAGGACAACCTTTTCCGCAAGGTCGACTGCTTTATCTGGTGTGATGAAGCCGATGATGTCAGCGAGGCGAGGGAAAGTAGTCTTAAGTCCATGGGTCATGCCCATACCTCCACCAACGGCGATGTTGTAACCAACGATTTTTTCGTCTTCGATGATTGCCACGAATGACAGGTCATTTGCATGGATGTCGACGTCGTTACTTGGTGGAATCGCGACTGCGATTTTAAATTTACGAGGAAGGTAGGTTTTGCCGTAGATTGGCTCCTGTTCTTCTTCTGCAGATGTTTCGACCTTTTCGCCATCGAGCCAGATCTCGTGATACGCTCCAGTTTGTGGAGTGAGGTGAGCTGAGATTTCTTCAGAAAGCTTAAGACCCTCAGCGTGTGCAGCACTGAGGAATGGGTTTGGGTTGCACATGACGTTGCGGTTGACATCACCACAAGCTGCGATGGTGTCGAGAGCCGAGTCATTGATGCCCTTAATCGTGGTCTTCAAGTTGGTCTTGATAACACCGTGGAACTGAAATGCTTGACGCGTTGTGAGCTTGATCGTGTGATTCGCATAAGTCGTGCAAAGCGTGTCCAGATCAAGCCATTGTTGAGGAGTGGTTACGCCACCTGGGACACGGATACGGATGAGGAATGAGAATGCTTTTTCTAGCTTGTGCTTACGACGGTTGGCACGTAAGTCGCGGTCGTCCTGTAGGTAGCAACCGTGGAATTTTAGTAGCTGCTGTTCGTCTTCAGTAAGACCACCAGTGCTGTAGTCTGCAATACCTTCAGCAAGGGTGCCGCGGAGGTAGTTACTATCTACCTTGAGGTATTCGTTGTGTGCTAATTTTTTTTCAGACATGGAAATTGGAGAATTTGGAATGATGAATGGTGCAGGGCTTAGTAGACGTCGCGTTGGTAGCGTTTGTCCTTTTTGAGTTGATCGATGTAGGCTGTGGCGTCTTCGAGTGATTTTCCACCAGCAGTTTGAACGATTTCGATGAGGGCGTTGTGGACATCGTTTGCCATGCGTGTGGCATCACCACAAACATAGAAGTGGGCACCTTTTTCGAGCCATTGATAGAGCTCTTGAGCACGTTCGAGCATGCGATGTTGCACGTAGACTTTCTCTGGTTGGTCACGAGAGAATGCGACGTCAATCTTGCTGAGAGCACCACTTTTGAGGTGCTCTTGGAGTTCAAGCTGGTAGAGGAAGTCGAACTGGTATCTTTGGTCGCCAAAAAATAACCATGAGCCACCTTGGTTGCCCGTTTCGCTGCGTTCTTCGATAAAGGCTCGGAAGGGAGCTATCCCTGTACCTGGTCCTACCATGATGACTGGTGTTTCAGTAGCTTCAGGGAGTCGGAAGTTTTTGTTTTGATGCACGTAGACGCTAACCTTCTCGCCGGTTTTGGCCTCGTCTACGATGTAGGTTGAGGCGACGCCTTTACGGTCTTTACCGTGAGAGTTGTAACGCACTGCTGCCACTGTGAGGTGGACTTCACCTTCGTGTGCTTTCGGGCTTGAAGCGATCGAGTAGAGGCGTGGAGGAAGCTTACGCAGCACGTTAACGAAAGCTTGAGCATCGAGGTCAGTAACTTTGAAGTTTTCTACCAAATCAATGATTTGACGTCCCCAAAGCCAATCTTTCAGTTGTGCTTTAGCATCGTCAGTTAGTAGAGTCGTGAGTTCATCAGCATTAGCGAGAGCATTGTATTTCTTTACGATGCTTTTCGAGAGAGCTGTGATATCGAGCTGAGTGGTGAGAGCATTAGCGAGCGTGGTCTCATCGAGCCCTTTAACAGTGACTTTAGCATCAGCATCGAGGCCAGTGGCGACAAGAATCTCAGTAACGACTTGGTCGCAGTTGGTTGGGACTACAGCGAGGGCATCACCAACTTCGTAGTTGAGGCCTGAACCTGTGAGATCGAATTCAATGTGAATCGTTTCCTTAGCAGTTCCTTCTCCGTTGAGCAGGACGTGTTCGAGCACCTCTGACGGGAATGGGTTCTTCTTGCTGTATTCAACAGCAGGAGCGAGTTCCACTAAAGGAGCTGCAGCACCGGAACTTGTGCATACTTTGTCGAGAGCTGCTTTCGCCCATGCGTCGTAGTCGTCGTCGAAATCGAGGTCGCAGTCGACTCTATCCGCGACTCGCTCAGCTCCAAGAGCTTCGAAACGAGCGTCAAACTCTTTGCCAGTTTGGCAGAATTTGTCATAACTGGTGTCGCCAAGGGCACACACTGAGAAACTAATGCCTTTGAGGTCGACCGCTTCGCTCATGAATGCCTTATGGAATGTTTCCGCACCTTCTGGTGGGTCGCCTTCGCCCCAAGTAGATACGATGGTGAGGATGGCGTCATACTTAGCTAGGTCACTAGGCTTGAGGTCGCTCATGTTTTTGAGCGTCGGCTTGCCACCGTTTTTCTTCACAGCTTTCGCTGTTTTGTCAGCAAGTCCTTCTGAGTTTCCAGATTCTGTGCCATAGAGCACTAGGACATTGGCAGGAGCTGCAGATGAGCCGGAGCCTGCGAGTGCAGAGAGGTATCCAGAAAGCCAGGCTTGTTGGCTTGCATCAAGTGAAGCGATGAGTGCATCAGCTGCGTTGCGTTGCTGGGCGTTGAGAAGTGATGATTCAGGTATCATGCGGTCTTAATCCTTAGTTAGTTTATAAAGTTACTACTGTTTCTGTGGGTGACTATCCACGACTGTGTGAGGAAATCAATAGCCAATGTTGGCGTTTGTGTCATGAATATTAGGCGTCAGCACAAAAAAAGACCTACTCATAGTGAGAAGGTCTCATGATAAATTGAGAGTTACGTGCTTAGAGGCCAAGTCCACCGAGGACTGGTCCAACCACCGTGCTTATAAGTTTGGCTGGTAAACCAAGAGCACGAGATGCCAGAGGTGGTAGGCATGAAGACATGGCAGTGCAGAGGAGGGCAGTGAGGATGAATTGATGAATTTTCATGGTAAGGATCTTAGTGTGGAAGAGTTGGGTAGCGAAAATAGAGGGGTGCGTCAACCCATAAGGATTTATCTCTTGTCACATTTACAATCGTGGAGATGATATGACTATGATTTCTCGTCGAAAGGAGATATATCCTATCAGTGCACCCTTGAATCACTACCTGTATCATTTTGGCAGACAGTCAGATATCCCGTTGGTGTATGATGAACTGGCGGCGTTCACCGGGACTATGCCCTATGAGGATCCTACAGGTAAGGAGACACTTTGGTTGACGGTGATGTATCCACCGGAAGTGATGGATGTCTTAAGACCGATGTTGACGCATATTTATGCAGCATTGAAGATTGGTGGCGACGAGGCTCACCATACCCACTTGTCGGTTGAGCGTATAGATTTTGGTGTTTTTGGAAATTCTAGCCCGTTTCGTATTTGTATTACTAACCAGTTTAACGATAACTCTGACTATTATTACGTAAAAAAAGCGGATGCCTCACGTGTTTATGGATTAGAGCTAGAGCACATTCTTTCGCCGAACCGTATTAACTACATGGTGAATGGCAACACCTTGATCGAGGAACACATCGCTGGAGTGCCAGGGGACATGTTCGCGAAGGATTATATACCGAGATCTGACTTGAACCATGTGAGAATAGCGAAGGAATTTACCAAGTTTAATGAGCGTTGTTTTATCCGACTTCTGGGAGACATGCGGTCAGTTAACTACGTGGTGGATATCACTCCAGACTTCGAAGAGGTGCAGTATCGAGTGCGGCCGATTGACTTTGATCAGCAGTCTTATGAGGGTAATGGACGTATTTATTTATCCTATAATTTTCAATCGAACCGCAAAGTTTCTGGGCTTAGCCTGCGTGCACTTAACCGAGCGACGGTCAAACAATATGCGGAAGAAGAAAGGTCACAGATGGCACGTAGAGCATCATCTGAGCACCGTCGCCTGACAGCTTTGTTATCGACCATGAAGAGAGAACACATTGCTCCAGATAGCCATGTGGTGCAATTGGGCGAACACTTAAATAAACTTCACAATTGCAATGAATTTTCCAGATGTAAAACGATGGGAGCGTTGACAGCGTCACACATCCGTTACATGTTAGATCTCACCTCGATACAATAGAATATAGAATTATGCCGATTACAAAATTAACTTCACTGCGAAAGCATCTCACTGACGTGGTGATGGGGGCAGATGAAGCCGCACTTGCATTGTGCATTGCGTTGATAGCCCGCGGGCATGTGCTGATTGAAGGGCCTCCAGGAGTGGGTAAGACCTCGATTGCACAAGCATTGGCTGACGCCATCAGCGGAAGTTGCCGTCGCGTGCAATTCACACCAGATTTACTGCCTTCAGACATCTTGGGTTATAACCTCTACCGACAGAACGAAGGTGAGTTTGCCTTTGTGAAAGGACCAGTGTTTTCCAATGTGTTGTTAGCGGATGAAATCAACAGAACTTCACCAAGAGTGCAGTCGGCTTTATTGGAGGCAATGAGTGATGCTCAAGTTTCCGTTGATGGTGTAACGTATCCACTTGAGGCTCCCTTTATCGTGTTAGCGACGCAGAATGACACGACCTTCACGGGGACTTTTCCATTGCCGGAGCCGCAACTGGATCGCTTTTTATTATCGATTCCGATGGAGTTGCCTAGGCGTGACGTGCAGATGCAGATTTTAAAAATGCATCGTGAGAAAAGGGCTGAAGTGGAGTCATTGTTCACCACAGAGGAGGTGCTAGAGCTTCAGGAAAAGGCCGACGAAATTTTCTCTAGCGATGACTTACACCGCTATATTGTTGATTTGTGTGAAGGGGTGAGAAACTTAGCGGGTGGAGCCCACACGGTTTCTGTGCGGGCAAGTATTGCGATTCTACGCGCAGCGAAAGCCTTGGCATTGATTGAGGGCGAGGAATATGCGCAGCCAGATCATGTGCAGAAAATATTTATGAATGTGATGAGTCATCGCGTCCTCTGTGATGACGGCAGTGATCCGCACACAGTGATTCAAGCTGTATTAGAAAAAGTTCCAGTGCCATAATGGCCATTATGCGTGATTCCTCCCAAAAGGTCCGAACGAGTGTCCAGCCAGCAGGGTGGATCCTTGTCCTCTTTGGTTTTATGGGCTTGTTTGTGCTAGGCTTTATTTTCGGGGATGGAGTTCTTCTGGTGTTATCGATTCTTTCGTTAGTTCTCTTTGTCGTGAGTTGGTGGGTGGGCAAGTGTAACCTGAAGGGCTTGGACTTGCAGGTGAAGATGCCCGAACGAGTGTATGCGGGCAAAGGATTTGAGGTGTTGACCTACTTAGATAATCAAAAGTCCTGGTTGGATAGTTTTGATGTGCATTTGTCATTGCATGTATTGCACCAGGTGGAAATGAGATCCCATGCCCGATGGGTGGGAGCTAGGGATGGCGCACGATTGAGTAAGCGTATTGGTGTGCCGTTACGGGGTGCTACGTCAGCATTGAAGGCTGGGTTACGTTCTTCCTTTCCATTGGGATTATTTCAACATTCTGTGCAGTTTGAGATCCCGCAAAGTTTGATTGTGTATCCTCGCTTGATCACGCCGTTAGAAGTGATGACATGTGGATCGCTTAATGATGCAGACCCACAGCGTGGGGCACAGTTTGGTGAGGCAATGGGAGAACCAAGAGGAGTGCGCTCATGGCAGCCCGGTGACTCAGCGAAAAGGATTCATTGGCCAGCTTCAGCTCGATCATTGGCACGAGGTCAGGGATTAAGAGTGAGGGAATATGATCCTCCTGGCTTTACGCCACGGAGTTGTATGGTTATTTTTCACTCGCATGCTGAACATGGGGAAGTGTATCGTCACGATCGTTTTGAGAGAGCATCGTCACTGGCGGCTGGGACTTTACATTATTTACACTCACGGCAAGTGAAGGCGTCGTTTACAGCAGATTTTCTAGGTTGGCAGGTGATGGAGTGTGAAAATCGTGCCCAGTATATCGAGTTGTTGGCCATCCTAGCGCAATCTAATCGCTCGGTAGGGACGGAACAGCATGATTTTCAAGCAGCATTAGAGCACTTTTCGACCACCGTTGATCAATTGGTCATTGTTTCTGATATCGATCCAGACGCTTGGTCCGATGGCATGAAACTGCCTGAAAATGCGTTGGTGATTGATATTCGCCAGATGCGTTTTAAACGTCAACACTTTGCCATTGCGTCTTGATATGCGTGTATTGATTTCACTTTTCTTACTTGTGATTGCCTACCTGATGGTCGGGCCACTGAGAGATATTGTTGGTGTGTGGCTTGGTGCCGCAGTGGGCACACTTTTTGTGGTGCTCGCCTTAGGGTTTTGGTTGTGGCAAAGACGAGGCGATGCGCTGTCTTTACAAGCCTTTAGAAAGCCAAAGTTAACAGAGCTTCTGATTGTGGGATGTTTCGTGGCGGTGCTCCTTTCCGCTCTCTTTGCTGCACTTCGGTTTGGGCCAGAGTTGGCGATACAGGCTCGGGACAGAGCGGTGCCCGTGCAAAACGGTGGAATCAATGGCGACTCAGATGGGCCATCGAGCCCAGATGTTCCATTTGATGGCAATGTTGAAGGTGGAATCCAGTCTGGATCTAGCGAAAGGCCTGAGCTGTTCATTCCTCGTCGCGGCAAGTTGGACTTACCGAGGTTTCCTGAGGTTCGGATTGTAGCAGCAGATAGTGAAAATGCTGAGTTGTTGGCAAGTAAGCCCTTGTATGTTTCGATGAAGGCTTTGAGTGATTTCGATGGTGTTTCTGGCTGGCAGGTTGGCAATCCGGCGTTCAATTTTTTGACATCAGACTCAGATGGGTGGATTGATATCCAGCCACCACGCACATTGGAACCAGTGGAATACACGGTGTTTCACAGTCCGGAGTATACGTTTTTTTACAGCTTACAGGGTCCAGTGCGCACAGAGTTGTCGCGATTAAAGGGATCGAGAGAATCATTCTTCACCTTGCCACCGATTGTCGAGACTGGGGCCATTAGTCGGAGCTATAGATGCCAATCAACATCGATACGGCTAGAAGACATTGCTAAAGATGAGTTGAAGGATTTAGAAGTGGCTAATACCGATGCATTGTATCATCGGAATCAATTTACCACAAAGCTTAGAGGGCAGATCAACACGACTGCAGTAAAATTGCGTGAGCTCAAAGGAGTATATAATAAGTTGATTGGTGTGCGTACTATGCTGCGCCACAATTGCAAGTATTCATTAGATGTCAAAAACAGAGGGGGGCTACCGCCGATAGAAAATTTCTTGTATCGCGAAAGAGCTGGTTATTGTGTGCACTTTGCCACTGCTGGGGTGCTGTTATGTCGTGAGTTAGGTATCCCGAGTCGTGTGGTGTCAGGATTTTCTGGCGGAACTCACTTCCCTTCACGTAACATGTGGGTGATGTATTCGGATGATGCACACGCATGGTTAGAGGTGAAGCTGAAAGGTTATGGTTGGGTAATTTTAGACACATCTCCAGAAGCTGCTGTGCAAGCAGACGAGGTGAAAGGCCCAATAGATCTTGAGCCTTTTCCAACAGCTGAGCAACGGCAGGAACACTGGAATGATCAACAGATGGATGTGCTAGCAGAGTTGTTTCCATTACAACAAATTTACCAAGAAGCGAAGTGGGTGTTAGTTGCAATAGCTGTGATGTTATCGATCTTGTTTGCTTTGGGTGTGGTGCAAAAAATCGAGCGTAAAAAGCGTAAAAAACGCAGCTTTGAAGAAGATGAAAGAGTGTCGTTTGAGGAGAAACCTTATATAGCTCTCTTTCGTAAAGTGTGTTTATTGAATAGCTTACCAATGATGGACGGCGATACATTGCGACGACATATGGAGTGGCTAGAGGATAAAGACAAGACTCCTAGCTTCGCGAGTGAGCTTCTGCGTTACCACTATGACACGACCTATCGTGAATCAGATGTCGATAAGAAGATTGAAACGGAATTGATGCGGCAAATGCGTAAGTGGAAGGGCTAGGTTTCCATTCAGAGAGTTTTTTGTTTTATTTCAAACAATGGCAACTCGCTTTTTGGGTTAGAAATTCTTTCAGAGAATACTAATTGATGAGTGATGCAACTGGGGATGTCTTCAATTTCGTGCGAAACATAAATTATCTGAGCCATTTTACGAGCGACGATGTCTTCGATGAGTTGAATGACTAGGGCTCTATTCAGTGGGTCGAGCCCTTGGCATGGTTCGTCGAGAATGAGTAAATAGGGGCGTTTAATTAAAGCACGAGCAATCAATAGCATTCTTTGTTGACCAAAGGATAGTTGCTGAAACCTAGCGTTTGATTTTCCAGAGAGTTGGAGAAGGTCGAGCCATTCGGAAGCGATTTGCCTTTGTTGAGGGGATACGGCCTTGTAGAGGCCAATGCTGTTAAAAAATCCAGAGAGGAGGACTGTCTCGGCATTGACCGTGGCACGGTATTGTTGATGTAGGCTTGTCGACATGAGGCCCATATGGTGTTTGACCTCCCATATGGATTCTCCTGCACCTCGACGTTTGCCGAAGAGGTGAATATCGTTGCTATAGCACTGAGGGTGATCTCCGCAAATAATATTCATGAGCGTAGATTTTCCTGATCCGTTAGGGCCAGATATTGACCAATATTGTTCAGGCATGATGAGCCAGTTAAGCTCATGAATGATAGGTTTCTGGTGATAACTGACGGACAGTTTTTTAAGATCAACAATCGGTGCCCCCATGGTAGGACTAAATGGTTGATAGTCTTGCGGGGCCATGGGTAGAGGCTTTTTATTATTATGTAGCGATTGGAGTTGGAGCCACAAAGGGCACTTTTTGACGGTTTCTATATCGCCATGTGTCACGACTTCCATCTCATGGAGGCAGGCAATATGAGTTATGTGTGAGGGCAGGTGGGATAGTCGATTGACTATCATTATGATGGCTGTCTGGGCTGCAATCTGAGGGAGGATTTGGTGCAAGTGTTGAGCAAATTCTGCATCTAATCCGTCAAAGGGTTCATCTAGTATAAGCAAGTCAGGTGTTTGAGATAGAGCTCTAGCGATCATCATTCTCCGTCTTTCTCCAGTGGAGAGAAGTCGGAATCCTGTATGAAGAAATCTTTCCAGCCTCATCACTTCGATGAGATAGTCTATATTTGCGTCCGGATTGAGATGCTCAGAGATCAGCTCTAGTGTCGTGCGTCCTTGATCTACCTTGTCGATGAATTCGCTGTCGTCTTCGCGTATTTCTCTCTCAAGCAGCTGTTGTTCTACTTCAAAGGAAATGGATAAAATATTTTTACAGGTTGTGACCCTTTGCTGTTCCATCAAGTCGATGTCACCGGTCAGCATGCGGGAGAGTGTTGATTTGCCCGATCCGTTACCACCAATCACTGCCCAGTGCTCCCCTGATTGGATGTGTAAACTATTGATCCCGACTATCAGTTTAGATGACTTTGAGGCGGAGGTGTTGTTCAAATGAATCAACGAATTATCTAGGGTCTTGCCAGTCATGATGATGCTTAAAGTGATGTTTTTCTAGTCTATGTCAGCGAGCCATTCGATAATCGAGATCGCTGTTTTGTGGCCTATTCCAGGGAGCGATTGTAGTTCATCGGAGGTGGCACGTTTCATATTAGCAATCGTTTTAAACTTCGTGAAGAGTGCCTTTTTGCGATTTTTGTTCATCCCAGGGCAATCGTCTAACAAACTTTCACGCATTCGTTTACGAAGCAATAGTTCGTTATAGTTATTGGCAAATCGATGGGCTTCATCTCGAATCCTCTGCATCAGTTTGAGTGCCCCTTTGTCATGGGGGATCAATAGTGGATCAGGGGTGTGAGGAAAGAAAATTTCTTCACGTTGTTTGGCTAAACCAATGAGAGGGACTTCGCCTAAACCGAGATCACGCATTTGTTGGTGTGCAGCACTGAGTTGTCCTTTTCCGCCATCGACAATAACGAGGTCGGGTAGAAGTAAGGGAAGACTGCCTTCTTTGCCAAGGCGACGTAGTGTGGTGACGATATCCTCTTGGCTTTCACTGACTGCAGGCACGTTTGCCCAATTTTTTTCGACAATGTGGCGGTAGCGACGTCGCACCACCTCAGCCATACTGGCGAAGTCATCTTGTCCCTCGACTGTTTTGATACGATAGCGTCGGTAGCTCTGGTTGTCGGGTCTGCCGTCGATGAAACGTACCATTGACGCCACGATGTGAGTGCTAGAGATGTTGGAGATATCAAAGCATTCCATCACCTTTGGCGGGTAGCCAAGATTGAGGTAGTTGCCTAGTTCCTCGAGGTCCTCTTTTGGATTCACTGTGGTGGGGATAATCCCTTTACCGCGAGAAAATTGACGGGTAGGACTGAGCACTTTTTCTAAATTTTGGTAAACATTGCGGAGTTTTACAGCTCTTTCGAATTGTAGTTTCTGAGCCGCCTTTTCCATCTCTTCCTTAATGCTGGCGAGCTGTGCACGTTTGCCTTTGCCACTGAGAAGTTCACAGGCGGCTTCAATGCGTAAGCGATATGCCATGCGTTTCTGTTCCGATTCAGCCTCTTCCTCCTCGTGATTGAGTTGTTGAGGAACTTGAGGTGTCTTTGTCTTAAGCTTGAATTCCTTATTGAGCCACTCGATTGTTGCCGTGATGGCATCGGAGTGCACGAAGGGGCCAAAGTAGAGAGCTCCGTCATTTTTACGAAGTCGGGTGAGCACGAGCTTGGGATAGGTGTCCTTCATTTGGACACGCACGACGAGGAAGCGTTTGTCGTCACGCATCAGGATGTTGTAGCGTGGGCGATAGTCTTTGATCAGCTTGGTTTCCAGAATGAGAGCTTCGGCTTCATTACGAACCTCATGGACGTCAAAATCATAAATAGAGTCGATCAATGCACGCGTTTTTAGGTCGGCCGTCGTTTTACGGGAGGGCATGAAGTAGGAACTGAGTCGTTTCTTTAAGCTCTTCGCCTTGCCGACATAAATGATGCTGCCCAAACGATCCTTCATCAAATAGACACCAGGCTGGAGGGAAACCCCGCGCAGTTTGGTTTTAAGATAAGTTTGGACCGATTCGCTCACACGCTTAGGATAGGAGGCACGAGCTGAATCGCAAATCCTTTTTCTGCTGAGTGACAAAGTTGGTGTCGACTTTATCTCTAACACTGTAGTGTTTCCGTTTGGTGTTGTGGTGTAGATCTGGATGTGGCAGGCTTCAGCGCATGCAGACATGGATGATTTTCACGCCCGCCGCAGTGGCTTTGGTAGCGATTGTGTTGACTCGGAAGGCAGCATTGGCCTTGTTGCTCGCTTGTTTGACTGCTTGTTTGGTGTTGGCAAAGGGAAATCCATTGATTGGGCTGCGTGAGCTTTTTGTGGAGCATGCGTTTCCAGCCTTGTCCGGGAGCTGGCATATTGGACCAGTGATTTTCACTTTGTTGTTGGGAGCGTTTGCTCAGCTGCTGGAGCGGTCTGGAGGATTCAGTAGTTTGATGCAAGTGGGTGAGGGTGGCGATATTCGTGGTCGGCAATCGAAGACCTTGTTAGGTGTTTTTGGAATGGGATTACTTTGTTTTTTTGATGGTTTGGCAAATGCAATGTTACTAGGTCGCGTGGCTCGGCCACTGGTGGATCGGTTAGGGATGGCGAGGCAAGTGCTGGCTTATGTGATTGATTCCACTAGTTCCGCGGTGGCATGTGTGGCATTTATTTCTACTTGGATCGCGACGCAGTTATCGTTGATTGGCGATGGCTTGGAAGGCAGTGGCCTAGAGGTGACGCCTGTAGATGTGTATTTCCGTTCGATCCCTGCAAATCCCTATTGCTGGATAGCCTTGGCGATGGTGGCCATCGTGGTGGCAAGGCATTGGTGGATCGGACCAATGAAGTATTATGTGAAAAATGTTGAGCCTGTTGAGTGTGAGGACGAGCAGAATCACCAAGGCTCTTGGATATCAGTTGTGGTGCCAGTGTTGACTTTATTAATGTCGGTTCCTGCAGCGATCTATCTCTTTCAAGAAGGTGATGACTGGTCCTGGGCGAATGCTTTTGCAGGAAGTTATGTGCCGCACGCGATGGTGCTTGGCGGAGTTGTTGCTTTGGTTGCCGCTTCATTGTGCTTTCCTAGAAAGCGATGGGGAGAACTGGGCAAGCACATGCATGAGGGGGCTTCGAGCTTGTTACCAGCCTTGCTCATCTTGTGGTTGGCGTGGACCTTGGGAAGTCAGTTTCAAGCACTCGGTGTGGCTGAGAGCATGGTAACTGCTTTGGATGGGAATATTGGCTTTCCGTGGTTCCCGCTGCTTGTGTTCATCACTGCTGCAGGTGTGTCCTTTTTGACAGGGTCTTCGTGGGGTACGATGGGGATTTTTATGCCAATCGTGGTGCCCATGATGGTCGGCTTGGTGAGCGGAGTCGATGCCACTGAGCAAATAGAATGGATCTCTTACGTTGTAGGTGCTGTGTTTGGTGGTGCTGTTTTCGGTGACCATTGTAGCCCGTTTTCGGATACCACGGTAGTCAGTTCCTTATCTGCAGGGTGTAGCACGACCTCACATGTGTCGACCCAGCTACCCTACGCCTTACTCTCTGCCGTGTTGGCGTCTGTGGCTTATGTCCTGATGGCCTTTGGTGTGGTTGCCTGGCTTTCCGTGCTACTAGCTATTGGGCTACTGGGAGGCGTGTATCTTATTTTTGGCTCTAGAAAGAGCTGAAACTCAGAGTGGTATTATTAAGCGAGTTGAAGTCGCCTTTAAGAGCGTGCCAAGTTCCATGTCACGTTTGGCGTGAATTATGGCAAAAAAAGTCGTAACTTTAATAAATGTTCTGTCAGTTCGTTGCGAATATATATACCTTCACTATGAATATGAAATTTAAGCTCATCTCTATCGTGGCTCTACCTATTGCCATGGTCGCTTGCTCACGGGAGTCAAAACCAAGCGAGTCAACAACCGGGGCTGAGAATACACCATCGAAAGAGTTAATCTTGGCTCCGACAGAACCGATTAGCTTTAACAAGCATGTGAGGCCAATCCTTTCAGAAAAATGCTGGGGATGTCACGGTGCTGATATTCATGAAGCAGAGGCAAATTTCTCTCTGGTGTCATTGCAGGAAGCTGGGAAAGAGACCGATTCAGGCCTGCCTGGACTTTCCCCTCATTATCCTCAGAAGAGTGAAGCATGGAAGCGTATTTCAGATAAGGACGACCCGATGCCCCCATTAGAGTCTCACAAAACTCTGAGTAAACAGGAGAAGGAAATTCTTTTCCGATGGATCGAATCGGGAGCTGCTTACGAGAAACATTGGGCCTATATTACTCCAGAGCCTAAGGTTTTTTTAACGCAAAAGGAGACTTCTGAAACGATTGACCAGTATGTGAGCGGACATATTCACAAGGTGGGGATGACGCAAACGGGAGAAGCTGACTCAGTGACGCTTCTTCGCCGCGCTTACCTTGATCTAACTGGACTTCCCGTTCCAGTTGCGACGGTTGACACCTTTCTGAAAGACCCGTCAACTGAACATTTAAATGAGATCATTGCTCAGTTAATCTCCACTCCTGAATTTGGAGAGAGGCTAGCCACGTATTGGTTTGATTTGGCACGTTTCTCTAGTTCGGTTGGCATTCATGGTGACCAACTCCATAATTCGGGCAATTATCGAGACTGGGTTATATACACACTGAATAAGAATATGCCGTTCGATCAATTTATTAAGTGGCAACTGGCAGGGGATATGATCGAAGGTCTTAGTCCTGATGATCGCAATGATGCACTTGTGGCCTCGGGTTACAACAGGTTGCTTCAAACAACACTTGAGGGAGGAGCACAAAAAAAAGAATATGAGACGATTTACGATGCTGACCGGGTACGTAGCGTTTCGGGAGCATTTTTGGGAGCCACGATTGGTTGTGCTCAATGTCATGACCACAAGTTCGATCCATTTAGCCAAAAAGATTTCTATTCATTAGCCGCATTTTTTACAGACATTGATGATCTCAAGCACTTAGGCGGATCAAAACGCAAACTGGATGTAGCCATTCTCCACCCGGAACTACCATTGTGGTCGCCTCTAGAGCGCACAACAGTCAATCGGCTAAAGTCTCAACTATCAGCTACTAAAGACGCGGCGCAGAAAGCTGTATTGAGTGAAAAAATAGCGAGTTACAAGCCTCGTCTATCATTGGTGAGTTCATCCGACGCTAAACGAACCATTCGCATTAAAGAACGTGGAGATTGGCAAGATGAGTCGGGCGAAATCGTCACGGCTGCTGTGCCAGAATTTATGGGATCGTTAGAGGACTTGCCGGGCTATGAGGGTAAACCGACTCGACTGGAATTAGCTAGATGGTTGACGACGTCTAAAGCCGAAGGTGGTTGTGGCGAACTTACCGCAAGGGTTTTCGTGAATCGAGTGTGGTATCTTCTATTTGGGGAGGGTCTTTGTTCAAGTCTCGATGATTTTGGAGCTCAAGGAACATACCCAAATCACCCAGAGCTACTTGATTATATAGCACTTGATTTTGCGTCACACTGGGATGTAAAAAGGTTATTTAAAACTATTATGGCCACCAAGGCCTATCGAATGAGTTCCGTTCCAAGCCCTGAGCAGGAGCTTATTGACCCCTTAAATATTCACTTTTCAAGACAAGGCCGTTTCAGATTACAGGCTGAGTTTGTACGAGATAGTGCGCTTGCCATTTCTGGATTGATCGTGCTAGATAAAGGAGGGGATTCCGCCAAGCCCTATCAACCAAAGGGGTATTACCAACACCTAAACTTTCCACCCCGAGTATACAAGCCAAGTGATAATTCAGGGCAATGGAAACGGGGTGTCTATATCCACTGGCAACGCCAATTTTTGCACCCGATGATGAAGGCATTTGATGCCCCATCTCGGGAGGAATGTTCGGCTCGTCGGCCACGATCAAATACACCTCTAGCAGCTTTAGTCACACTTAATGATCCAACATTTGTTGAGGCTGCACGCGTGCTCGCAGCGTTGACTATGAAGCAAGCAGATCTCAAGAATGACACCGAGCGTGCTCATTGGATGCTAAGGCGTGCCATTGGGCGAGTTCCAACAAGTGAGGATGTGGCTCCTTTGGTAAAACTCCTCAACTCGAGTCGTCTGTATTACGCTAAGAGTCCCAAAGCCGCCGAAGAACTTGTCGCTCATGGGATATCCCCAATAGATAGCGACCTAGATCTCACTGAGCACGCTTCATGGAGTCAAGTAGCACGAGTGATCCTCAACCTTCACGAGACGATTACTCGTAACTAACAACCCCTTTCAAATTTCAATTAAATCATATTATGTGGCAGCAATCTTCAGAAGCAAACGAACTGCGAAACCTTGTGGGTCGTAGACAATTCCTCGGTAAACTCTCAATGGGTATTGGTGCTGCAGCACTTGGAAACCTTCTTGGAGAATCGATTGAGCAACAAGTTGCACACCATTTACCTAAAGCGAAGCGTGTTATTTTTCTCTGCATGGCCGGAGGGCCGAGTCATTTAGAGACCTTTGATTATAAGCCAGAACTCGCCAAGCTTCATGGTGAGGGGATGCCAGAATCCTTTACAAAGGGGCAGCCAATAGCACAGCTACAGGGTAAAGCACTGAAGTGTTACGGTCCTCAAGCATCATTTACGCAACATGGGAAAAGTGGTCTGCAGGTCTCTAACTTTCTCCCTCATATAGGCGGTATCGCGGATGACATTTGTGTCATCAAGTCAATGATGACAGAGCAGATTAACCATGACCCCGCACATACATTTTTGAATACTGGGACGATTCTTTCAGGACGCCCTTCTATGGGGTCTTGGATCAACTACGGACTAGGAAGCCCGAGTGATAACCTTCCTGGCTTTGTTGTGCTCACCTCGAAGGGGGGCGGTCAAGGTCAGCCGATTGCATCCCGTCAATGGTCTAGTGGATGCCTGCCTTCAGTTTATCAAGGAGTCGAATTTAATTCAAAGGGCAACCCGGTTAACTATGTGGGCTCACCGAAAGGAGTGGACTCAAAGCGACAGCGGGAAGTGGTTGATGCGATACAAGAACTCGATAAACTTCGCAATATTCAACAACATGACCAAGAGATTGATGCTCGAGTTTCGCAATACGAGATGGCGTTTAAAATGCAGGCATCGGTTCCAGATTTAATGGATATATCTGGTGAGTCAAAGAAGGTGTTAGAAGAGTATGGGGCGTCACCAGGTGATGGCTCATTCGCGTCAAACTGCCTCTTAGCCCGTCGTTTAGCTGAACGTGGTGTGCGCTTTATTCAACTCTATCATCGAGGTTGGGATCACCATGGGAACATTAAAAAGTTAATGGGGATTTCATCTGGATTAACAGATAAGCCAACTGCAGCATTGATCAATGACTTGAAACGTCGAGGCATGCTTGAAGACACCCTGGTGATATGGGGTGGAGAATTTGGCCGCACACCAATGGCTCAAGGAAGTGGCCGAGATCATCACATCCAAGGTTATTCTATGTTCATGGCTGGTGGAGGTGTTAAAGGAGGCATCACACATGGAAAAACGGACGATCTAGGCTATCATGCAGTAGAAAATATTGTGCCAGTACGTGATATGCATGCAACGATGCTCCATCAGTTAGGACTCGATCACACTAGGCTTAGCACGAAGTTTCAAGGGCTTGATACGAAACTTACAGGCGTGTCGAAAGCGAAAGTCATTCATAAGATTCTAAGCTAAGATACGTTGATTTTATTTTTAACTATTGTCGTTATAAACTGCAATTGAAATTCACCATGAAATTAAAGCCATATAGAATATTAGGATATTTGACATTTTTCACCTTTAGCTCGCTTTGTGCTGAGCCTAGTGAGGGCCTTGAAAGTAAGGGTGAGCTATATGAGGGCAAGCAATACAAAAATGCATTTGCCAATCCAGAAGACCATCCAGACAGACCTAATGTGTTACTGATCGGAGATTCAATATCGATTGGATACACCGTTGAGTTGCGTAAATTGATTGGTGATAAAGCAGACGTTTTTCGTATTCCGGGTAACGGCAAATTCTCTGGCCATGGTTTGAATCAGCTTGATAAGTGGGTGAAAGGACGGAGGTGGGATGTGATTCACTTTAACTGGGGGCTGTGGGATATTTGTTACCGTGATCCTAAATCAAAGAATCAAGGGCATCGTGATAAAGTGAACGGCAAGCTTACTGCTAGCCCTGAGCAATATCAGGAAAACATGACTAATTTGGTGGTTAAGTTAAAGAAAACTGGAGCGAAGTTGATTTGGTGTCATACGACTCCAGTGCCTGAAGGTGAGCATGGTCGGATCGTCGGTGACGCCGTTAAATACAATGGTATTGCTGACAAAATTATGAAGCGTAATGGAGTGGCTATTAACGGGCTTCATGCGCATGCACTTTTAAAAATGCCCCAAATATCAAAAAACAAAGGCGATGTGCACTTTACCGCTGCAGGATATAAATATCTCGCCGAGAAAGT
>CAXMOB010000142.1:0-17183 GCA_964194815.1 Vicinamibacteria bacterium | reverse complement strand
TCACGCTTCACCCACACCTCAGCATCAACATTCGCTAATGGTAGTTGCTCTAAAGGCGTAATATCCCCCACCGCATACACACGTTGACGAGCCATGAGGATTTCTTGGAAAATACGTTCTTTAGTCATAAATAGGATGAATAGTGTTACTTGCAGCTGCTGCCGTCACAGAATGCAAAGATCAACCCAAATGAGCAACACCAAACTCTGCCAACAGATCTTTATCCTCCTATTTTACTCAAGGCAACCTCCGGCAACTAGCGGTGCTGATGCAGGAAAGAAAAGTAAATTAAGTGCAGCGTACAAAAATCATAAATGAAGACTCAATACCGCAGCGTTGGGAATTGCTGAAGCTTGCCTTAACCTATTAGGCACGCATCAATAAACGCACTACCAAGCGAGACATTATGACTCAGTGACAATTTGACTGGGTCACAGATCACCTAACTGTGCCAAAATGACGCTACTTACAACACTCTAAGAATGTTGAAAAATTCTCAATTAACTTACCGTAAGTGACTTAACAAGACACCAACCTACTTGGCACGATTCCTGCAACTAGTTATTCAGCCCTCGGGCTAAAAATTTAAACAACAAACTAATACAGAATTATGGCAAAAATACTCGGAATCGACCTCGGAACCACCAACTCATGTATGGCGGTTATGGAAGGAAGCGAAGCAAGCGTTCTTGAAAACTCTGAAGGTGCACGCACAACTCCTTCAGTAGTCGCATTCACCAAGTCAGGTGAACGCCTCGTAGGCCAGGCAGCTAAGCGCCAAGCAGTAACTAATGCAAAGAACACTATCTTCTCTGCAAAGCGTTACATCGGACGTAAGTTCTCTGAACTCTCTGAAGCTGACAAAAATGTTCCTTACGACATCGTAAAGGCAGCAAACGGCGACGCTCACATTCAGGTTGAGATCGACGGTGAAAAGAAAGCATACTCACCACAGGAAATCGCAGCAATGATTCTTGGTAAACTCAAGATTGATGCTGAAGCTAAGCTCGGTGAAACGATCACTGAAGCGGTGATCACAGTTCCTGCGTACTTCAACGACTCACAGCGTTCTGCAACTAAGGCCGCTGGTGAAATCGCTGGTCTCAAGGTCCGCCGTATCATCAACGAACCTACCGCTGCTGCACTCGCTTATGGTATCGATAAGAAAGCTGAAGAGAAAATAGCTGTATACGACCTCGGTGGTGGAACATTCGACATCTCAGTGCTCGACATCGACGACGGTGTATTCGAAGTGCTCGCTACTGACGGTGACACACAACTCGGTGGTGATGACTGGGATAACACCATCATCAACTGGATCGTGGACGAATTCAAGAAAGCTGAAGGCATGGACCTCAGCAAACAGCCTGACGCACTCCAGCGTATTAAGGAAGAAGCTGAAAAAGCAAAGATCGCTCTTTCATCAGCTCAAACTTACGACCTCAGCCTTCCGTTCGTAACAATGAACGAAACTGGTCCTAAGCACATCCAACAGACACTCACTCGCTCAAAACTTGAGCAACTCACTGATCACCTCTTTGAGCGCACCAAGAAGCCAGTTCTCGACTGTCTTAAGGAAGCTGGTGTTTCTGCTAGCGAAATCGACGAGCTCGTTCTCGTTGGTGGTATGACTCGTATGCCTAAGGTTGTTGAAACAGCTGAAGCACTTGCTGGCAAGAAGCCTAACCAAGGTGTAAACCCAGACGAAGTTGTAGCAATCGGTGCTGGTATCCAGGGCGGTGTTCTTCAAGGCGACGTCAACGACGTTCTTCTTCTCGACGTAGCTCCACTCACACTCTCAATCGAAACTGCTGGCCAGATCGCCACAGCAATGATCGAGCGTAACACAACGATCCCAGCGAAGAAGTCACAGACTTTCTCTACTGCTGCTGATAACCAGCCAGGTGTAGACATCCGCATCTGTCAAGGTGAGCGTAAAATGTTCTCAGACAACAAGGTCCTCGGTAACTTCCACCTCGGAGATATCGACCCATCACCACGCGGTGTGCCACAAATCGAAGTAACATTCGACATCGATGCCAACGGTATCCTCCACGTTTCCGCGAAGGATAAGAAGACTGGCAAAGAAAACAAGATCTCGATCGAAGGTTCAAGCGGACTTTCTGAAGAAGAAATTGAAAAGGCCAAGCGTGAAGCTGAAGAGCATGCAGAAGAAGATGCAAAACGTGCTGAAGCAATCCAACTCAAGAACGAAGCGGATAGCATGGCTCACCAAGTTGAAAAACAAATCGAAGAAATGGGCGACCAAGCACCTGCTGAACTCAAAACTGAGATCCAGGGTAAGGTAGATGTTCTTAAGCAAGCGCTTAAGGATGACGACATCGATCAGATCAAGTCAGCTAAAGAAGACCTCGAGTCAATGCTCGGCCAGCTTTCTCAAGCAGCACAAGCTGCAGGTGCAGGCGGTGCAGGTGGACCAATGCCTGACATGGGCGGAGCACCAGATGACGACGCACCTAGCGAGCCAAAGCAAGCTAAAGGCAAAGTTGTCGACGCAGAAGTAGTCGAAGACTAATAACTTACCAATAAGAGGAAACAGATGAAAGAATCACCTTCGCACATCAGTTTCCTCTTTTGACTTTCATATTTCCAGAAATATCTAAACCAAAAAATAACATAACAATATGTCAAATATCAAACCACTCGGACAACGCGTACTCGTACAGCGTGTCGAAACTGAAACAGTATCAGCTGGCGGAATCGTTCTCGTTGACTCAGCTCAAGAGAAGCCACAAGAAGCAATCGTGATTGCTCTTGGCGTTGGCGCTAAAAACGAAGACGGATCTACATTCGAATTCACAGTTGCAGTAAATGATTGCGTTCTCATCTCTAAGTATGGCGGCACAGACGTAAAGATTGATGGTGAAGACCACCTCATTATTTCTGAGTCAGACATTCTCGGAATCGTAGGCTAATCACCTTTCCCTACTCACTATTAAATACTAAATACTTTTTAAATATCATGGCAAAACAACTACAATTCGACGAAAAAGCACGTCAAGCTCTTCTACGCGGTGTTGAACAACTCGCTAAGGCAGTTAAGGCAACTCTAGGGCCTGCAGGTCGTAACGTAATCCTCGACAAAAAATTCGGTTCACCAACAATCACTAAAGACGGTGTTACTGTTGCAAAAGAAATCGAACTCGAATGTCCATACGAAAATATGGGTGCTCAACTTATCAAGGAAGTTTCTTCTAAGACAAACGACGTTGCCGGTGACGGAACAACAACGGCTACAGTGCTCGCTGAGTCAATCTACAAAGAAGGTCTTCGCAACGTAACAGCTGGTGCAAACCCAATCTCACTTCAGCGTGGTATTCTTAAAGGTGCTGAAGCTATCGTGCAGAAGCTTGCTGAAATCTCTAAGCCTGTTGTTGACAGCAAGGAAGTGGCTCAGGTTGCTACTGTTTCAGCTAACTGGGACACAGAGATCGGTAACATCATTGCAGAAGCAATGGACAAAGTAGGTAAAGACGGAACTATCACAGTTGAAGAAGCTAAAGGTATCGAAACAACGCTCGACGTCGTTGAAGGTATGCAGTTCGACAAGGGTTACCTTTCACCATACTTCGTGACAAATCCTGAAACAATGGAAGTGTCACTCGAAAACGCAATCATCCTTATCCACGAGAAGAAAATCTCTAACCTTAAGGACATGCTCCCACTTCTCGAGAAGGTTGCTAAGACTGGCCGCCCATTCCTCATTATCTCTGAGGATGTAGAAGGTGAAGCTCTTGCAACACTCGTTGTGAACAAGCTTCGTGGCACACTAAACATCTCAGCTGTTAAGGCTCCAGGTTTCGGTGACCGTCGTAAGGCAATGCTCGAAGACATCGCCATCCTCACAGGTGGTAAAGTGATTACTGAAGAACTCGGTGTAAAACTCGAAGCAGTTGAAATCGAAGACCTTGGCTCAGCTAAGCGTATCATTATCACAAAAGACGACACAACTATCATTGAAGGCGAAGGTGGATCAGAAGCAATTTCTGGCCGCGTAAACCAAATCCGTAAGCAAATCGAAGACACAACATCTGACTACGACCGTGAGAAGCTCCAAGAGCGTCTTGCTAAGCTCGCAGGTGGTGTTGCTGTGATCAACGTTGGTGCTGCTACTGAAACTGAAATGAAGGAGAAGAAGGACCGTGTTGATGATGCACTCCACGCTACTCGTGCTGCAGTTGAAGAAGGCATTGTTCCTGGTGGTGGCACAGCTCTCATCCGTGCATTCATGAAGTGTGAAGAAGGTGATTACTGTTCTACTGCTTCTAATCCTGACGAAGCTACAGGCATGGGCATCATCGCTCGTGCTATTGAATCACCACTTCGCCAACTTGCTGCAAACGCAGGTCGTGAAGGTGCACTCATCGTTTCTCGTGTTAAAGAAGCTGAAGGTGCGACCGGTTACAACGTCGCTACTGACGAATACATGGACCTCATCGAGGCTGGTGTTGTAGACCCAACTAAGGTGACACGTTCTGCTCTTCAGCACGCTGCATCTATCGCTGGTCTTCTACTGACTACAGAATGTCTTATCACAGACCTTCCTGAGCCTGAAGCAGGTGATGGAGGTGGCGGACATGACCACGGAATGGGTGGCATGGGCGGAATGATGTAATCGTCGTTACACTCCTAAGTAAAAAGTTTTCAGTTGGCCGTTTTCAGTTGCCAGCATGAACATAATTAAAGGCCAATCGAGGGGGAGCTCGATTGGCCTTTTTGTGTCTGCCTACTGAGAAAAAAGAACAGAGATGCTGTACCTGCACCCATCCACCTTTCAATCTCAATCGTCAAATTCTGCTCATTCTGAAAATTTTGTTCATTCTGTCAAAAAACAAAAATCGCTAACACCTTCGAATGAATCTTACTTGATGAAAAAACTAACCACTAATCTGCACGAATTAACGCGAATACTCGCTAGGTGATGAGATGTGGACCAGTGAACACACTAAAAAAGCACACAACAAACTCACATCCATAGTCCAAATTGCATGAGGAAACCTGCTTGGAATATACACAATCTGTGGCTAAATAATTCCCGCCCCCGAACTATTTACAGTAGTCCACGCATCGCCTCAATCACCGCCTCTGGTTCTTCAATCGCCGAGGTATGACCAGCATCAGGAATAATTGTTAGTGTACTCCCCGCTATCCCCTCGTGCATTTTCTCGGAGCAATGCAAGGGCGTTGCTATATCATGTTCACCAATAATCACATGAGCCGGGCATTTTATTTTATGCAACTCATTCACAAAGTCCTTCCGATTCATCACGCCATGCACTGCATGGTAAATCCCATTGCGTGAATTATTTAGAAAATGGCGTTTCCATTCGTCTCGCAATGCAACACGAGATACATCGTTCAAAAAGTTCTCAGCAAAAACAATCCCAAACACCCGCTTCTGCACCGACCACATCCCGAGCCAACGGATCACCCAAGCCATCACGCGGTATTCCTTCACCTTCTTTTCCACCTCAGCTCCAGCCGAACTATCAATCAAGGTCAGAGTCTGCACCATCTCAGGAAACCATGCAGCCAAACGGAGTCCAATGAATCCACCCATCGAAAGCCCAACAAAGTGACATTGCTTCACTCCTAACTCATCGAGAATGAGTCGCACATCTTCGGTTTGTTCGTCGATTTCATAACCGTCACTGGTAACTTCTGACTTCCCCTGCCCGCGCAGATCAATCCCAATACAATGATAGATATCTGAGAATGCCTTGATCTGTTGTTCAAACATCAAGTGGTTCCAGAGTAGTCCATGCACAAAGACCATCACCTCTTTAGATGAATCTTCGCCATAGACACCACAATGAAATGTACATCCGTTGACCCTGACCTGCTTGTTAGTGATTTCAGTATTATCCATCGTTGAAGTAACACAAATATACTAAAGTTAGACGGTCAGACAACTGCCAAAAGCCCTTCATCCACAAATCCCCCTCATTCCATGATTCATAAATACTGCAACGAATCTTGTTGCTCACTCAAACCTCAGTGTTAGCATGTATGCATTCATGAATGGTTTTCGTCAAAATAACGGTATTGAAGTGGTGGTTATCGTCATCCTTTCTCTCATTGCTATCACCTACATCATCATCATAATCAGGGGTCAGAGGCATCTTAAAAGCATGAACCTCAGTGACATCGAGGCTGGAGTCGAACCAGCAACTCAACATGAATGGATGAATGATAGCAGAGCGAAGGCGTATGAAGCGGACATACTAGACATAGGCTTCATTTCAGCTGGCTCATTTACCACAGACATCGGCATCGAGCTCACCTGTTTCCTCAATGACGATAGAACCGAGTGTGCAGTCATCGCCATGGCTCAGGACGATCTCTACCTAGAGTTCACCGCCCATGACGAACAGGAACATCTTACTATTGATGTATCCGACAACAAAACGATCGCCCAACTCACTCCAAAGCCACATAAAATCTCCATAGCCAAGCCTGAGTTATCAAGCTTTGAACTCTATGCCCACTTCAAAGGTGTCATCAAGAACCGATCGCTACGTAGAATGCCGAGAGCTACACTTCAACAAGTCCTAGAGGATGACTTTGAACGTGAAATGAAAGCAATCCTCGCCGGTGGATCACCAGTCGATGTCGACCTCGACAACTTGGTGAAACATTTCGGCGAGCACCTCAGCGAAAAAGAGCGAAAAAAACTCATCCATGATACCCGTAAAGTAAACATGGAGCGACGCTGGGATCATTGCTTCGACAGGTTAAAGAAATCAGGACAACTCACCAAAAAGGAATTTAAGGAGCACCAATACCGGCTCCTCGCCACCCAACTCGATGAGGACGTCAATCTCTACATCGAGGTCTTACTCGACAACCTAATGCTCAATAAGAGAGCTGATGAAGCGACTCTAAAGGAACAACTCCTTGAGGCTGAATCCAGCGAAGAAGTGGTGCAACTACTCACACTGCTCAAGCCCGAGTTAAAGATAAGCCTATTGGCGTCCTTCGAAGACCCTGTTTGTATGATTTACACCTACGATGAAACCCACAAGCGCTTTGGCCGGAGTTAGACCTTCCACTTTATCGCCATGCCTTCTCGTGATGACACAATTGTTTAAGAAGCTCATTAATAGCTTCTTGCTAACTTTAAGGTAAGCTCCGGCAACTAGCGGTGCTGACGCAGGAAAGCAAAGCAAGTTGAGCGAGGCGACTTTTTGGAGTGGGTATTACCCAATCCAAAAAGTGAACGAAGCTATACGTAGTTTTAATTTTCTGCCCGCAGGGTAAGTTTAAAGCAAATTAGGTGTAACCTACAAAAATCATAAATTAACACTCAGTACGGCAGCGTTGGGAGTTGCCGGAGGTTGCCTTAAGTGCTTAGTCCCGTTCCCTGTAACACATAAACCTTGCTTATTGCCACCTAGTGGTTAAAAGCCGAACACATTTCACACGTCATGTCCAAGAAACTTAAGATCGCACTGCCAAAGGGATCCCTTCAGGATCCAACCATCAAGCTTCTCGAACAAGCTGGTTACACCGTCTACACGTCAGACCGTGGACTCCGTCCATCATCTGATGATGAGGGCCTCGATATCTACATGATCCGCGCTCAAGAAATCGGTCGTTATATCGACTCTGGTTTCCTCGACTGCGGTATCACTGGACTAGACTGGGCTCATGAAAACGGTGCAGAACTCGTTGACATGGCTGAACTGCCCTATTCACGTGCAACAACTCGCCCAACCAAATGGGTGCTCGTCGTTCCAGAAAATTCTCCAATCAAGTCTGTAAAAGACTTAGAAGGCAAGCGCATCGCAACTGAAGGCATCGGCATCACTGAACGCTACCTTGCAAAACATGGTGTGAGTGCTGAAATCGAATTTTCTTGGGGTGCTACTGAAGTAAAAGTTCCAGACCTCGTTGATGCTATCGTTGACGTCACTGAAACTGGCAACTCAATCCGTGCCAACAAGCTTCGCATCGTCGACACACTTCTCACAAGTTACCCACACTTCTACTCCAGCCCATCTGCATACGAAGACGATTGGAAACGTGATAAAATGGAACGTCTTGTTCTCATGCTTCGCTCAGCTCTCAATGCACGCGGTAAGTGCGGTCTCAAGCTCAACCTTCCTTCATCATCATTGGAAAAAGCAATCGAGCTACTGCCATCCCTGCGTCGCCCTACCGTTTCTCCACTTGCTGAAGATGGCTGGGTTGCTGTTGAAACTATCATCGAAGAAACTGTTGCACGCCATATCATCCCTGATCTTAAAGCAATCGGAGCGGAAGGCATCATCGAGTATCCTCTCAGTAAAATTGTAGAATAATACATTCTTTAGGGTCTTTACTCTCATTTACGATTGGGTTCTTCATTGCTGTTGAACCCAATTTTGCCATAGTAGCACCACAAACTAACCAATCTTGAACATTGTCTAAGGAAATCCAACATACACGCATCTTTGACATAGGGGCATTTACCTTTGTCTCTGGCCAAACCTTGCAGGGAGTGCAGTTGGCTTACCAAACCTGGGGCACACTCAATGAAGATAAGTCCAACGCCATCTTGCTCAGCCACGCACTCTCGGGCACACCACACGCTTCGGGATACAATGCAGAGGGTCCTGCAGGCAACCAGCTATGGAAAGATGAACTTCACGATGGCTGGTGGGAAGCTTTCATGGGCCCTGGCAAGACAATCGACACCGATAAGTACTTCATCATCTCAGCCAACTACATTGGTGGCTGCTATGGCTCCACTGGCCCTTCATCACTGAACCCAGAGACAGGAAAACCCTATGGTTCGACATTCCCGAGTCTCTGTATCGTAGACCAAGCCAATGCCTTCAACCATATAGTTGAACATTTTAGCATCGACCAACTTCATGCATGCATTGGCCCGTCAGTAGGCGGACTTATCACTCTCACCTACGCCACTATGTTTCCTGAAAAGGTGCGCATCGTGGTGGCAATCGCCAGTGGTTTTAAAACAACAGTGTTGAACCGCCTTATCTTGTTCGAACAAATCTTAGCGATTGAGAATGACCAACACTTTAACGGTGGTGATTATTACGACGATGTAAAACCTGACTACGGCCTCGCATTAGCTCGCATGATCTCACACAAAACATTTGTACACCTCAATGCCATTGAGCGACGTGCTCGTAATGATATCCGACAGGACACCGAAACGCTTTCTTGGTATAAGGTCAAAGACCCATTCCAAAGCTACATGCTGCATCAGGGAAAAAAGTTTGTGCGTCGCTTCGATGCCAATACATACCTGCGCATCATCGACATGTGGTCTAGCTACGATGCTTGTAGTGTTCTAGACAAAGAAACTCCTCAAGAGCTTTTCGCCAAGTGCGCTCACCAAAAATACTTGGTCTTCAGCATCGATTCTGATTTCTGCTTCTATCCGGAAGAACAAGCTGAGCTGGTGCGTAATCTAGAGCAAAGTAACGTTGATGTCATGCACATCACGGTTCACTCAGATAAAGGGCACGACTCATTCTTGTTAGAGCCAGAATTGTATTGCCCTCAGCTCGAGTTCGCTCTTAATAGAGACTGATCTATGAAGTGCCCGCTCTGCAATCATCCAATTCACGAAGGGGCTCCAACTTGTCCCCATTGCGATAGGGACGGTACGGAGCTTAGGCACATGTATGAAGACCGCCCGACCCAGCTCAGGCTGCTCAATGACGGTGCTGGCATCCTGCGTGTCAATGATCGCAGACAAGTGGAACAATGGATTAAAAAGTTCAACAAAGAGTTTCCTACCTGCTACTTCACCGTTCACACAGTAGATTTGAAGGATCATGAGAATGCACAGTCATACGGAATATGGGCACTCAATGAACCAAGCTACAGTGACCTGCCCACAAGTTCTAGAGATGATTCTGGGCTATGCTTAGTGATAGACGTCCATAAGAAGCAAGCTGCCATCAGCTACGGCTACCAACTCGAGCCCTACCTCAATGATGAACTCTGCTTCAATGCCATTGCCAATGCCCATCCCTACATGCTCGATCACTCCTACATCGAAGCTCTGGAATTGATGCGTCACGGAATTCGTAAAATGATGCGCTCACAAGCACGCAAAGCAAATTCAATTTTGAAAAAGAAACGCCTCACTGACCGTATAAAATAGATGTGACCACATTCTCCACATTCACTCTTTTAATTCTACTCGGTATTGAGCTTGCTCAAGCTCAACTACCGAAGTGGGAGAATGACGACTTGGAGAAAATTAAAAATGGTAACCTCGTCGCCGGCAAGGCTCTTTTAGACAGTGGTATTGCATTTGAATCAGCTGGCCTAGGAACCACTATTCCTGATCCGATCGTAGATCCAGACCCACCTACCCCTCCAGACATCATACGCCCCATTCCAGTACAGCCAGAGAAACATGACACTCCTCCAGTTGTTGATGGCCGTATAAACCTCTCTAAAGAATGGGCCGACCGCTACTTCTCCGCTCCTATTGATGAGGGTATTACGGATCCGCAGCAACTGTTGAGTGCAAAAGAACGACTCGATGTCCAATACGCACTCGAACGCTACGCAGAAGAATCTCCCGTTTCCATCTACTTCTATCTATTTGATAAAAATCAAAAAATCCCAGAGCAATTTAGTCCAGAAGCCACCTTCAATAATTACTATTACTCTCAGCCATCCGCTGTCATTGTCTATTATTTCATTGAAGAGCCAGAACGCTGTAAAGTCCACTTTGGAGGGAAAGATGCGAACGCCATTGCGACAAATAAAATCCGCAGTATGGTCCGTGGTATCCGTATCAGTGCTCAAAAGCACTCGAACCGTATCAATCAACTCGACGCCCTCATTCGCCAACTTTCACTCCACATGTTCTGGATTGAAAAGGCCATGATCGACGACATCTACCTCCCCTTCGACCCTACTGCGGACCCTAGCTCCAACAAGGAGTCAAAAACTTCAAAAATGAAGCAACAAGTGTATCTCGGCCTCAACTACTTTGCCAAGCATTGGTGGTTAGTCGCCATTGGAGCAGGCACCTTAGTTCTATTATTACTTCTAGGAGTACGGTGGGTAACTACCAGGAAATTCACCTTCCCTGAGCTTGCCATTGCAGATCGTCTTGACCTACCAAAAGGAGGCACCGCAGGTGGTCTTTTAAGCTATGATAATCGAGATGCTCCACCATCGGCTCAGAGGAAACAATTTGATCAACCTTTCTAGTGATAAACCACTAAAATCCAACATCTCTATTGCTTCTAGATCTCAATAATAAACATTTGAAAAAGAGAGGTTTTTGCAATATTTCACCTATACACAAGTGTGTAATCGTGCCATATTCCCGCTCATCTAAGCAACCACTAGCAAGGATTCAAGAACATGGCGATATTAAATCTTACACTCAAAGTTTGGAGACAAGACGATGCAACTTCTAAAGGACGTATCGAAACCTACGATGCTGCAGGCATCCCTGAGGAAGCGTCATTCCTTGAAATGCTAGACATCGTTAATGAGCGTATCATCACTGACGGCGGAAACCCGATTCACTTCGACCACGATTGCCGTGAAGGCATCTGCGGAATGTGCTCACTCACTATCAACGGTGTTCCTCATGGTAAAGACAACGGTATCACTACTTGTCAGCTTCACATGCGCAAGTTTGATGACGGAGAGACCATTTTTATCGAGCCATTCCGTGCTTCGGCATTCCCTGTCCTCAAGGACCTAATTGTCGACAGATCAGCTTTCGACCGCATCATGTCAGCTGGTGGTTACATCGACGTTCGCACAGGTTCAGCTCCTGATGCTAACTCAGTGCCAATCAACAAGGCCGTTGCTGATTCAGCTTTCGACGCAGCAGCCTGTATCGGTTGTGGTGCTTGTGTTGCATCATGTAAGAATGGCTCAGCTATGCTCTACGTTTCTGCTAAAGCAGCTCACCTCAACAAACTTCCACAAGGAAAACCAGAAAAGGACAAGCGTGTTCTTGGAATGGTTCGCCAGATGGACTCAGAAGGATTTGGTAACTGCACCAACCAATACGAATGTGAAGCTGTTTGCCCTAAAGAAATTAGTGTAGAAAACATCGCTAAGCTGAACCGCGACTACGCACTTGCTGCTGCTCGCGAAGGACTAGCATAATTGGCAATGCCAAAATGACTTTCCAAACGCCGCCCAGATCACTGTGCGGCGTTTTTGATAATAACAACTCCTCCCCACTTCTATTCCGATTCTCCACTGCATGAATATTGATAATCTCAAACGCGCATTTCGCAGGCAGCTACCACCTCATCACCCACTTGAGGCTGGCTCCACCGTCGGCTCACGCCCCTATGAAGCATTACCTGAAGTACTTCCTGTAGTTACTATTAGCATGCTGCTGATTAGCGCTGTGTTATTTTTCCTAACTGATATTAAGACTGGTGGAAATGGGGTCGAAAAGACTCAAATCCTCAGCCAACTAGGGCACCGTGACAACCTAAATATACTAATAAATGACGGATGGGGCGTGCTCTCAGGAGCATTTTTCCATGGCAACTTCCTTCATATCATCATGAATTCAATGGCGATGTTGACACTTGGAAGCTTGTTAGAGAAAGGATTAGGAAGTTTCAAAACACTCCTACTTTATCTAGCTTTCGCCTTTGTGAGCGGTGCCTACCAACTACTCATTCCAAATATTCATTTACTGAGCCATGACCTATCTTCACTAATAGCTCAATTTAACGGATCATCTCCATTTGGTGGTAGTTTAGGATTATCTGGTATTCTTTTCGGAGTAGTAGGATTTATGTGGGGCTCATGGAAACGTTGGACAGGGTTTCTCACAGTATTTAATATAAGATTACTAAAATTTGTCGGCTTCTGGCAATTACTCTGCTTCGTTATTACTTGGACATCGAGTGCTCACGGTGTAGCCATAGCTAACACAGCACACATTTCAGGGCTTATCTTTGGCTTTTTCACGGGAATGTGGATGTGTTATGGCACTAAGGACGCTAAAGTTTGGTTCTCCCTTAGCCTAAGCATGTTCATCCTCGGCATCGGTGGAGTCATTTACTATTCCATCCACTTCCGCAACATACTAGAAGAGATGATTCCTGACCTTATCGAAAAAGGCTATATCATTAACACTCCCCTATTCCAGTAGCCCCTTAAAGCCACAAAACAGCTTCGACTTCTCTGGTGGAAATTCAGGTAACACGGTATCGTTGCTCATGAAGTCTTCGCAAATATTGAAGAAATCAACTTTACTCTGGCTACGTCGGATTTGATATTCAAAAGCTTCATCCAATCCCTGAGCGATGTAGACCATGTATTTCTTCATCTTGTTGACGTGCTTTCGCTCGTCATACACGCCCCACTCACTAGCCACTTCGTCAAATAGACATTGCACGTATCGATGGAGATCGCGACGCGTCGGCTGATGCACGGTTTCACCTCTATAGTGCGACCGTAGTTGGTCAAAAATCCAAGGGCTACGGATAGCACCACGACCGATCATTAGACCTGCAGCGCCCGTCTGCTTTTCATAAGCCACACCAGTCGCAACATTGATCACATTGCCATTGGCGATCACAGGACAACTCATTACCTCGACAGCTTGCTTAATCCGATCTTCGTGCACCGGAGTTTGGTATCGCTCTTTCACCGTGCGACCATGGATCGCCAGTGCATCAATCTCAAATTGCTGGAACAACTCCAACAAGCCATCAAATTCTTCCTCGCTCTCGTAGCCGAGTCGTGTCTTCACCGTGAATTGCACATCAACCGCCTCACGCAAAGCACCAAGGATAGCACGGATCTTTTCAGGCTTACGTAATAAGCCACCACCTGCGTCCTTACGACACACTGACGGAGCTGGACAACCTAGATTGATATCGATCCCCACCACACCATGCCGCTGCAAGGCTTTGGCAGTGAGAGTCAACGCTCCAATATCCTGACCAATCATTTGAGCATAGATCGGCTTCCCTGTCTTATTATCAGTGATCGACCTCAAAATATACTTATTGATCGGCGAATTCTCATACACGCGAAAGTATTCCGTCACATAGTAATCGGGCCCACCAAATTGCTCCATCACACGCATGAACGGTAAATCTGTCACATCTTGCATCGGAGCAAGTGCGAGGATCGGTCGTCCGGCTGGTAGCATATCTTCCACGCCTTCTGGGATGCACCTATCAAAAATAAATAGCAAGCACGTTCTGAGCATCTTCATTGACACCAGCCCACCTTCACCCCAATGTGAATAGTATGAAATGGCTTTTTGCAATAACCCTCCTCACCCAAACCCACGCACAACAAGTGGAACCTCAAGAAAATTTAAAAAAGGAGGCAGCCCAAGCGATAGAGCAACCTCACAGTAAACTTCTTCCCATAGTAGATGCCCTCATCCTCGATGCCCGTATGCATTATCAGAACAAGCACTACGCCGCCAGCTCAAAATCACACATCCAGGCTATCGACAAAATACGGGGCACTCGTGATAAAGAGCGAGAAGCTCTGCAGAAACGCTTAGATTTTCTTCTTCTCAGCTTACAGCAGTCCACTAAAGTAGAGTTTAAAATGCTCCTCCAAGAGAAAAAGCCAACTAATGAAATTTCAAAACTAGCTGTAGAACGCGTCTTCTACCTACCAGATTCACATAACATAACCACGTATTTTCTACTCACTTATGAGAAAGTCGAAGCATCAAAAAAAGCAACCTTATATCATAACTTCATCTCTCAAAAAATAATAGGCCTATTCCTCAACGGTAAACATAAAGAGTCCGAGATTCTCGGCAATGAAGCTAACCTGTTCCACTCATGTGGGGGCTGTGTACTCCCATTAGATCACCCAACTATGCCGCCAAAAATCACCACCACATCGATAATAAATTAACAACAGATAAAAACGCGAAATAACTTCCTAGTACTCGTATAGATAGAATAGCAAACTCAATATTCACCCACCCATATGCAGAAACAACTCTTTGGCACCGATGGTATTCGCGGCACAGCGAACACCTACCCGATCACACCCGAAGTAGCCCTACGCCTCGGCCGTGCGATTGTCCGTGTGATTATGGCCAAGCCAAATTCTCCTCACAAAGTCATTATTGGAAAAGACACCCGCTTGTCTGGGTACATGTTGGAAACGGCTCTGACTGCGGGACTGGTCTCTGAAGGTGCACGTGTGCTACTCACAGGTCCCCTTCCCACTCCTGCTATTGCCTACTTAACCACATCGATGCAATGCGACGCTGGCATCATGCTCACGGCATCGCACAATCCATTCGAGGACAACGGTATCAAGATTTTTGGCTCTGACGGCTACAAGCTAAGCGACGCCCAAGAAGCCGAGATCGAAGCTATCCTGCACCAAGAAGGACTGGCCGAGCCACACGCCCCAACCGAATTAGGCAAGGCATTCCGTATCGACTCAGCCAAAGGCCGCTACATTGAATTTGTAAAAAATGCTGCGGGAGTAGTTTCGTTGAATGGACTAAAGGTAGTCCTCGACTGTGCTCACGGTGCTGCCTACGAAGTTGGGCCAACGATTTTTGCCGAACTTGGAGCCACCGTCATTGCCATCAACACCTCGCCTAACGGCCGCAACATCAATACAGATTGCGGAGCACTCTATCCCGAGAAAACTGCGGTGATAGTAAAACAAGAAAAAGCTGATATCGGCATCTGCTTTGATGGTGATGCAGACCGCGTTATCTTCGTCGATGAAAATGGAACCATTGTCTCAGGCGATAAAATCCTAGCCATGAGTGCCATCGCATTGAAGAAACAAGAACGTCTCGTCAAAGACACCCTGGTCGTCACTGTAATGAGTAACCTAGGCCTAACTGAAAGCCTCAAGGAGTATGGCATCGCTGTCGAAACAACACCTGTAGGCGACCGCCACG
Organism: Vicinamibacteria bacterium; assembly: GCA_964194815.1. Lineage (GTDB taxonomy): Bacteria > Verrucomicrobiota > Verrucomicrobiia > Verrucomicrobiales > Akkermansiaceae > Rubritalea. Next base: position 1,291 of record CAXMOB010000142.1, on the reverse strand, counting down.
TGGTTGAACGCATGCGACAAGGTGGCTACAGCATTGGTGGTGAAAACTCTGGCCATATAATCTTTGCAAAAAATGCCACCACTGGTGACGGCATCATGAGTGCCTTACAAATTTTGAGCATGCTCAAAAATGAAGCGAAGCCACTTTCAGAATTGGCTGAATGCATGCAAACCTATCCACAAGAACTTCACGCTATCAGCGTCAAAGAAAAGCCGCCAATCGATTCGATCCCAGAACTTCAGCTAGCGATGCAGCAAGCTGAAACCACTCTCGGAGATAAAGGCCGAATCCTTGTCCGTTACTCTGGCACAGAAAACAAAATTAGGGTCTTGGTCGAAGCCAGCGATGCCACCCTTGCCCGTAGCCAATCAGACCTCCTCTGTGCCGCTATCCATTCAACTATAACAACCTAATCAATTATGTCAGAACATTCCATGTGGCCACTCAGCCCCTCATCTATCCTCCTTCACCGTATTGGCAACCACACCATCCACGATTGGTGCCACCATTGGCATGATCCGGCACTCACGGTGAATGCTCAAACATGGATCACAAAAGAGGATCAACAACTCCTCATCGAGCACAACGATGCGACATTAGTGGATATCCACGGTAATATATTAGGTAGCATAGGTTCGGGAGTGACACCTATCACCTCGACAAAATCGTTCGCTATCGAATACCCATGGCATCTGCTTGCTATAGGCGAAGAAGTGATTGCGGCACTAGCTGAATCTGACATCCAAGGGGAGGTGCATCCAAACGCAGTCATCGAAGGAACTCTTCACCTTGGCAAAGGCTCTCGCATTCTTCCTGGCGTCTACATCGAAGGCAATGTCACCATTGGTGAAAACTGCAAAATCGGCCCAAATTGCTACATTCGTGGAAATTCATCCATCGGTGACACCGTTCACATCGGACAATCGGTCGAAATTAAAAACTCTATCATCGGCTCTAACTCTGCGATCGGTCACCTCAGCTATGTTGGTGACTCAATCATTGGCGATGGAGTTAACTTCGGTGCTGGCACAACCGTTTCAAACTTCCGCCACGATGCTGCGAACCATCGCACCATGGTCGACGGAGAATTAGTCGACACTGGTCGTAGAAAGTTCGGCACCATCGTCGGTGACGGCGTCCACACAGGCATTCACACCTCAATCTACCCGGGCAGAAAACTCGCAGCACGTAGCTCGACACGCCCTGGCGATATCGTCCAAAGTGACATCGAAAATTAACCATTAAATTATGTGCACTATCGTATACCTATTTGCACATAGGCTATTTTATG
>CAXMOB010000141.1:0-18059 GCA_964194815.1 Vicinamibacteria bacterium | reverse complement strand
ATTATCAGTGCAGGAAGAAACGGGCTATTCGATAAAGATAAAGATATTATCTACAAGTATTAACTGACGCTAAAGGTCCTCAAATAAATCCTGCAGATGTTGTGTGATCATTAGCTCATCGGCAGCTTGCTCTTCGTAGTCGACATGACCACATTGCTGTGCCAACAGTTCTTTCTGTTCACTCGAAAGCTGGTGATACACCGCAAATTGACCTAGCGGATTCACCACTGGGTCGTAAGCAGCACAGACACAAACTATAGGAATGTTGATATACTTGGCCGCAACTGCAGCATCAAACCACTGTAATGTCGCACAAGCAACACCTGGAAATTTCTTTTCAAAACGTTGCACACTATTGGCACTACCTATCGATTTAGAGTTCAAGCGTAGAGCTTGATGTCCAAAACTTGGCCATTTTAAAAAAGCACGTTGAACACGTTTATCCCACGCTAATGCCATAGCACCCACACCTCCACCGAAACTCACTCCCATGTATCCAACCCTGCCAGCTACTTGTGGAAATTCTTCAAGTAAGGCTGACACAGCAGTCCAAGTATCCTCAACACAACCTCGTAAAACATAGCTATCCCTGTTTTCAATCCCATGAAGAACATGGGCATTAGCTTGAGATGGAATCTCTGCGTGTGGACTACGAGAAATTCCTCTAGCACACAGGAATAAAATAGCAGTTTCGTGCACCGGAATGTCATACTGTGGCTGTAATCTACCAGCATAACCATGCCCAACTACCAAGCCTTTTTTAACTTCCCCCGCTTTAGGAACTAATAACCAGCCACCTATCTTTATTTCTCCAGTCGAGGCAAACTCGATATCATAAACATTCCACTCAGAAGACACACTCTCCGCTTTTTTCAACACCATTTCTGGCTTCACCATCAAAGCTTTGCTGTAGAGCTGCTGCCAATAATCCTGATACCCATGAGGCTCAACAGGAGTATTCACCTCCATTAAACTCTCGAGATCGTAGCCGTAACTCGACTTACGTCCTTGCCACTTATCCATGATTATTTTTCAGTCCTCACTAGGTGATTAAATAACGACACCTAAATTTTGAAGAGAGCCACGTGCTCTATTCACATGGTATTCGTTTTCCTCATACTTCTCCATCACCAACTTATAAAGAACAATCGCTTCATCTCTCCCACCATCACACTCCACGTGGAGTTCAGCTAAACGAAACATAAAATTGACATCGTCATCCGGCTCCCAATCATGTGACTCCCATCCTTCCTTCAAAGTTGCTATTGCCGCATCAATATCTTCTAGATCTTCTTCTTGGATCTGGGCAATTTCGACCCACGCCAAACGATCGGGTTCATCTTCCTCAATAGCCTCGCTAAATTTCTCTATAGCATCCTCAAACTCACCTTGAAGTCTCAATGAGCGTCCAGCATCTAAATGCGTTGGTTGCACAAAGGCCTGAGACGTTTGATCATAGGTAATGTTAGCCACCATTGTTGCAAACCGAGGTAACACGAACACAATAATGCATCCACCTAAGATTGCAGCTATTACAACGCATAGCACTAGGAGCTTCATCATTTCATCAGCTTCCTGTAACTTCATTAACTCGGCTTCTGGACCTGAACCTTGTGGCTCAATATCCCCCAAGCCCATCAATGCAAATGTCACGTATCCCAACAACACGGCAAATAAGATAACGGCAAAACCAACTAAAAATGTTTTAAGCATAAAGTCCTACCCGTTACGTTTAGCGTTACGACCTTCTTCTATCAAATTCCAAAATATCTTTGATTTAGAAAGGTCCTCGTCCTCCATCAATGGAAGCTTCGACCTAAACGCAAAATCGGAGAAAGAATTCTTATTCAAGACTCGGTGCACAATCACCAAACCCTCTTGAACTTCAAAATAAATGCGGTAATCATCTGCTCGGAAGCGATAGAGGGTCACACTATCTCTTTCAATTTTACCAAATCGATCTCCGTCGATATTTTGCAAGTCCCCCTCGGTGACTTTGAAGGCATCAAGCAAGTCAAGCTGGCTTAAGGTATCAAGTTGCGAAAGCTCCGAGGCACTAATTTCATTAAAAACGATCTGTAACACGTCTGCAGTATGCGCCGACTCATTCACAATGGGCGATCTTTTTTTTCTAAAAATTGTAGAAATCATCGCTCGACAGAGCCGATCGTTCCTCTATGATCACTGTTCTAGAAACTGTATGAAATCCTTTCTCATCTTACTCACTCTTCTCTTTGTTCTCCTAGCATTTTTTGGCAGCATCGGAGTTGTCTACTACTGCAACAAGCAGGTGCAATTCGAGAGCATAGAAAAATAATCGTTCCGCGAGCTTTATGCTTTATACTGTGGCATGTGCCTCGTAATGTCACCGCATGGCGGAAACAACGAAGAGACTATTTTTACTTGATGGAATGGCACTGGTGTATCGTGCTCACTTTGCATTGATCCGTAACCCGATCATCAATAGCAAGCGTCAGAACACCTCTGCTGTATTTGGCTTTGCCAACACACTTCTCGATATTATCGAGAACCACCACCCAACGCATATCGGTGTTGCCTTTGATACCAAAGAGCCAACTCCACGCCACAAGATGTTTCCAGCCTATAAGGCTCATAGAGACGCTATGCCAGAAGACTTAGCAGCCGCTCTGCCTGATGTGAAACGTCTACTTAATGCTTTTGACATCCCCGTCATTGAACAACCAGGATTCGAAGCGGATGATATCATTGGCACACTTGTAAAAAAGGCGGATCAAGATGGTGACTACCAAACCTATATGGTCACACCAGATAAAGACTTTGCCCAACTCGTCTCTGAAACGACCTCAATGTGGAAACCTGGCCGTAAAGGATCGGATGTTGAAGTCCTCGATGTCCCTGCCATTTTAGAGAAATGGGAGATCGAACGGGTCGATCAAGTGATCGACATCTTAGGCTTATGGGGAGACGCGGCCGACAACATCCCAGGAGTGCCAGGCATTGGTGAAAAAACCGCCAAAAAGCTCGTGGGACTCTATGGTTCAGTAGAAGGGCTACTCGCCAATTCACATAAGCTCAAAGGCAAACAAAAGGACAATGTCATCAATAATCGTGACCAAGCTCTGCTTTCCAAAGAACTGGTGAAAATCATCCTCGATGTGCCCGTCGAAACCACTTTTGATGATCTCAAAATCAACGAACGAAATGACGATGCTATTAAAAGCCTGTTCACCGAATTTGAATTCAATTCCTTAGGCAAACGCCTCTTCGGTGCTGAATTTTCCACCGGGAGTGGCCATACCACGGCTTCAACTAGCCAACCGGAGCTGGTAGAGGCCGACCTCAAGTCGATTAAGGACATTAAGAAAAAGTACACTCTCATCGATTCAGAAGAAGCTCTCAATAAGCTAGCCAAACAACTAGCCAAGCAAGACATGTTTTGCTTCGACGTCGAAACCACATCGCTCAATCCACGTGAGGCTGAACTCTTAGGGATCGCCCTCTCTTGGGAAAAAGACAAAGGATATTTCATTTCAACCAAAGGATCACTGACCAAAGAAACCGTTTGGAATGCACTGCAAGATAGCTTCACTTCCAACAAAACAAAAATTGGCCACAACTTGAAATATGACCTCTCCGTCCTATTAGCCAACGGCTTGGTAAGTAATGGCCCTTACTTTGACACGATGCTAGCTCATTGCCTTACAGCCCCAGATCAAAAACATAGCATGGACTTTGTGTCCGAGTCATTACTCGGCTACACTCCAATGAAGCTTGCTGACATCGCCACTCCAGATGATGGTGACGATCTTTTTAGTCTAGCTGCTAAAAAGAAAAACGACAAGCACATCGACATGCTCAGTATCCCAGTGAGTAAATTAGCTCCATACGCTAGCGAGGACGCAGACGTTACCTTCCAACTAGCTGACAAGCTTGCGGAACAGCTCGATCAACACGACCTCAACGATGTCTTTTACGACATCGAAATCCCACTCCTACCTGTGCTCGTTAAAATGGAGCATGCCGGTATCGCAATCGACACCGAAGCTCTAGCATCGATAAGCGTCATACTTGGTGCTAAAATGGATGGTCTAAAAACCAAACTAATCGAACAAGCGGGACGCGAGTTTAACCTGAACTCGCCAAAGCAACTCGGGGAAATCCTATTCGATGAAATGAAACTTGTCGAAAAGCCTAAAAAAACAAAAACGGGCCAATACAAAACTGACGAGAGTACCCTGTCAGCACTCGCTCCTAAACACCCATTTGTTGCCGACATCCTAGAATTCCGTGAGTCAACCAAGTTGAAATCAACCTATGTTGATTCACTTCCAAATCACCAATGCCCAACGGATGGCCGTATCCACTCGCACTTCCACCAACTGCTGACTAGCACTGGTAGATTAGCCTCATCTGACCCCAACATTCAAAACATCCCAGTCAGAAGCGATGCAGGCAAACAAATCCGCAAGGCGTTTATTCCTAGACCAGGTTGCGTGCTCTACAGTGCGGATTATTCACAAGTCGAACTTCGCGTCATGGCCTCCATCGCTAACGACCAAGCCATGATCGAAGCATTCCAGCAAGATCTGGATATTCACTCAGCCACTGCAGCCCGCGTGTATGGAGTTGGCCTAGATGATGTCAATTCGGACATGCGTCGCACCGCAAAAATGGTGAACTTCGGTATCATTTACGGCATTTCAGCATTTGGTCTATCCCAACGCTTAGGCATCCCGCGCGGTGAAGCATCATCAATCATTGAAACCTATTTCCAAGAATACCCAGCCATCAAGGAGTTCATGGAAACCACCGTTGAACAAGCCAAGACAGATGGCTATGTCAGCACCTTGACTGGTCGGAAACGATACCTACGCGATATTAACTCACGTAATGCTAATATCCGCAACATGGCAGAACGTGCAGCCATCAACACCCCAATTCAAGGGACAGCAGCTGATATGATCAAACTAGCTATGATCAAAGTGGACAATCTTCTCATCGAAAAACAAGCTGAATCAACCATGCTTCTTCAGGTCCACGATGAACTCATCTTTGATATGGAAGTATCAGAGCAAGCCGCTCTAGCTCCTGCTATCATCGATGCCATGCAAACGGCTTTACAACTGCCCAACCAAGTTCCTGTCAAAGTCGACTCTGGCTTTGGTGCCAACTGGCTTGAAGCTCACTAAAAACGCACACCCGACACTCTCACGATTCAAATAATCGTGAGATGAGTGGGTCACAAGGAGAGATCACAGTGAGCTCCTCTTGGGTTTGGGGATGGGTGAAACTCAGCGACTTCGCCTGCAGTAACATCCGGCAATTCAAATCAAACTTTTCAGAAAGAATATCGCATCTTTCTATGGCAACGTATCGATAGTCCCCCACAACAGGAAATCCAGCGTGTAACAAATGTCGCCTAATTTGATGAAACCTCCCTGTCTTGGGTCGAGCCTCAACCAAGCTGATGGCCACACCTTCAACTTCTCTAGACTCTAGCACTCGAAACTCCGTCAATGCCGAACGCATTGGTTTATCCGCAGCTTTTTGAATAGGCTCAGAACAAGTCCATTCTTTCTCCTTGGGGATCCCTTCCACAACTGCACGATAAACTTTTTGAGTTTGATGAAACTCAAACGCCTGATGCAATTGAGTCGCGACACCTTTTTCAATACCAAAAAGAAGCACTCCACAAGTCGGGCGATCTAGTCGATGAATAGGAAAAACGCGGCACCCCAGCTGGTCACGTAGAATTTTCATTGCTACGAGGTGGTCCGGCTGAGGCAGTTCAGCTGGGTGAACCAAATGCCCAGCAGGCTTATGAACAGCAACCAGCCATTCATCCTGATACAGTATATTTAATGGAGCAGAGCTCATTTCCTAAGCTGCATCATGTTTAAGGGGAAGTTAGGATCTACGTCGCTATCTAACGCCGAATACTCCTGATTCAGATCCTTGTGGAGCCCCACATAGGCAATCATTGCAGCATTATCGGAACTTAAATGCTTTGTACAAACTGAAAAACGAATTCCTACTCTCTGAGTAGCAACTTCGAACGCGGCTCTCAATGCCCCATTGCATGACACCCCACCAGATAAAGTAATATGATTCACACCTCTCTCTTTAACCGCACGCAAAGTCTTTACCACTAGGACATCGATCACTGCTGCCTGAAAGGATGCACATAGGTCAGGTAAAAGCTCTTTGGGAGGCACTCCCGTTTCAGGAGATATATCAGCCAAGGTATACAACACTGCTGTTTTCAAGCCAGAAAAAGAAAAATCTAGCCCCTTATTACGCATCGCTCTAGGAAATTGAAAGGCTTTAGGATTCCCCGACACAGCCATCCCTTCAATCTCAGGCCCTCCAGGATAGGCTAAGCCCAACATTTTCGCCACCTTGTCGTATGCTTCACCAGCGGCATCATCTTTTGTCCTCCCTAGAAGCTCGTAGTCTCCAAACCCTTTGCAATGAATCAGCATCGTATGCCCTCCTGAAACAACCAGAGCCACATTATGCTCAACACCATTACTTTGCTCAATAAACGGTGACAATAAATGCCCCTCCATGTGATTTATCGATATAAAAGGCTTCCCTGTTGCCACGCTCATTGCTTTTGCCGTAGTATGCCCGATAAGTAACGACGATGCCAATCCTGGGCCCGCAGTTGCACAAAAAGCATCAATGTCACCGATCGTTACCCCAGCTTTAGATAAGCCCAGCTCAAGGAGTTCTTTTATCTTTAAACCATGGTTTCTCGATGCCAACTCAGGCACAACCCCTCCATACTCTCGATGAATCTCAATCTGAGAAGCAATCTCAGAGGATAAAACACGACACACCTGCTCATTTCCACGAACGACAGAAACAGCAGTCTCATCACAACTAGACTCAATTCCCAATACCGTTCTCATGCCTACAGAAAACACCAACATCTACACAGAGTCGAGAATTTCGCACCACGATGCCAAAAAAAAAAATTATACTGAATATATGATTGATAATTACGTCAAATCAATCGTAAATCTATTAAACCATTATTATGAAAAAAATTATACTATTACCAGTCGTCACAATAGCCGCATTACTTTTCTCTAGCTGTGCAGCACCAACGAATGCCCAACACAAAGCAGGCTTAGGTGCAGCTATCGGTGGTGCAGCAGGTGCAATCATTGGTCATCAAAGTGGCAATACAGGAAAGGGAGCTGTTACAGGTGCCGCTCTCGGTGGCGTGATTGGCCACGGTGTCGGATCCTCTCAAGACAAGCGTAACGCACAAAGCAACTATTAATCAATAGCTATAGCTATATCTTTCAAAAGCAGCGTGATAAAAAAATCCGCTGCTTTTTTGTGTCTTGAACAATAAAAAAGCACGACCAATCTGGTCGTGCTAATAAAATGACTTGATCCTAATTTAGAATGAGTAACTAACACCAACACTTGCGCGTGTTCTGTCATAGTCACGAACGAGTACACCACCAGCAGTCACATCGGAGTTTGCAATTGTGTGGTTCACTGTCGCATCAAGGTAAAGATCAGGCGAAAGTTTGTAATTCATTCCAATAAAGAGGTTATACTGAAGTGAGTCTTCGTCAGACAAACCGTCTGAACTTTGCTCATAATCACTGAAAATCACGTTCAAACCTGAGTTCAAGGTAACATTTTCGCGTAATCTATGTGTGACAGCAATTCCCATACGGTAATTGTTGTTCACATCATATGATTGAGCACCGAAGGCTGTATCATAATCACTGATTTCATATTTAGCAAACGCTCGGAATGAAGTGCTCTCTGAGAGAGATGCACGATAGGCAGCTTCAAAGAATGGTGACGTTGAACTCTCACCGCCGTCCACATCGTAGAACTGAACACCAGCACGGATAACTGCTACAGCAGTCGCACTAATTCTTTGTTCAGCACCAACTGTGACAATATGTGAAGTTGAGTCACGGTCTGTATCACGTGATCCGAAACTTGCTCGATAACCCGCTGTTAATACTGTGCGTGGTGAATACTGATAACGAAACTGAGTGTATGGTGTGATCGTTCCGACATCAGATCTACTGACATCATCTCCATAGAGAACTCCAGAAACAGCTAAACCAAAGTAAGCACCAATACGGTCTGAGAACTTATAACCAAATGAATTATCAGATGAATAGAAAAAATACTCTTCAATCGCTCTCGTATTCGCAAGGCCGTAATTATAATCAGGCTCGAGTTCATATCCTAAGTGCGTGCGAGAAGAAAAACGCACCCGCTCATTAAAACGGTAAACATAATTAACTCCACCAGAAAAGTTGTTGGTAAGGTCATCTCCTCCTACCGGCGACTCGTCATAATAATTCGCCGAATAGTTCGCATAAAACTCTAAGGTATTACGTGTTGAGATAGACACAGATGAAGCTCCGATGTAAGCACTCACATACGTAGAGTCTTGCTCTTCTACTACTGAGCTACTAGGTGATGTGTTACTATCATAGCCCAGACGAACACCTGTTGTGAAGTTAAGGCGAACATCTTCAATCGCCTCATCATTCGGGGCTATATCGAAAAGTCCTTGAGCTGAAACCATCGTTGGAACTCCAGCTAGTAATAAAAATGCTAATTTTTTCATATTGAATATCTGTAAAGGTTAACTATTTAAAAAATGGATCGCTAAAAAATGGGATCGCTTTCACACTAGAAGTTTGAAACTGGGGGTACAACAGGTACTGGAGGAATCGTATGTGGGTCTGATGGAATGGGAAGAAGAGGAAATCCACCTGGTCCGCCTGGTGTTGGACCTGTCGTGCCAGCTAATCCTGTAGGAAAGTCTAATGGATTTGGTGTGATGATATCATCACCTTCACTACCTACTTCAGTTTTGCCACCTTTAGCACCCTTCGCATCACTCACACCATCACCCGAGTTAGGAGCAAAGGCGTAATAAACTTTCATTATTTCGTCATGAGCATCTGGAGCAACCGATAACGCAGCTACATAAATCACTCGTGCTTGCTTAGGCGAGGCTGTAATTGCTGCTTTAACAATCTCAGCAACTTCATTAGCAGATGCTTCAGTCTGGACAATAGCTTCTTTTACGATAACCACGACATCTGAAGGATTCAACTTGGTCTGAGTTGCTACAAGAGCCGGAGCATCTTGGCTTTTTAAAGCAGAACGGTATGAGGCTAAATCGAATTCAGCAGAGAGCGTGGAAACGGCCAGCCCGAAGATAGAAATAGGAATTAATAAAGATTTTTTCATGAGATTAGTTACGTGATTATCTCTGTTATACAAAATAAGCATGAGCCAGCAAGCTCATTTTAGACAATTCTTCAAAATATTAGAAACTTGGATCTATATTCCCCCAAGCTCTAGTTGCTCAATAATCACTTCGCAAGACTCAATTTTAACACTTTTATAAAGATTGTAGCTCCATCTATCTACACCAGGTAATGATTCTGGCAGTTCCACAACAACATCAATCATCGTCTCCACTGGGTGCATATTCACTAAAACAATGTAAACCTCGTTTTCCGTGTAACGTAGAAAACCATACAACCAATGCCCACTAGAAGTTTCTCCACCCAATCTCCCGTAGGACTCGTTTTCAAGATTTCCTCCATTGAGCCCATAAACCCCGCCACAGCTAAACACAGGCAACTTCATCGTATTGAAGAAATTAGCATACCAGAATCGTAACAACGTTTGCTCATCACTAAGTCCACCCCCGTCAAACGCTCCATTATTGGCCCATTTACACAATTCAGGTAAGGACCAATAATCAAATATGCTAGTCCTGCCATTATCAGAACAATAGCCCTCACTCCCTTCAGCTGGCTCGCCCACTTCCTGCCCTGAATAAAGCAAGGTGTCCCCCCGGCCAATCCCAAGTAAAATCGCAGATGCGGCCATCCCCACCTTACTTCCAAAGCCGCCCCAGTGCCGAGGTGATGCCACCCGCACCTCATCATGATTCTCCACATACCGTAACATTTGATGTAGCCGTTTTTCGTCCCACAAGACCTCGTCTATATCATTTGCCCACTTTCCCCGTTCATAGACCCCCTTCACCACATCGTAAGTTTCGCTATCGTAGACCGAATCAAACCCGGCAGAAAGCAATTCATGCAATACGTTTCCTGTGCCCAATTTCATAGGATCTTGATCGTACGCCTCCCCAGTGATATACACACTAGAATCGCGTGATCTAGCCTTGGCTATCGCCCATTTCCAAAATGCCATTGGCACCATATGTGCCATATCACAACGAAAACCTTTCACCCCAATTTTTTGCCAGTAAACCAAAACCTCGTCCATTTTTTTCCAGGTATCAGGCACCTCAACGAGATGCTCCAATGCTGTAACATCACCCCCTAACCTAAAATCGTGTCCATAATTTAATTTTACAGTTTCATACCAATCATACTCGGTAGGCTGCCAAGTAACGGCATTATTGCCCGTCACCTTCCCGACCTCAGCTTCCGCCAAATATTCCCCACTGGGTAACACCAACGGCCCATCTCCATCTAAATAAAAGAAGTTATTATCTTTATGGAAAAAGACATTGCGGTCATCACCCGTGCCGAAGTCTACATCCGGCCTCACATCACTCTGGTAGGATCGCGACACATGATTAGGGACAAAATCTATCATCGACACCAAACCCGCTTTTGCCACACGATCGAGCAACGCTTCAAATTCCCCCAAACGATTACTCACATCGCATGCCAAGTCAGAGCTAACATCAAAATAATCCTTCACAGCATATGGACTCCCAGCTTTTCCTTTCAGCAACACCTCAGGATCCGCAAGATCACCAGGATAAGAAGTGCCACTTGCGTGCTCTAGCACCCCAGTCAGCCATACATGCGTAAAACCCATTTCTTTAATGGATAGTAATGCACCAGTAGATATATCATTGAACTTACCACAGCCATTTTCCACAATACTACCATGCGGTTTACGCGTCGTATTACTATTACCAAAATGCCTAACAAGGAGCTGATAAATCTGCACATTTGCCATAACGCAATTAGGGCGGAAATACACTTACACGCAATGCAATTCTACTCCATCACAATGTAACCCACCACATCCATCAGACTTTTGCCTTTTTATGTAGCAAGATCCTCCACTCTGCGCTAACTACTTCAATTGAATTTAAATACCACTTATGACAACTCATTTAACAAGTCTTTCAAGACACACGACGATCGTTGCGGACACCGGAGACATCGACTCCATTAAGCAGTTTCAGCCACAAGACGCCACCACTAACCCCTCACTCATCCTCAAGGCTGCCAGCCTACCAGAGTATCAACACCTTGTGGACAAAGCCATCAAAGACAACTCCGGAGTTGAAGCAATCATGGACGGTATCCTCATCAACTTCGGCACGGAGATCCTCAACATAGTGCCAGGTCGAGTCTCAACAGAAGTTGATGCACGCCTGTCGTTTGACATTGATGGCACAGTCTCAAAGGCTAAGGAAATCATCCAACGCTATAAACAAGCTGGAGAAAGCCGTGACAGAGTCCTCATTAAAATAGCCGCCACATGGGAGGGCATTAAAGCCGCTGAAATCCTTGAACGCGAAGGTATTCATTGCAACCTCACCCTACTTTTCTCATTTAGCCAAGCGGTAGCATGTGCCGAGGCTAAAGTCCAACTCGTCTCCCCCTTTGTTGGACGTATCTATGATTGGTATAAAAAACAAACCGGCATCGACTACAAAGGAGCTGAAGATCCAGGAGTAGAATCAGTGACTAAGATCTACAACTACTACAAAAAATTTGGGCACGCCACTGAGGTCATGGGAGCGTCATTCCGGAACTGTGGCCAAATCACAGAACTCTGTGGATGCGATTTACTGACAATCAGTCCAAATCTTCTCACCGAACTAGGTCAAACAGAAGGTGACATCACTCAAAAATTAAGCTCAGACACAGCTCAAGAGTCCGATCTAGAGAAAATAACATACGATGAAAAAGCATTCCGCTATGACTTTAACCTAGACGCAATGGCCACAGAGAAAACCGCGGAAGGCATTCGTGGCTTCGCTGCAGACATAGAAAAATTAGAAAATCTTATTAGAAGCAGAAGCTAAGATAGCCGCCTTCCGCATCACTTCGCTAAGCCCAATGGCCAGAATTGATTCAGAATAAGGGTAATGAAAAAGTTAGCTATGATGATCGCGAGCGATGACAACACCATCGCTCGGGTTGTCCCCTTACCTACCCCCACAGCTCCATTGGAAGCCTTTAAGCCCTGGTGACATGAAATCACAACAATGAGCATTCCAAACACGGTTCCTTTAATCAAAGCAATGTAAACATCTTCAATCGTCGTGTGCTTCATTAATTGGGACATCCAATTACCATAGTTAACTCCAAATAAGCCAACCCCAAAGACGGTCGACAGGAGAATACCAAAGAAAGCTGCCTCCGCTATCAACAAAGGCATGGCTATCGCTATCGCCAAAAAGCGTGGAGCCACTAGATAGTCCGTGGGATTGATGTCCATGGATCGCAACGCATCCACTTGCTCGGTCACTTTCATCGTTCCGATTTCAGCAGCCATTGCTGCTCCGACACGGCCACACAACATCAACCCTGTGATAACCGGCCCCAACTCCCTCAGCATAGCAACAGCTACCAATCCCCCAGCAACAGTCTCCATTTGAAGTTGCGACATTTGATACAACGATTGTGCGGTCAGCACAGATCCCGTAAAACAGCCTGTCACGATCACTACAGGTTGAGATCTGAAGCCTATTTCAGCGAGCTGCCTTAGCAATTGACTCATACGCCTTTTACCGAAAAGAATAGAATAACCAACCTCCCTTATAAGAAAAAAAAGCTCTCCCAAATATTCAAAGAGAGATAAAACCACTGAGCCTAGAGCCGTGAATGGATAAAACAAAAACATTACTTAGTATTCATTAATGGTAACTCAAACTTTGGCGGGCGCGAAAAATAGGACTGTAAATCCCCCTCAAGAACCTGCCCCACAAATTCATCAAAATCTTCATCATATTCAAAATTAATAAAATAGGGGTCACCTTCAAGTGTTAACTCAATCCTCACCTTATGAGCGGACTCCGAATACTTCGCACGCTGAACAAAACATGCATCCTCCTGAAATTTTTTCCTTAAGGCTCCTGTAACAGCAATTCGAGCAACTTCTTGCAGTTTTTTACGATCAACCTGTTCAAGCCCAGAGCCCTGTACTTGATCAACTACCGCAGCATCAATGACTCCGGCAGCTTTGCCTTCTTTCTCAGTGGGAGTCACGCCTCCTAAGGCGGAACTCAAATGGGGTAGACCATAGTATGCGACTACTCCTATTAAAACCAAACCAACTAGAGAAAAAATTCCACGTGAAATATTGGGTTGGGCAGTCGGTGATACATCATCTTGCGCCGCATCGCTTACATGACTATTCACTTGTGAGTCTTTTTCCTGATCTGGCACCCCCCTCCTTAGTCACGAAGACACATCACATACAAGTGTAAAACACGGGGATGATTTAAACTTTATCGAAAAAACGCTCGCCTCCTATTTTATAAAAGATGAACGGGAAGATCCCCCCCAGAATCTTCCCGCTCGATGTTGACTACGAACTAGTAATCCCCCCCAGAATTAACTAGTTCAATATTGTGTGTGTCATTGTGCCTCGAAAGGCACGTCAGGAATCTGCACGACATTCCTATTCCTGTCTATCCTTTTTTTCAAATCACTTTAAAAAAAAATCCCATTCGGCCTTAATACCCTAACCATAAGCACCTTACACCTCAACAAAAGAGAACCACAACATACACACAATTGTCAAACCCTGCAACAATATCGAAATAACCAATTACTGCACACATAATAGTGCTCGTAATAGACCCCTATAAGCACACATTATACACTCTCCAAAAGAAAACGCACAACATTGCCCGCAGTCTAAATTTACATATAGACAATAAGAGCACCCCCTCCATTATTTCAAAAGAAAAAGATTGCGCACCTCGAAATCATCCATTAACTTCCGCGTCGGAAAGCATGATTAGCTCAGTTGGTAGAGCAATACCTTGACATGGTAGAGGTCGTTGGTTCGAATCCAATATCGTGTACCATCTTTATAAAAGGGACTTACGGTTAATCGTAAGTCCCTTTTTCATGCACCTTTTCAGTCCATCTCGCCCATAAAGATCTATGCTATACTTATAGCACTTTCCACTCCCCTAAATCAATGGCCTGATACGGTTTGAACTGTGCTCAACCAAAGCTGGATAAAATCCCATTCACCTACAGACGACCCCTACAAAAGTCGCCTAAAGTACATCTCTACCAACACACTAAATCTGCCATTTAGTTAATCTAAATAAGAACACCACTATTTTGAGTTACTTAAGTCCGCGAAAGTTAATAATGCCCATATCTCTATCCCATAACCACTCCATAGTGACGCTTTTGCCGAAAAACGCACTCAAGAAGGGGCTCGCGGGGTCACTATTCTGGTATAATTATAAAAAAAACTCACCAAAATGTTAGGATGCTCACAATGCCAAGAACGCAACACACTCACCGTAAGCACATTACACGAATAACAAAAAATATGCATTGTATGTTTGACACATCGTACCAATCCCCTTTTAAATAGATCTTAGAAGAGTAAACACTCATACTACACATAACCAAGTTCTACGTATGGCTAACGAAAACGAAGAAATCAAGGGCCCAAAAACTAAGCCCTTAAGAAAAACATCAGCAGTTCCACTAAGAAAGGAAACTGTTCGTGTTACGCTAAAAGCTACTCCGGCAGGAGCAAGCGGCGCACCACGTCCACC
The DNA here is from genome assembly GCA_964194815.1 of Vicinamibacteria bacterium. Classification (GTDB taxonomy): domain Bacteria; phylum Verrucomicrobiota; class Verrucomicrobiia; order Verrucomicrobiales; family Akkermansiaceae; genus Rubritalea. Next base: position 3,256 of record CAXMOB010000141.1, on the reverse strand, counting down.
AGCACCGGCTCCACCAAAGCCACCAAGTGTTGCAACAACACCACTCGAAACATCTCCTATTGATCAGGAACCTAAGGCAGCAACAGGAGAGGTCGACCTCCCTGATGTTACTTCAGCAGTTCCACTTCGTCAGGAGACAATGCGTGTGACTCTCAAAGCAGATAATTCAGGAGCTTCTATGGCTCCTACTCCATCTGTCAGTTCAGCTCCAGCTCCTACAGTGCCGCTCGGCGGAGGAGGCCCAGCCACACCAATGGCTCAGCCAGCTCCTACAGTGCCACTTGGTGCAGTGCCCTCAGTTCCTCAGCTAGCAGCACCAGCTCCTACAGTGCCACTCGGCGGAGGAAGCTCTACAGTGCCACTTGCCACCCAACCACTTGGCGGCACTGGTTCAAGCCAACCACTTCCAAAGGCAACAGTTGAGCTTCAACAGACTCAACAGCTGACAGCACCACTAGGTGGGCCGTCACAAATGCCAACTATTCAAACAGCTTGGGAAGAAGAAGCTACTCGTGGCGACGGAATGAAAAAGGTCCTCGCTATTGCTGCATTCGTCGTAGCACTAGCTGCAATCGGCACTCAACTTATGCATGCAAAGCATTGGCTGGAAGAGCATAAAGACGGAGATTGGGCAGTATTAGCAAAATCTGAGCCGGTCACCTTCAAAACAAAGGCTGCAGCCTCTGAATACAAAACTGTTAATAAATAATTACCATGGTATTACCAGTTATCCTAACACTCATTGGCGGTTCCCTTTTAGCAGTAGTTCTTATGAGCTACTTTAAGAAAGAGGAAAAGTAAGATACTCTAGTCATCTAGAAACTCAATTTAAGAGCCGTCTAAGTTTTTTCTTGGCGGCTCTTGACGTTCACAAAATTCACTCCATATTATCAACATGGCATTACAAATTAATAAAGACAATTTCGAAGCTGAAGTGCTGAAAGCAGACAAGCCTGTTCTCGTAGACTTTTGGGCAACTTGGTGCGGACCTTGCAAGATGATCTCACCAATGATCGACGAACTTTCCAATGAGCTTGCTGATCAAGCAATCGTAGGAAAAGTAGAACTCGAAGGCGACAACCAAGCTCTCGCAGCGGAATACGGTGTACGTTCGATCCCATGCCTCCTTTTCTTTAAAGACGGCGAGGTAAAAGATCAAATTGTTGGCGCAAACGTCACAAAAGAAATGCTGAAAGAGAAGCTCCTAGCTCTTTAATCAGTCATCGAATCGACTCTATATGCTCATGCCACTCTCTGGGTTGCATGAGCATTTTTGTTAAATCAACGAAGCCAACCGTCGACATCTCCCAAAATGAACGTCACCTTCACAATGACTTAACTCTTCTTTCTCATCACTATGAAAATCAAAACAGGTATTGGTTACGACGTCCACCAGTTCGCAGAAGGCCGACCATGTATCCTAGGAGGTGTCGAGATCGCACACACTCATGGCTTGATGGGCCACTCAGATGCCGATGTGCTCTGCCATGCCATAGCTGATGCCATTCTCGGTGCACTAGGCCTACCTGATATTGGATTCTACTTTCCTCCTACTGATCCGACGATCAAAGGTATTTGCTCGCTCGACATTCTCAAAAAATGTGCCGAACTTTGCCGAGAACATGGTGCTGTCATCCAAAATATCGACTCAACCATCGTTGCGGAAGCCCCTAAAGTGCTAGCACACACTCCCGCAATGAAAGAAAAAATTAGCCAGGTGCTCAATTTGACACCACAAGACATCGGTATCAAAGCAACAACCAACGAGACCATGGGCTTCGTTGGCCGCAAAGAAGGTATTGCAGCACTTGCTACGACTTGCATAGTCATTGACTAACTTGCATCCCCTGCCTACAAGACTCTTAATTAGATTCACTATCACGTCATGTTCTGGACACCCAAATGGAAAAAAGAAGCGAAGCTCACGATCAAAGGAGCTAAAAAATTCATCAGCTACAAGAGAGATCTCTTAGAAGATGAACACATCAAAAATATCCAATCGCGTCAGCAAGATGTGAAAGACGCCATTCAGGTGGGCGATATAAAGGAAGTCAAAAAGAAGTGCAGCCTTCTGGAACAAGAGTGTAAACGCTCTCTTTCTAACTATGTTCGCCCTAGCTGGATCGCCGAAAACACGGAAGTCTTCTTTGTCGCCATTGTCGTCGCTCTTGGCCTGCGTGCATATTACCTCCAACCGTTTAGAATCCCTACTGGTTCGATGCAGCCAACACTCAACGGAATCAATGGACACGCCTTTCCTAGAGATAAGTGGCCAAATTTCATCAAGCGCCAAGCTGAAAGAGTCTCTCACGGCCGAAGCTATATTAATGTGATTGCTGATAAAGACGTAACTATTAAAGCTATTGCTGAATTTCAGTCCTTAAAATTTTTCACTAAATGCCAAATTCAATTTGAAGGCGGTAGTTCAGTCACTGAATCCACATCAAGAAATGCACTTGTGAGCATACTCCAACGTAACCCAGCAAACCCTAGTGACCAATCCGACTACAAAAAATCCTATGAAAAAGGGGAAGTCATAGCTCAAGGTTTTGTCGATACCGGCGACCTAGTATTAGTTGACAAATTTTCTTACCATTTCCGCAAACCCCAACGAGGAGAAACCTTCGTCTTTGACACAAGAAATATTGAAGAAATTCATCAAGCCCTTGAAGGAATAAAAGACAAGGATGGTAAAATTACCGACCTCATCCTGAAAGAACAACAAGGTGGTTCACACTACATTAAGCGTTGTATTGGAATTCCTGGTGACACAATCTCTATAAATGAAGCGGGCCAATTAATCATTAATGGTAAAGTGGCAAACGACAAGGGCATCGAATACGCAATGAAGTTGACATACAACCGTGAGGGTCACCAAGGATATGTCCACGGCACCTCATCAGCATCGAACACGCCTAAACTCTACAATCAAATTCTAGATGGCCCTAGTAAGCAACTCACCCTCAAAGGACCTGAACACTTACAACTGTCTGAATATGCTGCCTTCGGGGATAATACAGCTAACTCTCTCGACTCCCGCTACTGGGGAGCTGTCAAACAATATAATCTCGTTGGACCGGCCTTAATCACACTGTGGCCATTCACACACGAGATCGATCCACACTGGGGAATCATCAAGTAATTCCACTTGCATGCCGACCGCTGAAGAGATTACAAAAAAAGCGAAGTCAAACTTGGCTATCGCCTTGGTGTGTCTTCCAAAACAAAGGCGTGATGACATGGTCACCTTTTATGC
>CAXMOB010000140.1:0-13371 GCA_964194815.1 Vicinamibacteria bacterium | reverse complement strand
GAGTTTTGTGTCGATGTGATGTAACGTTCGCTTTTGAATAGGCCCGCATCTTTGATTTCGGTGAGCGTCTCGGAAAGGTGTTCTTTAAAGTTGTCTGGATACATAACGATGAATTAGGTGTGAGTGCAGTTAGGATGGTTTACCATAGTGAATCAATAAGAATATTTGGAAGCTGGGGTGCAAGATTAGTATTTTGGGGGTGATTTAGAAAAATCTAGGTGAGACGGAGGAGTTGGTTTTTTTTCTAGGCCGGTGATAGCTATTCCTATGAGGTTTATGGAGGGGGGATTGAAGTATCTAGGTATTATATTCTAGAATACTTGTTGGGATCAGTTCTCGATAATTGGGCAAGGTCTCTAGTTGACGGTTGGAGATTCCTAGCGTTAAGTTGAATCAACAATTATCCAATCTATTATGAAAATTACAACTGGCACAACTGCCCCAGACTTTACGCTTGTTACTCTCGCTGAACATGGACCTGAAACTGTGACGCTTTCGGAGCAAATCGGTTCTGAAAACATCCTTCTTCTCTTTGTTCCTATGGCCTTCACTGGTGGCTGCACCCGTGAGTTTTGTGAAATCTCAAAATCGATGGAAGTCTACACGTCATTAGGAGCGAAGGTGTATGGTATTTCTGGAGATAATCCATTTGCTAACGCAGCGTGGGCTGAGAAGGAAGGGATCACCATTACCTTACTGAGTGACTATGATCACAAGGCGACTGAGGCTTATGGCATTGCTTACGATAGCTTCTTACCTGAGAAGAACCTGATCATGGGAGCTGTGCCAAAGCGTTCAGCCTTCGTTATTGATAAAAAGGGAGTGGTTCAATACGCAGAGGTGCTCGAAGTGCCTAGCGATATGCCTAATTTTGAGGCGATTCAAGAATGCCTGAGACTATTGAGCTAGGTTATAGCCTACTTAATTCTTAACTCTCCCAAACCAATTATCGGTTTGGGACTAATTCACCATCGTTGCTTGGAGTTTTTGCATGAGGAGAGCGTCTTCGGTCTGTTTGTTCAAGCTGAAGGAGTGCTCCATGTTACGAAGTATACGGTGGATGATGACGCGTGGTGGAGCGGGTGCTTGGATCGAGAACTTGGCCTCAGGCGAGAGTTCTTTGTGACCATCGAGTAGTTCGCTGATTTCGATGAGGCGACCACCATTGTAGCAGTCGACGAGGTGAGGGACACCGCCAAGAGTAATCCTAGAGAGGAAGTGGCCGGGGTAGTTACTTGCGGTGACATCGAGCTTGAGTCGATGGGCCACCAGTTGGAACAGCACACATAAGGTTAGAGGATTTCCTTTACCTGTGTCTAAGGTGTAGCAAATATCTGAATGCTGGATAGAGTAGTAATTAGTGCGTGCTCCCGTGAAGAGATGGTCTGCAAATAGGTATTTACGAAGTTTATTGATCGAGATATCAGGAATACGTTCTTCAATGTCTTGAGCTAGCACATCGAGGGCATCGTTTAGGGACGGGCGAAGAGTGATGCCGTCATGCATAAAATCGCAGAGTAGGCGTAATAAATGTTCAAAGCTTTGCCAATCGTGGTTGAGACTCTCAGGCACGATCCACTCATGGATGAGCGTGGTACGACGAGCTGGGTGGAGCATACCACTGAGGTGGTAGCGGTCTTCTGGCGAGAGGTCGACTTGCAAGGACGCAATGTCGTCGCTGATGTCACCCCCAAAGTGACTAAATTGTTTTGTTAAGGCAGCCCGCGTGGCTTCTGAATCATCGTCCAGAAGTTGAATGAGGTAGGGTAGTTGAGCTCGGTTTGCCATCGTATAAGTTTAACCTATCTTGACTAAAAGGCAAAGGGAAAAAGGGACGAGGTAAAAGGGGTTGAGTGATTTAAACACAAAAAAGCCACCCGGTTAAGGATGGCCTTTTTAAGTAAACGATGGCGGAGCGGACGGGAATCGAACCCGCAACCTCCGGCGTGACAGGCCGGTGCTCTAACCAATTGAGCTACCGCTCCACTTCGCTTTCGTTTGTGCCTTGCGGCGAGGCGGACTATGATGAAAATAGGCGATTACGCAAGATTTTTTTTGTAGGTGAATGAAGTTTTTTTAGACTTCTGCCGTAAGTGTTTCGACTGCAGCTTCTAATGAAGCAGCGTCACTTATCGAGATTACTTTAACTGATCTGTCGATACGCTTCATGAGTCCAGCGAGAACTCCACCAGGGCCGAGTTCGATGAATGTCGTGTGACCTTCAGCGATCAATGACTGCATGGATTCAGTCCAACGCACTGAGCCCGTGACTTGTTTTTCGAGTGTTTCACGGATTTCTGCAGCGTCAGCGACTTGCTTTGCAGCGAAGTTACAGACGACCGGAATCGCAGGAGCTGCCATCTCAGTGTCAGCTAAGACAGTAGAAAGTTGGTCTTGTGCCGATTGCATGAGGCGTGAGTGGTAAGCTCCAGCTACGTCCAGCTTCTTGGCAATCTTGATGCCCTTTGCTTTTGCACCAGCAACAGCGGCATCGATGCCATCAATCTTGCCTGAAACAACGATTTGTCCTGGAGCATTGAAGTTAGCGACATCGACGTCTGATTCTGCTGCAAGTGCTTCTACGTCCTCAGGTTTACCACCTATCATGGCAGCCATTGAGCCTTCAGTTGCATCACAAGCTTGTTCCATGAACTGGCCACGTTGTGCTACGATGTTGAGGCCCGTTTCAAAACTGAATGTGCCAGCAGCAGCGTGTGCTGTAAATTCACCGAGTGAGAGGCCTGCAGCAGCAGTCGCTTCAAATGATGGCACCTTTTCCTTGAGCACTGCGAGGCAAGCTAAACCGTGAAGGTAAAGTGCCGGTTGGCAACGTGAGGTTTTAGTGAGTTCTGCCTCAGGGCCTTCGAACATGATTTCACTCAAAGAGAAACCGATAGCGGCATCAGCTTTGGTGAAGAGTTCTTTGGCTATAGGGTAGTTTGCAACAAGATCTTTACCCATGCCTACTGACTGGGCACCTTGACCGGAAAATAAAACAACTGCTTTGCTCATAGTGATTGATTGGTAACTGGATATCATGTTTGCTGCAAGGGTATTTATTGAAGCCTGATTTTGAGGCGTGGGCTCCAGTTAGGAAGCTTTTGGTTGCCGGAAGCTTTTGGTTGCCTATAGGTCTGGAATAATTTTGAGCTTATCAATATTACCGTAGGCCTTGTATTTTAGAGTGCCTTGAATAATAGGAAAATTTGAAACTATTGGTCTGATGAGTTCTAGGATACCGATAGCTTTTTTGAAGCCGTTGATTTCAAATTTCATATTCACGTAGTCGTTGTCGAGATTGTAAGAACCTGATGCAGATAGTTCTAGGCTAGAAGATTTCGCTGTGAGTGATAGGACTTGCACAACCCCATTTTTGATCGTGTAGGTGCCAGCTGCCGATTTAATTTGGGAGTAACCAATTCCATCATTTGTCTTTGATTTTCCAATGATGTTGATGAGTTTTGAAAATGGGCCCATAATGGGAATGTTAGCGATGTTAGAATCTGAGACATGGAAGGTGCTGGTGGCTGTGGAGTTGAGACTTTTTGTACCACTTGTGTCACCTTTGAATTGAAGAAGGGTAGAAAATTGCCCTTTATTGAGGTCTTCAAAGTCGTAAGTTTTAGCGAGCCCTGCAATAGAGATGCGGTTTAATGCCAAAGTGCCAACGTAGGTTGGAATGTCTTTAATGTAGTCGAAGGTAAAGGTGCCAGATAGTGGGTAGACCATTTTGTTTTTCGACTCATGCTTGTATTTATTAGTTCCTAGCAGTTCGACTTTGATGTCGTTGAGGGTGACTGATTGTGAGTTTGTTTGGATGGTGGAGGTGAAGGAAGTGCCATTGACATCTTCATCAAGGAAGTTGTAGCGGAACCTGCCAGCGTTGAGAGTGGTGGTGAGTTGGGTGTGCTTGCCGGCATCGCTGATGTCGACGGTGCCTGATGTGTTGGAGAAGGGTGGGGTGGCGAATCGAAATTCTTCGAGTTCGCTAGCAATTTCTTTACTGAATAAACCGACCGCTGGAGCTGGCCAAAAATTACCAGCGAGTGAACTAATACTGACTAATTCAGTTTCGGTGTTGAGCGTTATTTTTTTTGCTTTGGCGACACTACTATTTGGACCACCAAATTCTGCTCGCATAGGGTATTTGCTGTGGTCGAAATTCGCTGTGATATCTGAGAAGGTGAGCAAGTCGCCTTCGCTAAGGAACTGCATGTCAGCAGAGCGTAGTGGGATATCATTGTAAGCCATTTGACCTAGCTTAAGGGAGGCTTTAACCACAGGTTTGTCACCGTAGAAAAACTCTAGATCCGAGCCTAGCGTTTCGACGGGTGTGGTGAAGTCTAGCTTGTCAAGCATCTCGGCAGATTCTTTATTGAACATGCTTGCGACCAGTCCTGGCCAGAGCTTTCCTTCGAGGTTGGTGACAGTGGTGCGATTATTGGCAATCACCACCGTGTCGGCACTGGCGGTAGTAAAGTCGCTGCCACCGTGTTTTATAAAATTTGTGTAATTTGAATTGTCAAAGTCTAGTTTAGTGCTTTTGAAGAGAGTTTCTCCATCTGAGATGGTGACTTCTGATGTGCCATTTTTGATGGCGACATGGTTATACGCCATGGTGTCGACATCGAGCTTCAAAATGGTTGTCCATGTGTCTTGGTTTTGAATGACAATGAGATTGGAGCTGTTGGAGACAATGGGTTGAGTGAACTCGAGTTTAGAAATGAAGTTTGCTGTTTTAGGATTGAAGAGAGCGGTTGCAGCTCCGGGCCAGACAGCCCCTTTAATGCCACTTATAATGAGGAGCTGGTCTTTATCTGAATCGATGTCATACTGGATGTCGACCTTATCAATTTGTAATTTTCCAGGTGTGGCTTTAGCTTGTAGTTTTTCCTTAAAGTAGGGAGCGTAGTCGATGGTGGTCGAAATGTCTTTGATGATGGTGTCACCGCGTTTGATATCGAGTTTGAACTTGGTGTCTTTCATCCGGTAACCCGACATGACAAAGTCACTGAGGTGGACATTTCCTTGAGTGTGGAAGATCGGTGGCTTGAAGTTGAAACTGAAGTCGGATCTTGCAAAGGTGATAGGAGACTCAAGGTGGAGGTTTTCAAATAGTGAGAAGGCTGTTCGGTCGAACAAGCGAATCACCGGAGCTGGCCACATTTTGCCTTCTACACCATCGAGAGTGATGTCAGTGAAGCCGGTGACTGGATCTTTGTGTACTTCAACTCGATCAGCTGATCCGTAACCTTCGGTGTCACCGCCAAATTTCTTAACTTTCCACCAATTGGAATGGTCGAACTCAGCTGATGCATTGGTGTAGACAGATTTGTCATTAGACAAATTGAAGTCGACACTAGCCTCTGTAATTTTAGTGTCGCGGTAGCTTACATTACCTATGTAAATATCACCAGTTGCTTTCCAGTCAGTGATATCTTGGCGATTAATGGTTCCTTTGGCTGACAAGTTGAAGAGCGATTCTTCTGTGGTAACTACCTCTGCGAGAGTGCGATCAAACCCTCGCCCTTTGAGAAATGGCATGAAAACCTGTGGTGGTAGGGAGGAGTTAGAGCTAAATTTGATTTCCTTTTCGGTCATCAATAGTCGGCCATTGAACTCGCTGTCATTGTGGTAGGCTTGGAGTTTGTCGAGGAATAGGGACTTATCCTTCCAGCTGAAGAGTGTGCCAATGTAGTCGAAGGTGACGCCGAAGTATTCTACGTCGCGGCATTCTGCTTTGCCGATCAATTGGAGGTGGAATTTTTCTGTATCACCATCTTCGGTGGTGTGAGGAAGGGTGACCGAGCCATTCGCTTCGATGAGATTACTGCCATTAAAGTCGACTTCGTCAGCGAATGTTTTACCCAATACCTCGCGGATGAGTTGTTTAAAGTTTGCCGTGCTAGTCATCGAGAAGTGGCCTCGGTGTGCAGCGAGTGAGAGATCGGCTTGGGCATTAAAGTTGCCTTGGGTGTCGTTGAATGAAAATTTATTGATCCGAAGCAGCTGTTTGTTGAGTTCCCCTGAAAATTTCAAGTTGGAAATGGAAACACCATTGTAGCTTATATCGTTAGCGGTGAGCGAAAATTGCACGACCAGTTGTTTAAAATCACTGAGATCTCCGTCAGAGGTGATGGTTAAGGTAGGAGGAATGGGGCTAGACCATTTGAGTTTTTGAATATGTTCGGTGACTTTATGGAACAGATCAACGCGAGCTTGTTGTTGTTCGATGGTGAGTTTTTTAGGTTCTTCATCGGACGGGGTGATCCAAGCTCGGCCTTTTAATACGATTTTCACCCCATGGTAATGGAAGGAAAGGCCGTCGGATGATTCAATTTGTTGTTGGTTGGACTGTGAGAATGATCCGGCTATGTCATTTATGTTGAGGGTGGGGGAATTGGGGATGTCGGGAGCGATTGGGAGTGAAATGGCACCATTAAAAATTGACGCGGAATCTAGTTCATAGACTTGGCGTAGAAGCTTAGTCTTATCCATATCAATGGTCAGAGCCTCTGCCGCAAATACTTGATTTTCGTGCTTATTATCATTGAAGACCTTGATATTTTCGCCAACGAGTCCTTGGTTGAGTTTGTACTTGAGCGAATCGAAGGTAAGGTGGATATTCCTCTTCTTCAGTTCGTCTAGCACTTGTTCTCTGACGAAGTCTGGCACCCCAACGCTGTGGAGGTAAATGACAGCACTGATGACGCCAACGATTCCTAGCACGATCAAGATCGTGAAGAACATACGAAGTTTGTGGATGAAGCGCCGAAGTTTCATGGGTGAACAGAGGGGGCGACCCGTGTCTTGAATCGCCTTACAATAGGGTGAGACTGTCACAGACGGGTAAAAATTCAAAGGCAATTGGCGAAAAATGTCGGTCGCCATGCCACAAGTTCTAGTTGCCCCTATAGCCATTGCTTGCTATACAGCCGTTCGCGGTAAAAAACGCCGTGTTTAAACATTATGAGTAAAAGTGATTTCGGCCTTATTGGTCTTGCTGTGATGGGACAAAACCTCGTTCTCAATGTTGAGAGCAGAGGCTTCCAGGTTTCCGTTTATAACCGCACAACTTCAGTGACTGATGCATTCATCGCTGAAAACCAAGGTAAGAACCTTGTGGGTAGTGCAACTCTTGAAGAGTTTGTAAATTCGCTTGCGTCTCCACGTAAGGTTCAAATTATGGTGAAAGCTGGTGGACCAGTGGATGCAGTGATCGAGTCACTCATTCCACTTCTTGACCAAGGCGATATCATTATTGATGGAGGTAACACATTATACACCGACACAGTGCGTCGTGAAAAATATCTCTCAGAAAAAGGCTTCCGTTTCATCGGCGCGGGTGTTTCTGGTGGCGAAGAGGGTGCTCTTAAGGGCCCTTCCATTATGCCAGGCGGTCCAGCATCTACTTGGGAAGTGATGAAGCCAATTTTCGAAGCTATCTCAGCTAAAGTTGACGGTGTTCCTTGTGTGACTCACATCGGAGAAGGTGGCGCAGGTCACTTTGTGAAGATGGTGCACAACGGCATTGAATACGGTGACATGCAGCTCATCTGTGAGGCTTACAACATTTTCAAAGCAGCAGGCTTCAGCAACGAAGAACTCGCTGACATTTTTGCTGAGTGGAATGCAGGAGACCTTGAGTCCTATCTCATTGAAATCACAGCAAGTATCTTCAAGCAAAAGGATCCAGAAACTGGTAAGGACATTGTTGACCTCATCGTTGACAAGGCTGGCCAGAAGGGCACAGGCCGTTGGACTGTGATGGGGTCAGTTGAACAAGCTGTTCCATTCTCAACAATCGCAGGGTCAGTAGAAGCTCGTATTCTTTCCTCTATGCGTGATCAACGCAAGGTGGCATCAGGTATCCTTCAAGGGCCTGATAACTGGAGCTTTGATCTAGGTTCACTCAGCAAGGCAGAACTTGTGCAGAAAGTGCGTAACGCACTCTACGCATCTAAGATCGTTTCTTACGCTCAGGGGCTAGACCTTATCACTAAGGTGGGTAAAGAACAGGGCTGGGATCTTGATCTCGGAGCTATCGCTCGTATCTGGCGTGGTGGTTGCATCATCCGTGCACGCTTCCTCAATCATATCACTGAAGCTTATGAGGCGGATGCAAATCTTTCAAATCTCATGCTTGCTCCATTCTTCACTGAGGTACTTAACTCAGGTCAGAAAGATTGGCGTGAAGTGGTGGCACTTGCTGCTGTTAACGGTATCCCAGTTCCATCATTTGGTGGTTCACTTAGCTACTACGATGCTTATCGTGCTGAGCGTGTCCCTGCGAACTTGCTACAAGCCCAGCGTGACTTCTTCGGAGCTCACACATACGAGCGTATTGATAAGCCAGTAGGCGAATTCTTCCACACAGAAGACTGGCCTGAGCTTATTGACTAAATTTATACCGTCAAAGCCTCATCGGCTAATTCGATGACTTTGATTTTGATGCTCTACTGTTTGACGCAGTAGAGCATTTTTATTTTCTTGGACTAGTTGGTTTGGTAGACCAATATCTTTGATGCCACAAATTATCTGACATGAATTAGATTTTTGGTCGAATTATTGTAAGATCTTGTAAAATATCGGGTTAATTGAATACACGCATTATGAAAATCTCAGCACTGAAATATGGACTCGCCGTTGTCACGGCATTGGTCTTTACTGCTATTTTCACGATGAATTTTTTTTATGAAGGGACAGCGATCAGTAAATATATAACGAAGCAAAATGAACTGGAGCGAGTGAAGGAAGTTGAGGTGGTAGCCTACTCTGATATGATGCTTTTTGGAGACGAGGTTATTGACGTGTCGGAGGATGTTGACCTGACTGAAGTGGCTGGAAGCGAAGAGGGCTTTATTCATTCCCAGCACATTCGTGCTATCGACAAATGGGTGACGTTTGGGTTGATGGCTGTGGCCTGGCTGATGCTTATTCCATTGTTGCAGCGGCAGCGAGCATTGTCATTTGTCTATTTAGTGATGGGGGCGTATATAATTTCACTGTCACTTTGTAAGATGCTCAATGGTGGTTCTGCGTATAGTGACTGGGCGATTCCGGCCCACGCGACGAGGTGGTTGCCCTGTTTAGCACTTTGGCTCTTGTTGTACATGAAGCCGAAGGATACGGGGGATGGTTTTCGTGTAGTGAGATGGATGTTGGTGATTGCGGTATCGCTGACATTTGCCACTCATGGGGTTGAGGCCTTTATGCTTCATCCTGGGTTTAAAGATTTATTGATTGGCGGTTTTGAAAGCATTTCGGTGACATTGTCCAACTCAGTTTGCGAAATTTTACTACGTATGATTGGAATAATGGATGTCATCTTGGCAATTTTAGTGCTATTTCTTCAACGCAAGTCACTGTTCTTGTGGATGGCTATCTGGGGTGGCTTGACCGCATTGTCTCGGCCTATTGCGTTTGGCGATATCTTGTGGGGAGAGGCCTTGCTAAGATGCGGTAACTGTATGGTGCCCTTGATTTTATTCTTTTGGCTTCAACAACAAAATAAACTTAACAAAGAAAATACCATTAAAAATGAAAATACTGAATAGAACTAAATGGCTCGCCGCCTTGTGTGTGCTGAGTGTGTCTTCGCTTTCCGCGACGGACATGACCGATGAACAGATTGAAAAAGCTGACTATAAACAACTACTGAAGCGATTGACTCCACTGGAGGGATCGACTCCAGCTCAATGGAGAGTGACTTGGTCAGGTGATACGTCTACAACAGCGACTGTTTCGTGGAGCACAGCAGCGTCAGGTAAAAAGCATGTGCTTCACTACGGCACCAAGCCATTTGGGAAAGATATAGCAAAATATGATCACCATTTAGCTAGCCAGAAAAATGGAGCGTATTCGATTAACGCGAAAGAGGCAAAGGACACGAAAACAGCTCATTACCATCACACTGTCTTGAGTAAGTTAAAACCAAATACAAAGTATTACTTTGTGATGGAAAGTGATGGGGAGTTGTCACGTCAACTGTATTTCAAAACCTGCCCTAAGGCTGGTGACTTTAAGCTCTTGGTGGGTGGAGATTCACGTTCCGGGATGTCCGATCGCTCTCGAGTAAACCTAAGGATGGCAAAAGAGTTTAAGACAAAGCCTGAAATCATAGCGTTTTGTCATGGCGGAGATTATATCGTAAGTGGCCATAGTTGGCGTCAATGGCGCCTTTGGTTGAGTCATCATGAGCTAACCACGCTAGATGATGGTCGTGTGCTTCCGGTGATCCCGACACGTGGTAATCATGATGGCGGACCCATCTTTTTTGAAGTGTTCAACTTGAAGAAGATGACTGAGAAGCACAGCTATTGGCATACAACACAACTTACAGATGATGTTAATATCGTGACTTTAGACACTAACGTCAGTGCGAAAGGCCCACAGAAGGAGTGGCTTGAAAAGCAACTGGCCGCATTACGTCCGAAGTCTAAGTGGCTTGTCACGAACTATCATCGACCATTGTTTCCTGCTGTGAAGTCAGTTCCTAGTCAAGCTGCTGTTTTCGTTCCATTGTTCGAGAAATATAATGTAGATCTCTCATTAGAGTCAGACGGTCACTGTATCAAACGCACAGTTCCCATTCGCAATGGTAAGAAGGACCCAACAGGGGTTGTTTATATTGGTGAGGGCGGCTTAGGGGTTGGTCAACGTCAGCCAAAGCCTGATCACTGGTATTTTCAAGACGGTGGTTACGTGAGTCGTGGTCATCACGTGATGCAGTTAGACTTTTCTGCTAAGCAGATGAAAATTGAGACAATTTTGCTCAACGGCAAAGTGGTTGATTCATATCTTATGAAACCAAGAAGCAAGTAATTTTCGCTGTTTTTATACCTCGGTAATCTCTTTGAGACTGGGAAGTGAGGAGAAAGCTTCTGCATCATCATCACGTCTTGATTTAAGAAGAAATCAGCCTCGCATTAGTCTTTTTTGAAACTCAGAATGGTATGAGGTGAGTCCAAGAACTTTTAAGAAATCGCGACGTTGTATGTTCATGCACGATAGTCTAGCGAGGCGGTTAGAGTTGCCAATGGTAAAAGCTCGGTTGCTGATGCATTGGGCCGCCCATTCAGGGCTCCATGGATGAGGGAATGAAAAAACCTAGGGCGGCGCCCTAGGCTATGAAAGATCAGCCCTTTCAGGGCACCGATGTCTTTACTTCTTATCTTCGATACGGAGTTTGATCTCGTCTGAGTTGGCTTTGAGTTCAGGGGCATACATGGCTTCGGCTTTGGCAGGAAGGGCACTGAACTTACCTGGAATTTCAGCACGTAACTGGTAGCGGAGGTTGTGTTTACCGCGTTGAAGTTGACGCACGAAGAAGGACGATTTTTCATCGTGAATTTGCATGTAGGCACGCAGGCCCTTATTAATATAACCACTGCGCACTTCGACATTCTCACAACCCGCAGGCTTGAGGTCTTCAAAGAGCAGGTATTCGTAATCGTTTTTAGATTCAATGATGAGTTCGACTTCGATCAGGTCGCCACTGAGTACTTTGTCGCCAGACTTGAGAAGGGTCTTGATAAATTTCTCGATCTTTTGGTTCACTACCTGACCATTTTTTCCTGCAACTGCGTCAGTTGCCTCTTTGTTAGGTGTGAGCTTGTAGTAGCGTCTCTCGATTTTCACTTCGAGTCCAGCCTTGGTGATAAAGTCTTCTTTTGTGAAGTTGGTGAGATAAGTATTGGTGTAGAGCGGCCCCTTTCCTTTGCGGCGAATTTCTACAGTGTGTTTACCTGTGGTGAGTGCATCGCCAGTAACGGTGAACTTATTATCGTAGGAGAAGATATTCTCCTTAGTGATTTTTACAGTCTTGTAGAGTTTGCCGTCGAGTAAAACCTCAACTGTTGCATTCGGGTCGAATTCACCACTGGCCTTGAGGTAGGCAGCGATGGCTTCGATACAGTAGGCTGTGTCACGTGTCGAATTCCAGTAAGTTGCGTGCTTTCTGTTATTGACGAGATACTTGACGATGCCTCTGGCTTGCTTGCTCTTCGGGTTGGTGAGAGCGAGCAGCTTGAGATACCATGCCTGAGCTTCGAACTCAGAGCCATACCATCTCCACCAATAGTTTTGGTTACCAAGGTTGAGGTAGGCAGTTTGATTTTCGTCATCATAGACGAGCAGTTGCTCGATATTTTTGATGATAGCGTCACGCTTTGTTACATCCTTAGCATAGTGGGATGCCATCGCTGTAATGGATTTTCCATAAGTAGAAAGCTTGAGCTTATCTCTGAAGAGGAAGTCTAGCATTTCGACGTTATGCTTGGCGTTTTCTGCAAGGATGAGTCGCACGAAGGCATCGAGGTCACTGGCTTGTGTTTTGAAGGGTTTGATTTCCTTCTTCGCATTGATGAGCTTTTGTAGTTCTTTCGCTTCGTATTTTGCGAGCCAATTGATGCCACGTGAGATCATGTCTTTGGGGACATTTGCCCCATTGCTCTTCGCTTGAATTAGTCCATGAACGACAACAGCAGTGGTGTGTGGGTAGGAATATTCATTGTATCCGGAGAACCATCCCCAGCCACCATCGTTGTTCTGCATTTCTACAAGACGTTCGACTCCCTTGGCCGTCATCTTAGCGACAGTTTTAGGGTCGAATACAGGATTACGCTTCCATCGTTTCCATTGTGCTAGGCGCTCCTTGTCGTCGCCTATTTCTTGCGGGTTGAGGTTCGCTTGTTGATTTCGCACCGCTTCGAGATCTATGTTGAGATCGAGTAAGAGCTTTTGGCAGATGACTGTAGGAACAAAACGGTTGAGGGTTTGTTCGGTGCAGCCATATGGGTATTCTGATAGGTAGGGGAGTGCTGAAATGATACTGCCAGCGATGGTTGGTGAGTAGCGCACTTCTAAGCGTGATTGTTCAGGGCGACGTTCTGCAGGCACATTGAATGTGACCGATGTCTTGTCTTGCTTAGGTAGGATGACATTGCTCCAGGCTTCTTGTTTAAGCATTCCATGAACGTAGACTGGGAAAGTCATTTCCATGGCGTCTGAATCGTTGGCTGTGACGACTTTCATCCGCACGATGGCGATGCCTTCGCCGCTGACTTTAGTTTTCCAGTCGATTCTCTGTTCACCGTTGTTTGCTGCGAGTTTGGCTTTTTGGGTGAGTGGTGAGAGCGATTTGATAGTGCCACCTTCGAGTTCGAGAGTTATAGTCGCTTGTTGTGCAGCGTCGTGGTAGTTGTGCACTATTGCTGAGAGTGTGACTTCATCCTTTTCTACAAAGAAGCGAGGTGCTTGTAGGCGTATAATCAGATCTTTCGATGTGATCACTTCTGCAGAGCCTTCACCGACCCTAGTGCCGTGGGACATCGCCCAAGTTTTAATTTTCCAAGTGGTGAGGTTGTCAGG
>CAXMOB010000139.1:0-6861 GCA_964194815.1 Vicinamibacteria bacterium | reverse complement strand
ACCCTCCCCCTTCGATAAGTAAGCTGATTGGTGTAAGCATCAACTCCAAAAGAAATATTCGATAAGCCCAACTAAGATAAAAATACTTCTTTTTGAGTAATATTCTTCCAATGGTGTGGATGTCATGAGCGAAACATTCACGAATTTTTTGCTCTGACTGAAGGATGTTTTCTACGTCTTCAAAAAAATCATCGAATTCTCTTTCCGCAAAGGAGCCAAAGAAAAATAGGTTTTCACGCAGACCGTCTTTCTTAACCTTGTAATTGGGAATCACGGATAAAACAGCAAAGGCGGCAACAATGAGCGACAAAATAGTCACAAGTGAAATGGTGACTGTCATCTCCCTCAAATCAGTGGTCAACATGATAGACAAACTGATGAATGTTGCACCTAGTAAAAAATTGGCTTTACGATCAGCTAAGGCATTAAGAGTCACATGATGCGCATGCACAGCTCGTAGAAGGTGGGCTGCCAAAACTGCTGTCGACGCCCGCTCTCTGACTTCATCAACAGATCTTATTTCGTCCAGACTCTCTAGATTTTTATCCACCACGACATTGTTCTACATTACCCATTAATAATACGGTTCCATTGGAGGTGGTGGTTGGTAAGGAACTTTAGGTAAAGTGGGAGTCGGCGGCATCTCAACTGGCGAAACATTACCACTGGGATGCCTATGCCTTCTCTGGGTGTCCCTGTGCACTTGGACCACAGTGGGGTCTTTATGGATATTTTGGCGCACTAACGTCCCTTTTCTTAACAACTTTTGCTGTTTCTCCACCTCTTTTACTATTTTCTCCATCACCCCTTTTGGCAGCCTGCCAAAAAGTTTATGATTCAATAGCTGAGAAGTTTCTAAGATACGTTTCAGATCAACGTCTACCGGCTTCGTTAACAAACTTCCGTCCTCTTTTAGGAATAACATTTGGCCCGGTTTAATCGTTATCTTCCCAGCCTTAGAAGTCCTTAAACTCACCTTTCCTTCCAAGGATATCAGCTTTATCCACTTACCCTTGTTGTATTCAAACAGGATCGTCGTGCCAGTGATTGCAGCACTCACAGAACTTGTATGAATGGTTGCCCCTCCCGCATTTTTTGGAACTTGCAGTAACATCGTCCCGTACTGCAGCTCCAAACGTCTTTTTGACGGTTTAAAGCTAAAAGCCGTATTAGCCCCAAGTCGTGCTATCGAACTGTCAGAAAATGTCAGTTCCGCTCGGGATCGCCTACCAGTTAATATTGAATTCCTCGTGCTTAATGTTTCTTTTAACTTCGCAGAATGTGGGGTTTTTTGAATATCAAAAACGGTAACTTTATTTATCTTTTTACTCACCACTGCCGAGGTGAATTGAGCTGCTGAGGCCGGTAAGACCAAGGACAAACTGGCGACTATTGGAAGAATATATTTCATTGTATCAATATGGGTTAGAAGGTTGCCTTCAGTCCCACACCAAGTGAGCCTAAAGAGGAGGTGTAATCGAGTCCCGAGATATTCGAATCATTATCAATGTAGGTAACAGAGGAATAGAGAGAAACATTCGCCGTTATCCCATATTCCATATTCACCCCAATCGCAACAGTCGTGTCGGATCTACCATTTTCGTCATAGTCATAACGTGCTATATCGGCAAACCCGCTGACTGTGAAAGAGTCATTGATCTTCCATGTGTGTCCAATTTTAGCTGTCCATGAATTTCTCTCCACCAGGCCATCTGTTGAATCTATATCAGAACTCAAATCAAGGCCGACATAGGAAACCCGCTTTGGCGAATGAAAAAAGGTCTTACTAGCCGCCAGCCGAACACTCGTAATCCCGTGGATTTTATCGGATAGAAAATTATGGCGAGCATAATCATACACCACATCAGCCCTCAGTGCCACATCGACACTGGGTAAAAATTTCACCAAGCCAGCAGAGGTCCGGGTATTCGTAAAATCAAGGTCTACGTTATTCTCATATTGATAAAAACTCTGCTGCACTGAGATATTTGAAAATAAGTTCTCACCGATAGTCTGAACCCAACTGGCGGCCATATTGCCACTAAAGACGAACCCGTTCTGGGTGCCCTCATCGACATTAGATATATTGTTAGAATAAAGCAAATGTGTCTCAACATTTAATCTAATCACCGATCGCGATGGACTACGTTTCAAGATCAGCTGCTCCCCTAGATCACTATTTCCATCGCTAGTGGGTGCAAAAAGAGCCTCGTCATCAAGCGCTCCTAGAGAGAAATTATCAGAGTTGTAAATATCTTGGCCGAGTTGACTTAGCACGGAATCACTTTCTGCTGCCAGCGTAAGGCCGCTACAACTCGTGCTTACAATTAGAATGGGGATTATTTTTATCATTGTTGTCATCTCTTTTTACTTGTAATTAACCGATTAAGGCTAACACTAGATTTAAATATATATCAAGTAGAAAATGAAACATAATACCCATAATTTATGGAAACGCTGCCTCTATTCATTTGTCTTCATTGCCTCCCTGCTTATCATTTATTTTACACTAGGTATTA
This sequence comes from Vicinamibacteria bacterium, assembly GCA_964194815.1. Taxonomy (GTDB): domain Bacteria; phylum Verrucomicrobiota; class Verrucomicrobiia; order Verrucomicrobiales; family Akkermansiaceae; genus Rubritalea. The sequence goes on along the minus strand of CAXMOB010000139.1, from coordinate 4,342 downwards.
AATCGTTACTAGCAAAGACAGACCTCGCGATACGTGACTCTGTTGTAGAATTAGATACGACTTACCAACGACGAGATGATTTCATTTTCTTAGGGATTGATGCAGCAAGCATGGAAATGACCATTGCTGATGAAGGTAGCTACCAAGCGGATGAGGCCAAAAAAGCGTTCACGCTAATGCAGTCCCAATGGCCATGGAGCAGGCAAATCTACGCTATGGCCATTGAAAGATCAATCAATGCTGGTGCAAAACTTGTCGTCATCGACCTTGTCCTTTCTAAGCCATCTGACAAATTTCCTGATGGTGACGATAGCTTGGCGTCGACCATAGAAAAACACCGCTCCAAAGTCGTTCTCGCCTCATCATTTGAGCCAGTTGACAGCCTAGGCACGCAATACATGATAGCTGAACCCTTAGTGGATTTTTTAGGTCCATACGATAATGAAACTCCTTTTGGCTATGTCAACTTTCACCCCGACAGCGATAACATTGTGCGCCACGCCAAACTGAGCACCACACTTTCGCGAGAAAATCAAACAAGTCCATTTGTTGGTGAACCTACCTGGCATTCACTAGCTTCAGTAGCGGCAACGCAATTAGGAAAAACGCACCATCAAGGTGACAGAATGAAACTACCTAAACTTCGACAAGGAGAATCATTCATCGATATCTATCCCGCACACGGGATAAACCAACTCTTTGAAGATGAAAGTTGGAACAACAAATTCCAGCAAGGTGCTATATTAAAGGACAAGGTCGTCGTCATCGGCCCATCGTCTCAACTGTTTCAAGATCGCCATTACACAACGGGGGGCCAAGTCAACGGAGCTCAGCTACACCTACACAGTCTTGCAGCCACCCTATCTGACGGATGGCTGCACGATATAAACACTGTAGATTCCACTCCATGGTTCCTCTCCTTGATCGCCGCTGGTGCATTATGGGTGTTTACAGTAAACTGTATGAGCACACGCCTCAGCGTTTACCTATTAGCCACGTTTGTGGGCTTAGTCCTCTGGGCCACCGCAATATTCTGCTGCTACTCCAATTCCTTTCTCATCGGAGCCAGTCCCTTTCTACTAACTATATTCACTGGAACAACCGGCTCTATGATATGCATTGGTCGCGAAGACATGATACGTAGAAAGTCGCTTCAAACACACCTAAGTCGATCAATGTCACCTGAAATTGCCGCAGCGATCGTAAAAGCACCCGATGGCTATTACGCTGCCGCACGAGGCCAACGTAGCCCCGTCACCATTCTTTTTTCTGATATACGTGACTTCACAGCTAAATCCGAAGCCTTGCCAGTAGAGCAACTACTCAATGAACTCAACCAATACTTAGAAACCATGGTTGGCGTGATATTTGAACAGCACGGCACCGTTGATAAATTTATAGGCGATGCCATCATGGCAACTTGGGGTGAACTTGGCTCAATGACCCCTCAGCAACAAGTGGATCGAGCACTCACCGCAGCCAATTCTATGCTAACGGCCTTGGATAAGTTCAACCAACGATACAATGCATCCCCAGAACAGCCGCTTCGTATTGGAATTGGCATCCACCATGGAGATGTCTTGGTGGGTGAGATTGGATCAACGCAAAGAGCTGACTTCACGGTGATTGGAGATGCCGTCAACCTCAGCTCAAGATTGGAAGCTCTCACTAGTAAATTAAATCTCAAACTCATTGTCAGCGAGGAAATCATCCGGCTTTCATCCTCCACTCACCAAAGCCAATTCCATTATATCGGCACCTTCGTTGTCAAGGGGCGAGAGGCAAAAGTCAAACTGTATACACCAGTGAATCACCTTACTAATTTTGAGAAAGTCGCTTCATCACTCAACACAAAAGATCGTCAGGATATACTTGAAATTATCGCAGGAAGAAAGGAACCTCTGATCAAGTTCTACAGAGAGCATCTCCAACAAAACCCTGAATGGGACGGTGTTTTTTATCTGACCCAAAAATAGTAGCCCACAATTCCTGTTGCTTTAGGGCGATACAATTGACATAGTAAAAAGCTCACCAAGTATGCCTGTGAAAAAAATACGATTAAATATAGAGGCTCCCACTCCAATAAAAGACTCACAGAGGTCCCTCCCGGCCTCAGGGATTTTTTCTGACCTAAGCGAGGATAAACTAAAGTTACTAGCTAGCTATGGTGAGTTTTTTTATGCCCGCGTTGGCATGCGAGTAGTCGAACAAGACTACTTCCAAGACAGCTTATACTTCCTCCTGTCTGGTGAATTCCAAGTCTCCTACCTCACTAGTGATGAAAGGCATTACTTATCCACCGTGCAGGCTGGCGAATCAATCGGAGAAGCCAATCTTTTTTCACCAGACCTCGCCACAGCTTCAGTTTATATTTCACAAGATTGTGAGTTATGGAGAATAGATAAATCGCAAATATCAAATTTCATCATCGCCTACCCTCAAGACGGACTAGCGATCGTGGCCCAAATTATCAAACTGCTGAGTCAACGCATAAAGAGACTAAATGAGCGCACATCTAACACCCTTGACCATTACAGAGAGCATCACCCCAACAACACAGAAATTGAGTGAACTTACTAGCACATCCAATCATTGAATCACTAGGTACTTACCCTCTAGCAGGTGCTATTGCCATACTGTTTTTTGCACTTTCCATCGGCCATGTTCTAGCTGACTACCCCTTACAAGGAAGCTACTTAGCGAGAACAAAATCACCCTCATCTTCCTCAAACAACGATCCATCTGAAGGACAATACCTCTGGATTTTTTCATTATACGCCCATTGCCTTATTCATGCTGGTCTTGTCTGGATCATCACAGGAAACGTATGGTTCGCACTCGTTGAACTCGTCGCACACGCCATCATTGACCTCCTCAAAATTAAAGAGAAAATTGGATACGCGTGCGATCAAATCCTCCACTACGCCTGCAAGCTAGTGTATGCGATTATTATCGTGTACACCTTAATCTAGGCTGCAAATCAAACACTGGATCAATCCTTGGAAAACCTCCAAGCAATGACCCTTGTCACCTTATTCCCCTGACGCATCTGAATCTCTTTAACTTCACTCACTCCTAGTTTACTTAAGAGCTTCAGTGCTGGCTTCACATTCTCATTTTTTGAAACTAAACTGGTGAACCACTTACACTGATGTGCAAACTTTTTACTCTCCTTCAGCATCTTGCGTAGGAATCGAATCTCTCCTCCCTTACACCATAACTCTGCCTTTTGACCACCAAAGTTTAAAACACTCTCCGACTCCGACTTCGTTGACGCATCGGTTTCTTCACCAGCACGCTTCCTACGACTTCTTTCCAAATGATCGACCTTCCGCCGATTCCCTTTGACTGCTTCTTCTAACGAAGCATGAAACGGTGGATTACAGACACTAAGATCATAGAGTTCTCCATCCCTGATCACCCCCTCAAATAGGTAACTATTGTCGGTCTGCAGCCGTAACTGTAAACATCCTTCAAGCTCTGGGTTCCGGCCAATAATAGCCGCCACATTCTCCAGCGAAGCCGAATCAATATCGCTCGCCGTGCATTGCCAGCCGTAAACCTTACAAGCTAGCAGTGCATACACACCATTCGCCCCAGTGCCGATATCCAGCATCCTCACCGACAAATCTCCACCCTCACCCCTTGAGCCTGGGTCACTCACACCTAGCAACTCTGCCACATAGTGAATGTAATCAACACGTCCAGGAATAGGTGGACACAAAAACCCATCGGGTATATCCCAGCCATCAACTCCATAATGATGCTTCAACAAAGCCGCGTTCAACTCCTTAACCGCTGCAGGATCAGCAAAATCAATAGTCTCGACTCCATGCTCATTCACCTTCACATAATGCTCCAGAGCTACATGCGATTCCATCAAGGCTGCAAAATCATAGCCATCACGGTGCACATTCCGTGGGTGCAATCCCTTCCCTCCTACTTTTTTAGCTCCCTTGGACATGTTCAATCAGCCTCATACTTTCTCCAGTTCTATATGCACAATCTCAATAGAGAACTACCTCCCCAACACTTCCAACCTACACGGAGCCACCCCAACGCGGTAAGCCTCGATTTTTTTTGCCATCGGCAAGCTGAGGTCAACAATTCTCCCAGCAATGAACGGACCACGATCCGTCACCGTGCCGACCACTGACTTGCCATTATTCAAGTTGGTCACGCGAACCTGCGTTCCAAAGGCTAGAGTGCGATGCGCTACGGTATACTTATGGTCAGAAAACGGAATCCCACTCGCCGTCTCCGTGCCGCCATTGGTCTTCACTGAATACCATGATGATTTGCCGGTCTCTACATGCGATACCGACCTAGGACTTTCCTCCAC
>CAXMOB010000138.1:0-13751 GCA_964194815.1 Vicinamibacteria bacterium | reverse complement strand
CACAACTCACAGAGTTCTCCACAAGTTCCGCCAGCAACGGTCGAAGACGATTATTCTTACCATAGCCACTCAGTTCATGATGGTCCGTCGCCGATTGAAGAAGGCCGCCGCGACATTGACGGAATCTAACTCTCACCTTTCACCACCATGAAGTTCAGTAACAACGAGCCAGAACCGGTCAATTTCCAGATTGCTCCGATGATTGACATCGTCTTCTTGTTGCTCATATTCTTCATTCTCACCTGGAACGTTTCGAAACAAGATGTCGAGTCTAATAAGGAAATTGAACTCCCAACATCAGAGGAAGGAGTCACATCCAATAGCTATGACCACGCAACAGTGATCGAAGTCTACAAGGATGGAAAACTTCAGATCGGAAAAAAGATCTACGCCATCGAAGAAATTCGTGCTCAGATGGATCAAACCCAACGCCTCTACCCTGACAAGCCCATCACCATTTGGGCTGACAAAGGTGCCACTGTCGAACAAGCATTCGAGATTTTCAACATTTGTAAATCTGAAGGGCTCAGCAACGTCACCATTGCCGCTAAGAAAAACTAATTCTCTACCATGAAGTATCTCTCCCTCATCGCCGCATTTCTGATCACGATTCCGTCAGCTCTTGCTCAAGCTGACCTGAATGTTGATCCAGGAGAGGACGCCTTCAAACGTGCTGAAAACCTATTCCAAAGTGCACAAACCACCGATGGAGCTCAGGCCAAGGTAAACCTCTACCAAAACACCATTCAGCAGCTAAAACGCTACATCAAAAAGTTCCCCAATCACAAAAACTCTCCCGCTGCCGAATATTATTTAGCCTATTCCTACACCAAGGTCTCTCGACTGCGTGATGCCAGAATCGGCTTCAAAAACCTCATTTCAAAATACAAAAAAGGTGAATACGTCGTGGCCTCAGCACGCTTTTTAGCTTACGATGCCAGCATTGGCAAAAAATTTAAAACCGCGGCAAAATATTACCGCCTTGTAGGGGATCAATCGACCGTAAACCTCGAAGTTGAAGAAGCCCTCTTCCGCGAAGGCTTATGCCACGAGTCACTCAAGGACCTCGTATCGGCGACCAATGCATTCACTGACACCATCAAGAAGTCTCAGATCACCAGCACTTACTTCCAGCAAGCCCATCTACGCTTGGGCCATATCTTCAACACGAAGAAAAAATATGATGTGGCACTAAACCACTTCGATTCCATTGCAAAAAAAGAGGTCGACCTAACGATACGAGCAGAAGCCACCTTCTTCAAAGGTCTTTGTCTCTACCAGCTCACCAAGTTTAAAGAATCTCGTGCAGCATACGAAATCGTACTCAGCTTACCAAAGAACAAATGGAAACCACAGGCATTGGTCTCAATCATGTCTGTCAGCTATGCTGAAGGCGACTACAAGGGCGTGGTCAAAGCTGCAGAAATGGAAGGTGTCCTACTCACAGGCTCTTTATTAGGTAAAAAAGAAATTCTAGCTGGCCAAGCCTACCTCAAAATGAAGGAGTATCGCAAAGCTGTCGACGCCTTCAATAATGTTGAAAAGAAGTTTCCTAACACCATGGAAGCATTCGAGGCTAACTACCGCAAAATCCTTTGCTACTATAACCTCAAGAGTGATCTCGTCACTGGCCAGGTTAACCAGTTCATCATACGCTACGGCAAGCAGTTTTCTAAACATGCCTACATGCACACTGCACTCATGCTGCAAGGCGAGACTTTATTTGATGGTAAAAACTACGCAGCGGCAGCAAAAGTTTACGATCAAATCGATGTCAAACTCATTGTCGAAGCCAACCGACCTAGTGTTCTCTACAAAAAAGCGTGGTGCTACTTCGAAACAAAGAATTACAAAGCCGCTGTAGCAGGATTCAATGATTTTCTAAAGGCCTACCCTAATGACCTACGTAAGCTTCGCATTCTTGATGTAAGAGCCAAGTGCTATGTCGAACTCAAGAATATGAAATCAGCCTTGACCGATTACGACGCTGTCATCAAAGCATCACCTGGCACCCAACTCGCTGGAGCAGCACTTCAAGCCAGTGCACGTATTCTAAAAAACCAAGAGAAATATGGCAAGATGGTGCTACGCTACGAATCACTAATCGACACCATCGAAGACCTCGACCCTGTCGTGGTGCTCAATGCTCACTACTGGGCAGCTTGGGGCAACTTCAAAAAAAGTAATTATAAAGAGGCTATCCCACACATCACCAAGGCGGAAAAGATAGACAAAGGGGCTTACAAGAAGCAACTCAGTCTCATCTCGGTTCTCTGTAATTACCATCTGAAAGATAAAGTGGAATGCGTCAAAGCCGCAAAGGCTGCCAACCTCGCTGGTATTGCCAATGACATCCCAATGGGCATTTACCGCTGGTTAGGGATTCAGTGCTACAAGTCTGAAGAATTTGGCGACGCTCAAACATTCCTAAGTCTCGGCGTTACTAAGCTACGCCCATCCGACACACCAGTCACCTATTGGAGAATCCTCACCAAGTGCCAATACGAAAACAAGCACTACAAGTGGGCCATCCAATCCGTCACACACGCACTCAATCTAGAAACCGACGAAGGCCACCGCGTCAATATGGAGCTCTACAAGGCTCTCTGCCAATACGGACTCAACACACCTGAACTAGCCAAAGCAACCGCTGTCGCATCACTCAAAAAAAACCCAACTGGACAAACCAAGGCAACGCTCTTGCGGTTGTTAGGAGACATCTACTTCAAAGAACAAAACTACAAGGACGCAGCCATCAGCTTCGGATCGATCTCTGAGTTCTTCGAAGACAAAGTGATTCTTCCTTATTCGATCACTATGATCATCAAGTCATTGGAAGCATCAAAACGCCTTGACGACGCCAAGGTCTATCAGAAGATCCTAGACAAGAAGTTCCCGAACTACAAGTTGCCTGAGCAGAAGTAAAATAATACTTCGTGTGGAGTCATTGCCCATTAAGGCTGGATATTCACCCTAGCTATTCAGCACCCGCAGTGCCGACTTGATCAACACCTCGGTGCTAGACTTAGGCTCAACCCCTTCAGCAGCTTTAATAGCTTTACGAGCTTCGACTTGCTTGTAACCAAGCGAAATTAGAGCTAACTCAGCATCGCCTGCGGCAGTCGATACCACACCTTCTGAAGCGGCCTTCCAAGCATCGGCAACACCAACTTTATCGCGTAATTCTAACACGATACGCTCTGCAGTCTTCTTGCCCAAGCCTTTCACCTTAGAAAGAATAGCCAATTCACCATTGGCAACAGCCCCTTTGAAACCAGAAACGGTCATCCCCGAGAGCACGTTCATCGCTATCGATGGACCAATGCCGCTGACTCGATCAATCAATAACAAAAACACATCCTTTTCTTCGAGTGAAGCAAAGCCATACAGTGTATGAGCAGTTTCGCGTATGTGTTGGTGCGTATGAATAGCAACTTTGTCACCTGCTTGAGGTGCTAGCTTATCATAAGTTGATAATGGCACATTCACTTGATAGCCAACGCCCTGAACATCGATAATCAATTGGTTTGGTAAGGCGTCGCTAATGGTTCCAGTAAGTTTGACGATCATAAAGTATAAATAAAAAAATAGTTAAGGCGAAACAGGCTGAGCTTTTGGAATTTCTTCTTCCTCTTCCTCGTCATCTTTCTTTGGCTGTTCAATCACCGCACGAGGAACTTCTTCCTCATCAGGATCGACTGGAGTTTGTCCTTCTGGCACAGCACGAGGGATCACCTCTTCACCCGTTTCAGGGTCAATCGCCACAGCTCTAGGGATATCTCCATCTTCCACAAGGTTTGGAGTCACACTGCTACTGTTAGCCCCATTAGAAACAATGACCGCACGTGCTGGTGGAGAAAGAGCGGCTTTAATTTCTTCCTCTAATGGATCGAAAAATGCTTTCACTATCGGAGCGGCTTTACCGCCACCACTGATCTTCTCACCAGGGTCACCTTCATACAGCACAGCAAAAGCATACTTTGGCTCTTTCAATGGAAAAAAGCCAACAAACCACGCCACAAATTGATCATTAGCAGGCTTCCACTGCCCAGTTCCTGTCTTACCACATAGCGTGGCGTAACTCAGACGCCCGCCCCTACCTGTTCCAATCGAAGAGTTAACGACCTTCATCATTCCTTCTTTAACTGTCGCCACATGCACAGGATTGACTCTAAGGCTAGAACGCACCTCAGGCTTGTTCGCAGCGACCACTTTGCCTTTAGAGTCTTGAACTTGTCGCACTAATTGAAGCTTTGGCAAATATTCACCATTGGCGATCGCCGCCATCGCTTGTGCAACTTGAAGTGGAGTTGCTAACAGCACACCCTGCCCAATTGCGTTGTTGTAGTGATCACCACGGTGCATTTTTCGACGGTGATGTTTTAGCATCCATACGTCGTCCGGCATATTACCAGGATTTTCCCCCACTAAAGGAAGCCCAGTCTTGGATCCATAACCGTAGCGTTTGGCATACTCAACAAAGTAGGATGACTTCATTCGGTTACCAATGGTATAAAAGAACGTGTTGTTCGAAATCACTAAAGCCTTGATCGGGTTTAGTGGTCCTCTTGCCCGTTTCGACCAATCCCAAAATTTGTGGTCATTGAACTCCAAATAAGCAGGGACATCGATAATAGAATCGCGGTGAATCACACCACTGTTGAGACCAGCTAGAGCCACCAGTGGTTTGAATGCTGAGGCTGGCGGATAGGCTGCTTGGAAGGCTCGCGCATAAAGCGGTTTATCCTCATCCTTAAGAAGCAGATCATAGTCCTTGCTAAGAGCTCGTGGCACAAACATATTGAGGTCGAAACTTGGTTGCGACGCCATCACTAACACCTCACCAGTTTGCACATCAATCACCACCATCGCTCCACGCTTCGATTTCTTCTTCAGCACTGCTTCAGCACGCTTCTGCCATGCTAAGTTCAAGGTAGTCACGACAGTTCCACCGATACTCGGTGACTGCATCACGTCTTCAGGAAATTTTGTCCCATCTGAAGCATATTGACTTCTCGTTAGCCCTCGCTTGCCAGATAATACAGAATCGAACTTTAATTCTAATCCTGACTTACCATGCGTGTATGGGAAAATGGGATCTCCATAGTTAATAGGTCCTTTCTCAAGTTTACCTTTAATCCCGGTGTAGCCGATAACGTGAGCCGCACTTTTTCCATTCGGATAAAAACGTTGGTAAATGGGATGGAGAATCAAACCGTCCATCAACTGGTCTTTGGTTTCCTCCTTCAGTTTGGCATTCACCACAAAGAAAGTATACGGCAAAGCCATCCAGCGACGAAAGCGATAATGCTCCCAAATCACTGCATCCTTAGGGTTCCACTTTAACCCCCAAATTTCATTAGCGTGCTCAATTCGCTTCTTGCCCCATGCAATAATTTCTTCTTTTGTCGCCCCTGCTTCGAATTGTTTAAATTGCAATGCGGGATACCAGGAAACTTTATTGATAGCTAGTGGCTCACCAAATCTGTCAACGATCGACCCTCTGACTCCTGGTGTCGCCAAGGTCATCACCCTTGCATTGGGCCGACTAAATATACTCCCACGGTCTGCTGCCAAGTTTGGCTTCTGTACAGCTCCCGTTTCTACCTCTGGTTCAGTGACTTCAACCGGCTCAGCTTCAGCAACTGGCCCAACAGGTGTAGGGATTTCCTGTGCAAACAGAGGAAAAAACGAGGTCAGAGAGAGTATGGCGGTTACATATTTCATGCATTTATAGGGAGGTCGATGCTTTCTTAATACGAAGGTAAGTTGTCGACTCCTTCAGATCAACCAATAATTATTGGCCTAAAAGAATAACTACAGCTCCCAGTTGCCTAATTGATGAAGTGCAGCGAGGCGTTGGTCGATGTCTTCACGCGTCACAGCTTGGAGTTTCTGAGTTGAGAATGCTTCACAAGTGAAACTTGCGACTACTGATCCACGCACCATTGCCTGAGATAAATCTTTCACACTGAAGGCATCTTGTCCAAGAGAAGATAAATACCCAGCCATCGCACCGAGGAATGAATCCCCTGCACCCGTTGGGTCAGTCACTTCTTCAAGCGGCCAAGCGCAACAACGGAAGCTCTCACCCTGAGGCGTGAACAAAATTGCACCGAACTCACCCAACTTAACAATCACATTTGTTGGTCCCTTTGCTTGAATCATTTTACCAGCTTCAATGAGATTTGAGGTCTCGGCAAGCAAACGAGCCTCAGATTCATTGAGCACGAATAAATCAAGCTGCGTCATCATTTCAAAAAGTCTTTCCTTAGCGATGGTGATCCACAGGTCCATCGTGTCAGCGACCACAAAACGGTTCTCAGCTGTGCATTGACCAAGCATTTCAAGTTGATTATCAGGTGACATATTAGCCAATACAACTATGTTCGCACCCGCAATTGCATCGGGAACATTCACTTCCCAATCTTCGAGAACATTAAGTGCAACAGCGTGTGTTTCGCGATCATTCATGTTCGCCATGTATTCACCAGACCATGTGAATGATTCTTTCTCTGAACGCTCAACTCCATTGAGTGTCACACCATGACTTTCAAGCATATCCAAATGCTCCTGCGGATAATCATGCCCAATGATGCCCACAAGGTGCACCGGTTTGTGGTAATAGCTTGCTGCAAGTGATGCATACGCTGCTGAACCACCCAAAAGTTGAGTTGCTTCAGCTTTCGGAGTCTTAACATTGTCGATTGCGATCGTGCCGCCTGTGATAACTGCCATGGTATTGTAATGTGTTGGGACGAATAGAGATTAGAGAGAGATTTTGTCAAGCTTGCTTACTACTTCAGCTGCAGCCAGGCGACGACAGTCCGCAGTTAAGACATCTGAGACCACAACCACACGTTTCGCCCCCTTCAGAATCACTTCTTCTAGATTGTCACGGCGAATGCCTCCAATGCAAAAAACAGGTATATCCAGTGAATCGTGTACCTCCACTATCTGCTCGACTCCAATTCCAGGTCGTCCAGCCTTAGTAGGTGTTGGAAATAATGGTCCGTATCCAATGTAGTCAAACCCTTCTAGCTCAGCCGCCTCGGCTTGCTCAAGTGAATGCGTGGAACGTCCTACAATCATATCCGCACCAGCGATCGAGCGTGCAGCCGCTAACGTCCCATCATCTTGACCAACATGCACAGCATCAGCTCCAACCGACAATGCAACAGCAGGAAAATCATTCACCACAAAAACAACGCTATGCTCACGACAAACCTTAACCAATGAGCGTGCCATGTCCTCAACTTGCTCAGCCGTCCAGCCCTTAGCTCTCAACTGTAAAATCTTCGCGCCACCCTCACACAACTCGTGTGCAGCTTGAACCATCTCAGGTTCTTCCACGTATCCAGCATCAACAATACCGTAGAACCTAGCTTGCTGAAGTTGCTCTAAAAGCCTGTTGCGATCAAGTGCTTGCATGGCGAAAAAATGCTCACGATATGCACGAATGAAAAGCACAATTTCGAATCTGAGCCACTGTAGGTAAAAAAATCACATCATTTCTGCCTAAAGGCTTGATTCTCTATGGGCTTTTCCTTATCTCTCCATTCCTCAACGTTATGGCAGAAAACAAATCATCTTCACCAATTGCAGAAATCAGTCACGGACCATCAAAGTTCGACGCATTTCTTGAAAAGAATCAGAAGCTTCTCGTCGTCGCTGCAGCAGTCGCAGTTTTCGGCACTGTCGGTGCAATTGTCTATTCCGGTTTAGGAAATATCCAAGTGCAGCAAGCAGGATCAAAACTCTTCAATGCTGAAGGTGAAACAGAACTTCTTGCTGCTATCAATGGCGCTCCTGACAGCACTCAAGCCACTGGACGCTACCTCATCTCCCAACAGCAAGGCAAGACTGACAAGGCTGCTGCAATCGAAACTCTCAACGATCTTCTGGCGAAGTTCCCAACGTCTTCTGTTGCTCCAGATGCGAAGCTAGCTCTCAATCTTTACAAGCTTGAACTAGGTGACGCCACAGCAAAGCAAGGCCTCGAAGATATCGCTGCCGATGCAGAAGCTGGTCACACTGCTGTTTTCGCTCGTCTCGCTCTTGCCGATTCAGCCTTGAAAGCTGGCGAAACCGACGCCGCAAAAGCTGAGTTCACCAAAGTCGCCGAAACTGCTAAATTTGTGCGTCTTCAGGATGCTGGCAAACGTGGTGCAAATATCTCAGGCGTCAAACAACCTACAGTGATCATCGAAAAGGAAGAAATTCCAACTCCACCAAAACCAGTTCCACCAGCAAGCATTGCAAAGCCAGAGGAAGAGGAAATCACTCCTGAAAAAAAGGAAACTCCAGAGCAACCAAAAACATCTGAAGAAATCCCTGAGGACAAACCAAAAGTGGAACAACCAGATCCGCTTAAAATCCCTACACCTGCTGCTAAAACTCCTGTGAAGCCAGCAGAAATCCCTGCACCATAAATTTTATTCCAAATTCTTCATCTCAAAGAAAGAATTGGAAAAAGGAGGCGTATTCTACTATACTACCTCTACGGAAGAAATAGTCATCTGAGTGCTCGACAACCGTTTATGTATCAAGGTTTTAGCTCATGTTCCTACATTCTGGAATAACTCCATTCAACATTATACTTAAGGTTTCTTAAGTATCAAAAAAAAATTAACCATCAAATAATATAACACTGTGAACCCATTCACCCGATACATGAAAGATAACGAACCTCAGCAACAGCCAGGTTCATCTCAATCTGCTCAGAGCCAAAGATCGTCCTCACAATCATCTTCATCTTCATCTGCTCAGTCTTCAAGTTCACAAAGCTCTTCTTCAAAACAAGCAACTGGTGGTCGCAATATCCTTAGCGCAGACGTTGAGATCAAAGGTAAAGTAAACTTCACCAACGACCTCGTAGTTGACGGTAAAATTGAAGGCGAAATCATTTCTGACGGCTCTCTCACCATCGGTGAAAATGCTCGCATTAAGGCTGAAATCAGAACTCGCTCAGTAGTTATCTACGGTAAAGTGTATGGTAACATCACTGTAACTGACCGCGTTGAGTTAAAAAAGGAAGCTGAACTTATTGGCGACATCAAGGCTGCAACGATCTCAATCGAGGCTGGTGCTATATTCGTAGGCAAATCTACAGTAGGAACACCAACAGCCAAGCCTGCGGTTACTCCAGCTGCTACTCAACCTGCTGCTACTTCATCTAAGCCAGCGGATACCTCATCTAAGCCTGCGCCTGTCGTATCGGGGTCTATGGCTAAGCAAAGTGACACCAAGTCAGCAACTCCTGCAGCTGGAACAAGCGGCAAGAAGAGCGCTTAAACCTATTAGCTAGGATATTCATTTATAAAAAAGGTCGGAAACAGATGTTTCCGACCTTTTTTGTGCATTCGGCAGCAGTGTTTCGAAACTGAAAACTTTTCACCCCCAATACGGAGCAAAGCTCCTCTTTTGCTTACATCGTGACTGAAGAAAAACACTGATTGTAGATGAATACAGCGAGTACCTTCGCCCAATGCGTAGCCTAGTCTCTTCATCCTTACAAAAAAATTCATTAGTCTCTTTTGTTTCTCTAAGTGGTATTACTTATCCCAATGTGTGCCCTCAGATTCTAGCTTCGCTCTTAACACACGTAATTTCTCCGTCAGTTGCTGCACGGTTTCTGGCTGTTCAGCAGCTCGATCAATGCGTTCACTGAGATCTTGTTCCACATCAAAGAGGATTGGCTTTTCCTCTTTAGCATCAAATCCATGCTTGGTGCCCAATTGAGAAATTAAGCGCACATGCATCTTCCACTTACCTGATCGTAATGCGTTCATCTCGTTTCGACCACCACTATACGCTAGGCTAAAAGGAAGCTCCTTCGCGTTTTTATCGAGCAGATACGATGAAATATCGCGACCATCAAGTTGTGTGTTAGGTAGTTTAGCTCCAGTCAACTTACAGAGGGTAGGAAGGATGTCCAAGGTGCTCACTGGCTTGAGGTCATTGCCTGATTTGATCTTCCCTGGCCATGTGATGATCCCAGGAACTCTGTGCCCACCTTCCCAATTTGACCCTTTGCCATCACGAAATGGCATCGCGTAACCGACATGCATCCTCGCCTCACCATACTTGGTCTTGGCCTTATCTTGAAACAACAACCACGGTCCATTGTCCGAGGCAAAGATAATGATCGTGTTATTAGTCAGCTCAGCCTTGTCAATCGCTGCTCGCACGCGCTTCAACGAATCGTCCACCTCAGCCATCGCGTCGCCTAAAATCCCACGACGCGATTTTCCCTTAAATTTATCACTCGCAAACACACCCAAGTGCGGTTGATTATGTGCTAGGTAGATGAAGAATGGCCTGTCCTTATGCTTTTCAATAAATGCCACTGCACCATCAGTGTAGCGTCCAACAAGTGATTCCGACGCCTTTACGTCAGAAGGTAAATTATACGCCAAGGTGGTATAGCCAGCAATCGGGTCGTTGCTCTTGCCATCATATTCTAATAATTTCGCATTGCCGTAATCGTGCGACACGTTCGTTCCCAACCAAGCATCAAATCCATGAGCAATAGGCAATGTATCGAGGCTCATCTTGTTACCTTCATTAGGACTACCAAGGTGCCACTTACCAAACATACCCGTGGAATAGCCATTGCCTCTGAACACCTCAGCTAAGGTCGTTTCATTGGTGTGCAGATGACGTTTAGCGCTGGGCCCTATCACCCATGAGCCAAAGCCACTGCGAATCGGATAACGTCCAGTCATTAACGAATAACGCGACGCACTACATGCGGGCGACGTCACATAAAACTGAGTGAAGTTACTACCCTCACTAGCTAACTTGGTGATTTCAGGGGTCTCGATCACTGGGTTACCATTGTGAGCAAAATCTCCGTAGCCTGCGTCATCCAAATACACCAAAACAACGTTCGGCTTTTCCTCAACTGGACGGGCGGCCACATGGGTGATGCTCAATCCAGCGATAAGGCAGCTGGAAACATAAGCTAATTTTCTAAACTTCATGTCACTCTATACCACAAACTTGGCAATGCTGCCGAGCTTACTCTCTCATATTCGCTTCCTGTTGAAGAGGATGGTAATATTAAAATGGCTTTGTAAGCGCCAAGAATGCTGCAACAGCTACAATCCCAAGAATAATCAACCATGCAGGTCCTGCCTTCAGCTTACCACGCTTCACAAGAACGAGCATGCCGCCAAGAACAAGCCAAAGCACTAGCTTTACAATAAGCCAGCCAGGAAACGTTCCTCCAAGCACTCGCGCTTGAAGACCAAAGCCACTAACGAGTAACATCAACAAACCAACTCCATGACCAATCACCCCACATTTGGAGTATTTAGTAATGAGTGAGCCAAAGGAAAGCATGGTCAAAGCTAAACCAACGATGTGAATAATTTTGTAAATATAAATAGGTTCCATAAAATGATGTTCTTTATGTTGTTGTAGGTCTTGTAACGGCAGGATCAAAAATTGAAATCAAAATCCACCACAATTTTCATCAAAAATATTAACCTGTATAGATCATCACTGGACCTACTCCACTGCCCCCTTGGACACTGCGTAACTTTTTCACAGCCTTGGCAATCGCCTCAAACGCCACATCCATCTCTTCCTTCGTACTCAAGATCGATAAGGATATTCTGAGACTGCTGTTGGCTTGCTTGTCGCTGAAGCCCATCGCTTTTTGAACGTGCGATGGCTTTTGCTTGCCTGTCATGCATGCTGAACCGGCTGAACACGCAAGGCCATATTCATCGAGCAAAATCAATAAGCCTGCCGCTTCGCAGTGATCAAACGATACATGTAGTGTATTCGCTGTGCGTAGAGCGAGATTACCATTCACCGTCACGCCTTCGATCTCCTTACTGAGACGCTCTTGTAAATAATCACGTAGCTCAGCCACTGGGCCATGGCTATCAGCAAGCTTCTCTTGCATCAACTCTGCAGCTTTACCAAGTCCGACGATCGATGCCACATTCTCAGTCCCGCTTCTCCATCCACGTTCTTGACCACCACCACGCATCATCGGTAAAATTCTAACACCGCTACGGATGAACAATGCCCCGACCCCCTTAGGAGCGTGAAACTTATGTCCTGAAACCGATAGGAAATCGACACCTAAATCTTTCACGTCGACAACAATTTTACCGACAGCCTGGATCGCATCAGTATGAAATGGCACCCCATGCTCATGAGCCAGTGCACACGCTTCTTTGATCGGCTGAATAACTCCTGTTTCATTGTTCGCTAGCATCAACGAAACAAAAGCGACATCTCCAGATTTTAAATATTCTTTAAGCTGGGCTAAATTATACACCCCGCCAGCATCCACTCCAACTTTGAGTAACTCATAACCTTCGGATTCGACCAGATACTCACAAACTCGCAACACAGCACTGTGCTCGATCTCTCCAGTCACAATCTTCTTTCCTGAAGTGTGCTCCGCCATAGAATACAATACCATGTTGTTCGACTCCGTTCCACAACCGGTAAAAATCACTTCGTCGCTCGCCGCTCCGATCAGTTCAGCCACCTGATCTCTTGCTGCGTCAACCGCTGCTTTCACCACCTTACCAGCACGGTATCCACTCGATGGATTATAGCATTGGTCAGAAAGATACGGTAACATCGCTTGTAATACAGCAGGATGCACTTGCGTCGTCGCATTTGAGTCTAAATAAATCACATCACCAGTGTAATTGACCAGCCCACAAGGTCAACATCAACCCATGCAATTTGAAGTTGTAGAGCAACCGATCTCATGCATAGTAACGCCAGCCAGCATAAAGGAATCATCACCGCCTCTTGCTCATACTGGCATCAATTTCATCACCACTCACACTCACAATGATTTACGCACTCCATGGAGCTGTTGGTATGGCAGAAGACTGGAACACCAAGCAAACGCCAGGCCACATCTTAAAAGCTGTCAATTTATGGAGATTTCTCCAGTGCTGTCCCAAGTCCATGAGCGATATTGGGGTGAGCATCAATGGTGAAAGTAAACACGCCAATGACATCCTCATGGGGTATTCCTTGGGAGGAAGGCTAGCCTTACACGCATTGCTCGATCAACCAAGCAAATGGAAAAAAGCCATCATCATCTCGGCACACACCGGTTTGTTGAGCGAACAGGAAAAGTCTGAACGACGTGCCATAGACGCAGAATGGGGTGCCCTCGCCCTCACTCTTGAATGGCCAGAATTCCTCAAAAAGTGGAATAGCCAACAAATCCTCCCTCCAGCTGAACTCCCCTCAAGAGCTGAACTCAAACCCTTCCAACAACAAGTCGCGCGATCCTTCATCGATTGGTCAACTGGAGCTCAAGAAAATCTGCTACCACGCCTCCACGAAATCAAAACCGAGGTACTCTGGATCACTGGTGAGCAAGACACAAAGTTTACAAAAGTAGCAGCAGCAGCCTGTGAACAACTTCCAAATGCGACCCACTCGATTGTAAAAAATGTAGGCCATCGCGTCCCGTGGGAAGCTCATGATATATTTTACCAGATGGTGAATGAGTTTATGGACGCATAAACTTCACTAATATAGTTAGATCCCCCACTCCTCCCGGGTTGAATCGAGAATCAGTCTCCAATCATGAATTTAACAAGCTGCCTACTTCAACCTAATACCATTTAGAGTTTCAAAAGAGACTTATGCGAAGCTATATTCTTTTAGAATCGAGGCTTGATAAAGGAGCGATGCGGGCATCGTGACTGAAGAAAAACACTGATTGTAGATGAATACAGCGAGTAAGCTTCGCCCAA
>CAXMOB010000137.1:0-7131 GCA_964194815.1 Vicinamibacteria bacterium | reverse complement strand
GGGCTACCACTCTTTTTCGCATGATGATCACGTGCTGATTGTTCGATATCGTCCATGCATCACAGTGTAACAGATCCTTTATTGGGGATAAATCTAAAACTTGCTTATAGTCCGAGCTATGCACATTTTACCGAGTCCATGGCAGACACCCCTCTGGGTAAATCGGTCTCATATTAGAAAAGTCATCTCCTTCTCTCATTGGTTTTATTCGCTCTCCTTCCTCATCCACAAGATATCCATTCGAATTAATCCCATAACAAATTGCAGATCCATCAATTCTACCAACTGCAGCCTGACCAGCAAAATCATCACTATACTTCCCATCGTAGTAACTAATGGTCTTTCCTGTCATGAGCATTGGAACTGAAACAAAAGGCGTATTAGCAGACCACGTCTCAATATTTGCTGGTTTATTGTCGTTACGCATCCAATAGGTCGACGCAAACTCACCCATTTCAAGAGCTTTAGCTCCCGTCACAATATTATCTCCATCACGAGCGCATTGCACATTTTGGGCTCCTCGAGGACGCAGATCAGCCTCATCAGCCATATAACCTTCCACAAACAATATCCTAAATGCTTCGTTAGAATTCGCTGCCGCCGGCATCAACTCTCCACCATGAGCAAAGGCATACTCTCTAGCTGAAACGTAGATTACCTTACAATGCTTTACCCCAAATGTGGCATTCGAACGCTTAATCTGACGATGAACAATAGGATACAACAAGGCTGCTCCGACTATGACAACGAGACCCACCACCCCAAACATCATCCAGTTCCACGAACCTCCAGATTTCGGCCTACCTTCGATACCTGAAAACCCCTTGGTATGCACATCCTCAGTCACTCCATGTTCTTCATCACTCATCATATTTTTAGTGTAACAAAAATACTAGCCACATAAATAGCAATCTATCATTATTACTTCGCCCACATTCCACCAGTCACCTCCTCAAATACAAAAGCCCAGCAGGGGCAATATTTCATAACTCAGGGTAAGGCCTAGGCACCTCACTACCTCTCCACCTCTATAAACCAGAGCCCCAAGGGGGCGACCTTTCATAGCCTAGGGCAAAGCCCTAGGTAATCCACATCTCACATGATAGAGCCCTGAAGGGGCGGTCTATTTAACCTGCATGCTCCCAGCAGGATAGGCTGCATGGTTGGCCTTCTTCACATCTAGCAAAACGCCTCCGCAGAGATCACAAAAATAGCTATGACCCATGCTGAGTTGAAGTTTTGTTTGATCTCTAGGGCAGAGCATCTCACTCATCGCCCTGGCGAACCTCTGGTATAATATCAATCGGCATGGCCTTTGGGTTAGCCTTCTTCTTTTTCGCCTTAGGTTTTTTCTCGATATTCTCAATACCTGAATTTTCCGATTCTGACGCGATCACGTTGATGTCCACCTCGACCGGCACCGAGCGTAGCCCTGCGATGATCCTCTCAAGGTGAGCGATCGTCGTTTCATTGAGTGTCTGTGGTTGGTTGTAACCTTCTGCTGCACTAGCAATGCCTTTCTGGATCGCATCGAGACCGTCAGTAAAGGTGCTCATCTGAGCCACCACACGTGCCACGGGATCGTTTTCATCGGCTCCACCTAACAGCATATTACGCCCAAAGTCTTTTTTGATCTTCTCCCAACGTTCGGTTTCTTCAGCATTTGCAAGTCCCTCCATTTCTTTGAACTTAAGAAGGTTCGACTCAGCTCCACTGGTGAGCGTCTGTGATTCATTCTCGTAGTGGTCAGAAATAAGGTCGATCACTTCCTGGTCAGTCATCAATGGTAAGATCTTTTCAGCAATGCGGTTCATGTTACGATATGAGCCCTGGAGCTTGAAAGCGGGTTCGACTCGATAAGCGTCTTCCTGTGCCGCACTCTTAATGTACTCAAGGTTGACGTTAAGGATAGCATCACGCACACGATAGAGGTGCTTGCACACTTTCACCATTTCATCGATCTCAGCCGGCGTGTAATTGCCTTCGAAATCTACGCCTTCTTGGCTTCCCGTCTGAGCAATATGCATGATCGCGTAAACGTCCTTCTGGCTTCGGCTCGATAGTTTATTAAGAACTGTGTTAGAGGTCAGTGAGTTCTCGATGTAAGAAGCCTTAAAGTCTTCCGCGTGACCACCAAGGATATCACCAAGGTTGTAGGTATCAGCACGGTTGGCTAACATGTCTGGGATCTGGAACTTGCCACCAGTCTCGGTATATGGGTTGCCAGCCATCACCACGCCGACCTTCTTACCACGTAAGTCATAGGTGCGAGCCACTCCATTGTAAACGCCCTCAATCTTTCGCTGACCGTCACAGAGTGAGATAAACTTCTGTAAGAA
The DNA here is from genome assembly GCA_964194815.1 of Vicinamibacteria bacterium. GTDB lineage: Bacteria > Verrucomicrobiota > Verrucomicrobiia > Verrucomicrobiales > Akkermansiaceae > Rubritalea. The sequence continues at coordinate 4,792 of CAXMOB010000137.1, read as the reverse complement.
TTCTGAATGCGTGTGCTGGATGTCATCGAGATAAATCAACACGTTGTCACCCATCTCCAAGGCCAAGTTCAACTTCTTCACCTCTTCAGCAGCCGTTGCATTCGGTGCTTCAGATGGATCGAGAGACACCACATCATGCCCAAGTGCTGGACCATTGATCTTCATGAAGGTCAAGCCAAGGCGGTTGGCAATATACTCCATGATCGTTGTTTTACCATACCCTGGAGGCGAAATCAGTAAGAGCATGCCCATGCGGTCGGTTCGAGTGTTGGCATCAGCTGTTCCTAACTGCTTCGCTAAGTTATCACCAATCAATGGCAAATAAACATTGTTCAGCAGCTTGTTACGCACGAACGCACTCATCACCTTTGGCTTGAACTCCTCGAGTCGCATCACCACACGCTTTTCTTCGACCAATTCCTGTTTCAAGGACTGGTAGGATTCGAAAGTTGGGACATCGAATTCTGCAAAGCGACGCATCTTATCCACAAAACGGTTATAGTGAAGATGGTATTTACCACCTTCCACAACCTTATGCGAACCAATCACGCCTTCGACTTCACAAGCGACTCGCACGGAATGCACTGACAGATGATCAAAGCCACCTCGTACCAAATGTGCGGCAGCTTCCACAAGGTAAATGGTGAGTTCCTGATTCACCTCATCTTGGCTACGAGCAAGACCTAACAGCCAATCGTAAGCCACTTCAAATTTTGCCGCAGCATTGCCTTCAAGTTCTGCAAGTGCATCATCGAACAAGGGCTCAGCATGTTTTATCACAAGGGCATGTCGGAATTTTTTCACCCAATCAGCAGCCTCTGGTGAAACCACAAACTTCTCATCGACAGTCAATTCCTCGAACAAATAACTGGCAGCTCCCATCACATTATCAGAAACGGCCTTGGCTGCTTTGTTACCTGCATACCACAGTGCCATCACATCATAAATATCCTGCACCAACACATGTTGGCCATTACCATTAACGGTAAACACACCGCGACGTTTGCCGTGCGATGCAATCTTCATGGTTAAAACCTCACGTGAGGCATCGTCCCAATCAGCCCAGAAAAGCATTGCCAAGGCACGATCACGAGGATCAAACTTGAGCAATCCAATATTCTTGTGAATCGGTAGCACCGCTTGTAGAAGCTTGTCCGCATCCACATCGTGCACACCTTTGGTATAAGCCTCTGCATAACGTGGCTGCATGAACGCCTGGATCGCTTCCAAGTCCCATTCTTTCTCACTGAGCTGGTTTGTCTGTTGGAGAATCAGGTAAACCAAATATTCCACACGATAGACCTGACGATTTTCTGACACCACTTCCTGCTGCCACACATCACGAGTGGCAAGGAAACGCTCATCAGTGATAGCTTCAAAGTAATCTGTGCCACTCAAGTGGAAACACATGTCATCATCCTGAGGAACAATAGTCAGCTGCAAGTCCTGCGTGTTCACATTGAACTTATTCTTACCGAACTGGATGATGTTTTTGCCATCCACATAAAGCTCATTTTTGTCTTTGAGAGCACGTACCGCATCTTCACGGGTGACCTTCAATCGCGTCTGGATGTCATCAGCTTTAACACTGTCTTCGAGCTCCTTGAGTTCATCGATGATATCGCGCACCTTCTCGATCATCAAATCGCCGGCGAAGTAGCCATTGATCTCGTTGATCTCTTCGAAGTTCGCCACCCGATTCTTAATACCAGCGAGAATACGTTCTGCTGATTTCACCAAGGTGTTAGCACGCTTATTACGTTTTTCGAGTAGCAGTTGCTTTCTTGACTCAAAAGCATTGTAGACTTCTTCGCGTTTAGCGGAAAGTTCATCAACGTATTCATCAAACTCAGAGAACCTTCCTTCCAGTTCTTCTATCTGCACCATGACCTTAGTCAAATAACCTTCGGTCTTTTCTGCGGTGTCACAAAGATCTAAGTAGTTCACTACCGCTTGGCTGAGCAACTTTACCTGTGACGAGAACTGTGCTGTGCCTTCAGACTTCGCTAAATCACGACGCTTGTTCTTCAGTTCAGTCTTCACCCCATTGAGAGTTGAATAGATTGAGGAAATTGAATCAATGATCGCTGTCGTTTGAGTAGAGTCTTCAATCTTGAGGTTCGACACCACATCAATCAACATTTCCAATTCCTTACCAGAAGCATCTAACGCTTCGTCTAAGCCATCGATTTCGGTAACCTTTGTTGTCTTACCAAGCCCTATTTTTTGCTCATTAACTTTTTGACGATACGGATCCAAGGCCTCTGCTTCGAGCAAGAATGCAACTGTCTTATTCGAAACTGACGCTGTAGCTTCAATGATACGTTCTTCCAAGGACTCCACCGATGCAGTGTCCATGTAACGCATTTCACGTAGGCTAATCACTTCACCACGCAGGGTGCGCATACCTGAGAGTTGCTTCACGAAGCCCATGATATCATCTGGCGGGCTGTGCTCAGCATCACGCAAGAGTCGGTCGGAGCGTTCTGAAACTTCTTTCAGGCGATCCTTAGCCGACTCACGCAGTCGCTTCACCTTGTCAAATTCATCAATAGCCGACTGAGCTGCCGCATTGACTAGTTCGAGTGGTTCCTTAAGGTTTTTAGTTTCTTCATTGCCTAGCCAAAAGTAGGAGTCGACAATATCGCCAGACTTCTTCATCAAGTCGATATAGAGATCACCATAGGTATCATCCTTAGATAACAGAGTCAGCAAGCCCCTACACTCCGCCATCGCCGCAACGATATCTGCGTTCCCAATTTTATAAAGATAAGAACCTTTATCAGTTTGCTGGGAGGCGATCGCATCCTGACTCAAAATCGGCGTTTGCCAAATTTGGATAGTGTGGTGCTTCTGAGCCTGGTCTTCGGTTTTAAAGTAAAGTAACTCACCATTATCAAAGATCGAATAACCATTACACAACACGGGTGTTTCAACAGTTTGTTCAATCAAGTTGTACGAAAGCAACACATAGTCGCCTGACACACGGTTGTAGAAGGCATAGAGTGTATCTTCACCATTAGCTGATGCAATACGACGTTCAAATCGCATATCGAGCAAGCCATGATCAAAGGTCTTCAACTCACCACTAAGTAAGTAATAGCCATTTGCAAAAACAATCCCGTGAGCATCTGGTAGCATCACACAAGAGTTACCAATACTATCGATTCGGTGGACTGATTGGTTCTTCTCATTGAACACAAAGTAACGAAAATCATCTTCACGATAAGGCCGTATCTTCAACATGATGAGTGGCCCCACCGATGCGTAGTAGATCTCGGAGTCATCCAATGTCTGATCCTGGTCCAACACCTCTTCTGAATAAACACCTTCGCCATCGGAAGAGTTATCCTCGATCTTAATGGTTAGATCACCGCCCACAGTCTCCACGAAGACTCGGTCTTCGATAGAGATGTGTGGATGCTCGCCACCTCGGTGCATATCGCGATTACAGCGCACCCAGGAGAATTCCTGTTGATTGGGAAACTTGTATTCGTGATCGGATCGATTCCCTTGATATTCAAGCTCTCCTCCTCCTTTGAGAAGCCATTTGAACGTCTTAATATCTGAGTACGATTTACCAATGCGAATCGCCATGTAAAGACTCGGCCCAATCACCATCATCTTCGCAAACACCGCTTCCTTGTAGTATTTAAACAAGTAAGCAAAGTCATCCTGGAAGTCTTTCGACGACAAAACACTGGTGACATCCAGTGGCTCAAAGTGATGCCCTTCAGGATCGTATTGATACGCTCCAAACACATCTTTCAAGTCAGTCGTGGCCTTGAGGCCAAACTGAATATTATACCCAAAGATAAACTTGTCACCACCGATAGCGATCAAGTCACGCGGCACACAGTTGTGCTCCGTCGTCACTCGCTCAGTCGAGATCAGCGACGCCTCAACCGCCCCGAAAATATCTTTCCGGTCAGTATTGAGCGACTCCAACCGCGAACGCAGCTCCAGTGCTTGTTTATCTAGACGTGCCCTGATTACCTCATAAGCACCACCTTCTAATTGTTGATTTTCTTCAGCCATTGTTGTTCATGGACTAACCGCGAATCTATGCGAATCCGGCGAATCTTTGGAGCTCTCGCTCCGATAAAATTATTTCGTTTTAACTATCCGTTCATACTGTAGTGCACCTTTCGCTCCAAAATTAATGAGTAAACCTAACTTGTAGCCTGTAGCTTTAAGATAATTATGCACTTGTTGCCTATGTTCGTTGCTTAGTTCCCTAACCGTCTTCAGCTCTAGAATAATTTTCCCAAAACATACAATGTCTGGTTTAAAGAATTTCTCTAGCTGTTCTCCTTTATAAAAAACATGAAGACGAGGCTCAGATATCGAAACTACCTTTCTCATGGCCAACTCTTTCAGGAGTGACTCATGATACACCGCTTCATCAAAACCGTTACCGAACTCATTATAGACTTCGAAACATGCTCCGACGATTTGGTAAGCCTCGTCTTTGTATATCATATTTTTTCAACCACTCATCTTGCTATCCGGCGTAGGAGCGTCAGCTCCAAAGATTCGCCGAATTCGCATAGATTCGCGGTTAGTTTTCTGTTATAGGAAGTCCTTGGCGAGCTTTTCACTGAAGCCGAAGCGTTCAGCTGCTCCTAGGAGTCCTGTGAGCTGATTGCGAGTGTCGCCGTCAGCTTTCGGGATCATCTTACCTATCAATGCTGAAACCGTGAGGTTCTTCACATCGTCAGAAGTAATACCGAATTGGTCGATCCATTCACGGATCTTGCCCTTGAAGTAATCAGGATCTCCATTGAAGAAG
>CAXMOB010000136.1:0-23253 GCA_964194815.1 Vicinamibacteria bacterium | reverse complement strand
GATTCTATAATCTCGTCTTCACTGACGGAGAAAGTAAGCTCAATATCAATAAAGGCTCAGACATGTATAAGTTTTTTGCCGACACACTCGGTGTGCAACCAACGATAGCGGGTCTCGACTCCGCAGCAAACGATCTTATCGGCAAAGCTAAAAGATCTGCAGATTCTGTGCGTAACCACCTTCAACGTGGCCAAGTCCACCAAGGAACGCAGCGCATGGTGGAAGCATTCGCGATCGGTGAACATCTCACTCCAATTCACACTTTCAGTCCTGAGCTACGCAATAAAATGCACCAGTATATCCTAGACTCCAAGCAACTCAAGGATGCAGCTAAAGTGAAGAATTGGCAGGAAGCTGAGCGTTACACGCAAAAGCTTCGCGACCAAGCGTCCGACTTCCGTTACATTATGGCTATAACAGCTATCAGTGCCTACAAGAGAGCTTCAGACTTTGAAATCACAGCATTCTATGGTGCAAAGCAGCAAAGAAATGATGACAAGGCTGGCAACCATATGAGCAATGCTATTGAGTTCTGGCCAACCAACCCACGTATCGAAGAGGCTAATAAACTTGGAATAAGCCATATTCATAAGAGCATGAAAAATCTGGATCTGCTTGAGGTTAAAGCCACAGAGTTCAAATCCATTGTGCGTAGTGAAGACTTTAGTTCTCTCAGTATCAAAGATGCCAGTATTTATGAGGAATACTTCCGCCAAGCTTCTAGCAATACAGATCTCTCTGAAATACAACGTGACGACTACAACAAACTCCACAAGCTGGCTAATGATATCAGCTCAGGTTTGATTAAAATCGAAAAAGCCGTCGAAAAAGCTGATGCTCTAGCTGCAGAATCACAATACTATGCAGCATGGGAAACAGTTGAAATCGAACGTAATAATGACCACCTCGACAAAAAGCGTATCACCGATAAAGTCAATGAACTTGCCGGTAGAGCTTCACGCTTCCGCGAACTATTTGACGATGCTAATGAAATGGTTGACGGTAAGAACTACGGCTCTGCACTTTCATGCTACCTCGAAGCAAAGAGCCTCTTCCCGAAGAGTGTTCTTGCAGAGCGTGGTATCAAAGGTATGTTAAAGCTTAGAGAGTCTGATCTTTAATAAAACTATAACTTTATCCCCTAGCGCAGGAAACTACGCTAGGGGCCATTTCTATGCTATTATTTAGAGCAAGCATTTTGGTCACATTGCTCTGTTCTTCGGTATTTGCTCAGATAGGAAACCCCTCATCTAAAGCCGGAGAACCAGACAGTGGTATCCCAATATTCGATCCTTCTGGGGAAACTATCTCATTTATGGGGCAGACATTCTCACTCAAGGACAATCGAATAGGACTACATTTTGAATCCTACTTGGCTTCTGAAGCTTATAAAGCTCAGGACGCTCAAGAGTATAAGCGTGATATTGAAAATATCCAAAAAGTGCTGCAACCGGCAAGTAGCTACAAAAATAAGGTTGCTACAGCGTATAGGATGCTAAAGAACGCGGCACGCTATGAGGGTGACCACAATGTCAGTGAATCACTCGGAGCTGCCGTTGTTTCAGCTGTAGACGCCATCAATACTATAAAAAAGAGAGATCAGCAAACCGCAGCCTTACGTACAGAAAGGTCGAAAGTCTATAAGAAGCTCGACTTCGTCGCAACCCGTACGGACATGAACGCTCGTCGCACAGTGGGTGAAAAGCAGAAAACCACACGAAAGAAATCGATTGAATACATTACCCTTCGTAAAAGGCTGCTAGAAATTGAACTATTAATCAAGAAGAACCAAACGGTTGGGATCGTCAAACTCGCCCAGTCCAAAGTCAATTTTCAATCGATCCTCATCCAGCTCTTTGTGCAACGGCGTTTTGAGCATGTTGTGATGGGATGTCGCTTTTACATTAACATTTTTGAGCCAACTGATAGCAAACTTGCTATTAAAAGAGGATCTTCTGTTGATAAATTCTTTAAACAATCTGTTGGTATTTCACCTACCATAGCGGGGCTTGAGTCACTTTCTAACGAAATTATCGGAAAGGTTCGTACCCTGGTCAACATGGCTGAGAATCATATCATAAGAGGCGAACTCCACTCAGCGAGTAATAGACTAATGGAAGCATATGCGGTAGGCGAACACCTTACCTACATCCAAATGCTGCCATTAGAAAAAAAGCAGAAGCTCTACGACTACGCTAAGGTCTCAAATAATCTATTAGATTCGATCGATGCACGCGACTTCATCTGTGCCAAAACCTTCAATGATGAGTTGAAGACCATGGCTTCAGACTACCGTCACACTAAGGTCGATGCCTATATTTCCAGCTTCACAACAGCCTCTAATGCCCACGCTGTGAATGCTTTTATTCACATGAGCCAAAATGAGAAAGACGAGATGTTTCAAGAAATTGAAAATGCACGGATACTCTGGCCCAATAATCCAAAACTGGACGAAATCTCCTCGATTTTAGAAGATAAATTAACTGACGTAAAAACAGGCCATCTCGATCAGCAAAAACTAGCTGAGCAATTCGACCAATTAATGATAGAACAACGTCACATGGCCATCCTTAAGAAAGAAAACCGCAATGCCTTCCTCACCCAGTTCAACATCGCCAATGATGAAGAACGCCTCTCAAAAATGCGAGAGATCGCTGACAAGTATGAACCGGTCATCCGAGGACTGCAAAAATGTGAGGAGATTTCAAAAGATAACTTTCCGAACAGAGCTTGGGAAACCTGCTATCAGCTGAAGCAAAAATACCCAGATATCAAAGAGATCGACACACTGCTCTCTGAGTACCGTATCAAAGCATCTAAATTCGTATCTTTACTCGACAAAGCAAAGCGGCACATTGATTCTGAAAATTATGGATCAGCCCTCTCCTGCTACCTAAAAGCAAAAACAATCCATCCAAAAAGTGGAAAAGTAAATACCGGTATCAAGTTGATGTTAGACATCTACCACCAATAGTGGCCTCAACGGTAATGATTTGGAATGATTATCCCAAATTTTTCTATTTTCATTCCCAAATTTCAACACTAGTGTCTCAGCAATGACAAATCAGGAACTTGCTGAAAAAATAGAAGCCCAAGCCACTTGGGTCGACGAACTTCGGACCGAGATGGCCAAGGTGCTCGTCGGCCAAGCTCATTTGGTGGATCGACTCATCATTGGTCTTCTTTGTAATGGTCACATCCTGCTCGAAGGAGTTCCAGGACTAGCCAAGACATTGTCTATCCAATCACTGGCGGGTTGCTTGCACGCTGGATTTTCACGTATTCAGTTCACTCCAGATCTTCTCCCTGCCGATATTCTCGGCACCATGATCTACCAACCACACGATGGAACCTTCACCACAAAATTGGGCCCAATCTTTAATAACCTGATCCTCGCCGATGAAATCAACCGTGCTCCAGCAAAAGTTCAATCAGCATTGCTCGAGGCCATGCAAGAACGTCAGGTGACACTGGGTGACAAAAGCCATAAACTCCCTGCTCCCTTCCTGGTTCTTGCAACTCAAAACCCAATTGACCAAGAGGGAACCTACCAACTGCCAGAAGCTCAACTTGACCGCTTCCTTCTCAAAGTTACCGTTGGCTACCCTACCAAGGAGGAGGAACTGACTATTCTTGATCGCATGGCAACATCTCAGCCTATACCTGAAACTTCTCAGGTCACCACTTTAGAAACGCTTAAAGCTTCACGAGAACTCGTCAATGAGATCTATCTCGACCCTGCTGTTAAAGAATACATCGTTGAACTCGTTCAGGTCACTCGCTATCCGGCGAAGGCCGATGCCTCACTCGTCCCCTTGATCCGTTCAGGTGCCTCACCACGAGCCACCATCAACCTAGCGCTTGCAGCTAAGGCTGTCGCCTTCATGAAACGCCGTTCATTTGTCACTCCTCAGGATGTCAAGGATGTCGCCATGGATGTGTTACGCCACCGCATTTTACTTAGTTATGAAGCAGAGGCAGAAGAGATCACAGCCGACCAAGTAGTAGCCCAAATTCTCAATCGCGTCGCCGTCCCTTAAGCTATCTAACTAGGCTAACCAGACTCAATTTCACCATGCGTATTCTCATACTCTCTGCCACCTGCACACTCTTCGTAGCATGCACTCAAGGGATTCAATCTCCACAAACATCTGTTGAGTTGGGCTTGAAGGTGCCGAGTAGCTGGAAAGAAGCGGGAAACGGAAACCATGGGAAAATATCTAGTGGTTGGGTGAAAGAATTTAAATCCCCTCGCATGACCAAACTTGTCAACGAGGCGATTCGTTCAAACCCATCACTAAAGGCTTCAGAGGCTAGACTCCGTGCCTCGTGGCAACTCGCTTCAGTTGCTGATGCCGACCTCAAACCATCGGTCGGATCGTCAGCTAGTGGCAGTCGTCGCCTCAATGGCAGCACTACCTCATCCTTTGGAGTGAATATGAACGCCTCGTGGGAACTTGACCTCTGGGGCAGGGTTCGTGATAGAGTGGATGTAAATAATGCTAATTACCAAGTCGACATTCACGACTACCGTAACGCCCGACTCTCACTTGCAGCTAACACTGCTAAATTTTGGTGTAATCTCATAACATCTGAACAACAACTCGAACTTGCAAAAAACACTCTAGCGAGCTTCGAGAAAAATAATCGTATTGTTGAGCGTAACTACAAGGCCGGTATTCCAGGCACCAGTTCACTTGCAGTTCAACTTAGCCGAAGCAATGTCGCTTCCGCTCGTAGCACCCTGAGAGATCGTCAACTACGACGTAACAATTCAGCTCGCTCGTTAGAAACCTTACTCGGCCGCTATCCGTCCGCAAAACTGAAATCCACAACAACGCTACCAACGATAACACGCAATGTACCTACAGGCGTGCCAGCATCATTACTTTCACGTCGCCCAGATATTGCTAACGCCGAACTAGATGTCTACATCTCAGCTAAACGCTCAGACATTGCACGTAAAAGCTTACTTCCAGCGATACGCTTTTCTAGTTCTGCATCTAGTGGATCATCGGACTTTAGTAATATTTTTAACTTCAATAATATTGCAGCCAATGCTGCGGCAAACCTCACCCAGTCGGTCTACAATGGTGGCGAACTCCAAGCGGCAGCCAAGGCTGCATTAGAGCGTAACCAAGCTGCTATTCACAGCTACACCAACGTAGTCCTACGCGCAGCACGTGAAGTCGAACAAGCCATTGCTACAGATAAGGCTCTTAGAGAACAAGAAAGCTTCCTCGTTCAACAGACAAAATCAGCCACACTGGCAGAGGCTCAGGCCGAACGCGATTACTCAGAAGGGATTGAAGGAGTAGGCATCCTCGAGGTGCTCGAATCTCAACGCAGAGCAAATAATGCACGCTCATCCCTAATTATTATCCGTAATAGACGTTTACAAAACAGAATCGATCTTCACCTAGCGCTCGGAGGCGATTTCAACACGGCACTATGAACTATCTTGCACACCTCTACTTCGGCCGCAAAAGCGATGCCTCACTCGTTGGTAACTTCCTCGGTGACTTTGTTAAGGGAACTGAAGAGGCATTACGTGAACAATATCCCGGCACAGTGGTCGACGGCATTATCATGCACCGCAAGATTGATAAGTTCACAGACCAACACAAAGTCTTCCTAGAGGCTAAGATTCTACTTAGTTCCAACATTGCCAAATTCTCGGGGATTATTATCGATACAATCCTCGACCACTTCCTCGCAAAGCATTGGGATAAATACGGTGAAGGCAGACTTGAAACATTTGTTGAACGATCGCATAAAGTACTGAAAGCTCATCCCGATTGGCATTCTGAAGAACTCAGCAAACGCCTTCCTCTGATCATTGGCGAAAATGTGTTACTAGGCTATCAAGAAAAAGAAGGTGTTCAACATGCCCTCAATGCTATTTCCAAACGTGCTAAATTTGATAATAGCATCGCTGAGGGATACGATGACTTCCTGCGTAACTACAGTGAGTTCGAACTCATCTTCCACGAACTCTTTCCAATTATCAAAAATTATGCCGCCACCTTGGCTCCATCTGCTGAGTTAAAGGAATCACAAGACTCTGATCTCTCAGATGATGACCTTATTCTCATGTGGAGGCAACACGCTATCGTGATGTCAGAAAAAGGATTTCGTATCGAATCATTGATAGGCCATTTCACCTCAAAAGGTGTCTCCGAAGAAGCTGCAAAAGAAGTATCGGCCTCTATCATGGAGAAAGTAGAACTAGCACAAGCAAAACTACGTAAACTCCTCATCATCCCAGGCATCGTCTGTCTCGCAATCGTACCTCTTCTATGGACAGCTCACTGGATCATCCCTCACCCCGTGCTCGATGCTCCAGCTCGTAATTTCTTTGCTGGAATACTTTCAGGCATCATTGGTTACATCTTTTTAGGAAAAGCCAAGTCAGTGCGCTAACAGCTTAAATTTCGACCCAAGCCGTTTTTAAGAAACGAATATCGCGGTATTCCTGAGGCATCGGATGCGATCCCGCTTTTGCACTGCGATGACATCCCTGACGCACCATCTCTAAAAATTCACTATCGCTGAGTTTACGACAATTGGTTGATGCCAGTAACCAGCCACCTTTATTAAGACAAGCCACTGCTAGTTCAACCAATCGAGTGTAATCTTTCTCAACCCGGAAGACCTTGCCTTTGGAATCGCGTGAAAAGGTTGGAGGATCTAGAATAATACCGTCAAATTTACGATCCTTCTTTGCGAAGCGATCTAGCCAATGAAAAGTATCACCCTTACACCAAAAATGTTCAGCTGGGTCTTTTTCATTGAGCTGAAAATTTCTTTTCCCCCAGTCTAAATACGGTTGTGATAAATCTAGCGTGGTTGTGGTAGCACCACCAAGTGCGGCACAAGCGGAGAATGCCCCAGTATAAGCAAAGGTATTGAGCACAGATTCGCCTTGGGAAACTCTAGCACGTACCTTTTTACGGTTCTCTCGTTGGTCTAAGAAAATCCCTTGTGAGTAACCTGCTTGGTAATTGATCTCATAGAGCACGCCAGATTCAGATGCCACAAACGGATCGTTACGCTCAGGCCCAAATAAATGCATCGGGCTTTCTTTCTGGCTTTGCGATAACTTTTTCCAATAAACTGTACGATCAGCAGACTCCAGCAGACTAAGGATAGAAGCTGGAATTTCATCGGTTTGAGTTGCCACAATCCATGTGCCAGCGTAAGCATCAATACTTAACCCAGCTTGGCCGTCGCCGATCCCGTCAAAAATTCTCACAGCATTAGTCTCGTCATTGAGAATGTGTTGGCGGCGGGCAATGGCTTTTTGTAAAATATCTATCACGTTAACTGTCGGTTTCTGCTATTGCCATCTCACAGATCTTACCTATTATCCAGCGTGAAATGAACGACCTACACGTGAAACTTGATGCTGCTGTCGAGGCTGGCCAACTCCTCGATTCCTCACGACAAAATATTCTCAACTTCCTTTCCACTACCTCTGAAGCAGTTGCTCCTGCCGCAGTCACTGAATTAGTCGATTCTGCGAACTGGGCGGAGCTCAATGACCGCTTCTTCAAGACCCTCGTATTTGGCACTGGTGGACTACGTGGACGCACACTAGGAAAGACAATCACTACTGCAGAACAAGGTGCAGGAGGCCCACTTGGTCGCCCTGAACATCCATGTGTTGGCTCAGCCACCATGAACTTCACCAACCTTGGTCGTGCTATCCGAGGCATGATCCAATACCTCAAGAGCTACTACGCTTCTCAAAACATCGACAAGAAGCCATCTTTTGGCTTTGCTCATGACACCCGCCACTTCTCTCGTGATTTCGCTGAGTTCTGTGCGAAAATTTGTACCGATTTAGGCTGCGACGCCTACCTCTTCGATGGGCCACGTGCCACTCCACAACTGTCCTTCCTCATTCGTGAAATGAACCTCGACGCTGGCGTAGTGCTGACAGCATCACACAATCCAGCACACGACAATGGTTTCAAGGCATACTTCAACCAAGGTGCACAACTGGTCGAACCTCACGCAACTGGCGTGATCGAAGAGTTTAATACCATCACTTCAGATAGCTACGACGCTCTCCCTGAAAATCAACAAGGTAAGCTCTTTGAGCTAAACGCCACTGATGACCGCCGTTACATGGATCGTCTCACCACTATGTTGCTTCAGCCTGAACTTCTCAAAGGCGGCAGCACAAAGGTTGTGTTCACTAACCTTCACGGCACTGGCGGACACATTGCTGTTCCAATGCTGAAGGAACTAGGATTTGATGTGCTCACAGTAGCTGAACAAGACGGTGGCGATGGCCGCTTCCCAACGGTAGAATCTCCAAACCCAGAGAACGGTCCAGCACTTGCCATGGCGATTGATCTAGCGAACAAAGAAAACGCTGAGATCGTGATCGGCACAGATCCTGATTGCGATCGCATGGGCGTTGCAGTCCGCAACGATGCTGGCGAAATGGAACTCCTCACCGGAAACCAAATCGGTTCCCTCATGGCGTGGTATCGCACCAAAACATTTTTCGAGCAAGGTATCCTCAACGACTCTAACCGTGGGCGTGCTACCATCCTCAAAACATTTGTCACCTCAGACCTACAAGCTGCAATTGCAGAAGGCTTTGGAGTCAACTGTGTCGACACACTCACTGGCTTCAAGTGGATTGCAGATAAGCTTCAAAAGTATGAAGATGCCATCCCAGCTAACAAGAAGGGCAACTACCGTGATCTCTCCGTTGCTGATGCTCGTTCGCTTTGCCTTGAATACTCACGCTTCCTCATCTCATCGAGTGAAGAATCCTACGGCTACCTCGGTGCCGACTGGATCCGCGACAAAGATGGTAACGGCGGAACCGTAATGTTTGCAGAGGTTGCCGCTTACGCACGAAGCCAAGGGATTACCATCACAGCTTTGCTCGATAGCATTTATCAAGAAAATGGCTTCCACCGCGAGATCAACAAGTCGATCGTCATGGAGGGTGCCGAAGGTGCTGCTCAAATCGAATCACTCAACAGCTCATACGCTACCAATCCACCAACCGAGCTCGATGGCCTCAAGGTCACCAAGGTGCAAGACTTCGCTGCTGAAGATTACTACGACTCAGAAGGCGACGAAATACCAAAGGCTGCGATGATCATCGTGACACTAGAAAATGGCAATCGCTTCGCTGTCCGTGCCTCAGGAACCGAGCCAAAGATCAAATACTACCTCTTCGGCAAAGGTGACAAACAACCAGCTGACCTCGCAACCTCAAAGGCAACTGTCGACAGCAGCCTCCACACTCTCTGGACCGCCATCGAAACCGACGCCAAAACTCGCATGGCATAACAGCTCTTAGCCTATATTATTCAGCAAAAAGGAGCGGTCATCACCGCTCCTTTTTAAATACCCTAATACGACAAACGTTTACCTCCTACTAATTTATAAACTTCTGTAACTTGATTTCATAACGGTCCCACTTTGAGTTTTCTTTATCGGTCACCTCAGCGGTCATGATGCCGGTTTCACGATCTAACTTGAAATGTAATTCACCAATTTGAAGCTCGTTCTCATTAAGAACCTCCCACTTTCCAAGTTGGCCAAAATGCTGGTCACTAACTTCTTCACCCTTGTGGATATAAACCCCTGTTCCCATTGTAGACTTCCCCTTATACCCACTGATATATAGCACACTCCCGTTGAGTTCATCCTCACTCAGCTTTTGGTAAACCGGTCCATCAATTAGTTGTTCAAGCCGATTCGTATACGCGGCATGAAATCGATCGTTTCTAAATTGCGAATATGCCTTTTTGCCAACTTTCGCAACTAGATCTTTCTCAAACGAAGGACGGAGAATGTCAGCTCGTCCGACTATAACTCTCACAAATTTAGACGGACTTGGTGATAACTTTGCAGGCAGAATTTTCTCAACTTCACTTCTTGGTGTAACCCAAAATACGCGAAGCCCATCGTGTTCAAAATAACTCTTCCACCAGGTTTTAACCATCCCGTTCGCCTCATCTTTGCTCAAGCCTTGTTTCACTAGGCCCTTCCGCATCTCTATATAAACTTCAGCTCGCCAGTTGTTACCGCCAACTGTCCAATCCGCCTCAGATATTGAGATAGTATCACTAATACTATCTAAAACTCTGTAGCGAACCACATCTCCCCTTTTTTCATAAGCTAATGCAAACGGGATTGACTCGGCTGACTTATTTTCAACAGTGACCACTTCATTAGCGTCGACACTAAATGTGACAGGTAAATTTACATTGCCAATTCCACGGTAAAAGAGGTAATCCTCATACTCGTCACCAACTTTCACCATGTTCGCATCAGCAACCTTCGGATAAATCCAGGTCGGATTCTGTGCATGCTTAAAGGTATATGCATCATCTTTCTTAAGTAATTCTACATCCCACTCAATCGCCCCTTTGTAGGGTGTTCCAAAATCACGCACTTTCGAGTCTACAAGTGAATAGTCCTTATAATTTGCTAGCATCATACTTAGACTATCATGCATCTGACTCTTTTTAAGCACGATTGCATTAGGTGTATCGCCACTGCTTCTAGCAGGATACCACTGACTTATTGTTCCGCCATTAAAACCAACTTTCACATTAACCTTTTCACCTTCTCCTCCATAAAAATACATGACTGGTGTCTCCATCTTCAATGAAACATTTGCTATTTCTGCTCCCAAAGGAAAACCCTTAGAACCCATGACCAGTCCGCCTGTCACACGATTAAAGTAATATTTTTTATCACTTGGGTTATATCGCACCTCAATTTGCTTACTATCAGCTTTCTTAACAGACCTTCCAAAAAATGAAGGGTTCATACTAAAGGTTAATGGTGACAACCCTGGCTCCATTCCTACATGCGAATACACAAAGTTCGGCAATCTTTCCTCTTCTACATGTAACCCTGTCAAGTAACCCCCAGAGGAACCAGAGACAGTAGTGAACGTCCCCCATTCGTGCACTTCATAAGCTACAGTTGGAAGCAACAATGAGGCGGAGAACGCTAAGCATAAATTTATCCTTTTCATAATATATATTATATCCCCACCATCTGCTCTCACAAGAACATTCAGCCAATTTACAAAAAATTTACATTCAGTGCTCCAGATTAAAAATCTGCGGTTTCACCAATATTTCATAAGCCGCCTATGCACAAGCCCACACACATTCCTTTTCATTCTGTGCCTTCTGAGGTTTTCGTTCATTCTGTGGTTGAAACAAGCCTTCCGCTAACTCAAGCACGATACTCTGAGGTCACTACCAACCTAGGATCTTTGGAATTCCTGCGAGTTCAGTTAGGTAGGTTTTACCTACTCCATCCTAAATAAACCCTCCTTTTTTTTCCGTAGATTTTGTGTATTTCGTGGTTGCAATTCTACCCCTTGGGAGCATTCGTGTAGATGCGCAAAGAATACCGCGGTTAGCCGCTATTTGCCAATACAGAACGTCCCGAAGATCTCATCAAAGATTTCTTCTGTATCGACACGTCCAGCGATCTCACCGACCGCTTCCAGTGCCTCGCGAAGATCAAGTGAAACGAATTCAGCTCCTTCGAAATCTTCAAAACCTAACTTTGATGTTTCGAGTGCTCTTTTAGCGCGTTGAAGACAATCTTGGTGGCGAGCATTGATTGCCACAACATGGCCACCGAGCACAGCTTCTGACATCGACAAAGTTTCAGCTATGTGATCTGAAAGTTGGGCGAGCCCGTTTTCGCTCTGGCAGGAAATCTTCACTCCCTCTTCTCCTTGCCATGCAGGGTCTATGCCCATGTCCTCTTTGTTGATCACTAACACATGGTGCCGACCTGCAATAGCCTCAGCTGACAACAGTCGTTCGCCGGGCTGGCTGCCATCGACCACCTCGATGATCAGATCCGCCATCTCAATTTGCTGCTCTGAGCGTGCAACACCCTGTTGTTCGATTTGATCGCCAGATTCACGCACTCCCGCAGTATCAATCAAACGAAGTGGGATCCCTTGCAGGTTCACCACCTCCTCGACAGTGTCACGTGTCGTTCCAGCAACTTCACTGACGATGGCACGGTCATATCCTAACAAGGCATTGAGTAAACTCGATTTACCTACATTCGGCTCACCACAAATCACTGTGCGAACCCCTTCACGTAAAATTCTGCCTTGCTCGGCAGTAGATAACATCTTGTTGATCCCAGTAATGATAGCATCTACCTTGCCCACTAAAGCTTTGCCAGTAGCAGGGTCGATATCTTCCTCGGGGAAATCAATATAGGCTTCCACATGGGCAACTACTTCGATCATTGCTTCACGTAGAATTTCACTTTGATCGCCTAACTTCCCCTGAAGTTGTTCGTGTGCAGCACGCAGTGCCAAGTCAGTCTGAGCTGAAATCAAATCCATGATCGCCTCAGCCTGAGTCAGGTCTAACTTGCCATTTTCAAAAGCACGCTTACTAAATTCGCCAGCCTCAGCACTGCGGCAGCCAACTTCTAATAATCTACCAAGCACCCGTCGCGTCACTAGCACGCCACCGTGACAAGCAAATTCAACCACTCGCTCGCCAGTGAAGCTTCTAGGATCTACAAAGGGAGTAAGCAATGCTTCATCGATCACTTCACCTTCGGAACTAACGACTTTAACCAAATACGCCTTACGGCTTTCCATGTCCACCACTTGGACACGACTCTTGATCACCTTACCACAAAGTTCAAATGCTGCTGGTCCGCTCACGCGAATCAAGGATACTGCACCCATTCCTGGAGGTGAGGCAATCGCGGCAATCGTGTCGTGGTAATTCATAGAAAGATCGGCTAATTATTATTTAAGAACCTTATCAAGAACTTCGAGGCAACGACGGTTCTCATCCATAGTGGCGATTGAAATCCGAAGCCATCCTGGAAGTTTATATCCACGCATAGCACGCACGATCACTCCTTGCTTGAGCATATCAGCAAAGACTTGGTCGCCATCGCCTACTTCTACCAAAATGAAATTTGCCACACTTGGAACGAACTTCATGCCTCGTTCAGTGAATGCTTTTTCATAAAAGGCAAGTCCTTCGTCATTCATCTCAATAGTGCGTGCTACATGGTCAACATCCTTCAATGCAGCCAATGCAGCTCGCTGAGCCACTTCGTTCGCATTAAACGGCTGACGTGCTTTTTGCAAAATGCTAGCTACTTGTTCAGAAGCCAAACCATAACCAATACGTAGTCCAGCAAGTCCATACGCTTTAGAGAATGTTCTCAACACACAGACATTCCGTCCTTCTTTCACATACTTTACAGTATCAGGCGCATCCTTAAGGAACTCGAAATACGCTTCGTCAAATACAACCACTACGTGATCTGGAACTTTTGCCATGAACGCATCAATGGTCGGCCCATCCACAAATGTCCCAGTTGGGTTATTCGGGTTGGCAATAAATAAAAGGCGTGTCTCATCAGTGATCGCCCCAGCCATTGCTTCGAGATCATGCACAAAACCAGGATCTGGAACTTCGACATACTTGGCACCAAAAAGTGACGCCATCAACTTGTACACCACAAACGCATGCTCAGCTGCAATCAAGGCCGCATTAGGATTGAGGAAACAATGGCAAAGCAGTTCAATGATTTCATTCGAACCATTTCCAAGCACCACATTTTTAAGTTCCACACCATACTTATCTGCAAGTGCTGTGCGAAGCTTGTATCCACCACCATCTGGGTAAATGTGCATCTCCGAAGCACAATCAATGATCGCTTGCTTCGCCAAAGGAGCTGGCCCCAACGCGTTCTCATTTGATGCTACTTTGACGATTGAGTTCGGATCCAATCCTAATTCACGTGCAGTTTCTTCGATTGGCTTTCCCGGCTCGTAGGCAACCAGGTCACACACGAATGCATTTGCTTTGTTTTGAATATTCATAATCTGTAAATTAATGGACTATCTTTTCACTGCGGCAACCACAGAAATTTCAACGAGCAGCTCTGGTCTAGCCATTCGAGCTTCCACACAAGCCCGCGCTGGAGCATGGCCTTCTGGCACCCAAGCGTCCCATACCGCATTCATTGTAGCGAAATCTTTCATATCACGCACATAAATAGTCGCTGAAAGCATATGCTCACGGTCAGAACCAGCTTGTCCCAGCAAGCAATCGACCTTATCCAGCATAGTTTGGGTTTGCTCCTCAATCCCCTTGCTCGCATCAGCACAAACCTGCCCGCAGAGGTAGATTGTGTCATTATGAATAACGATGCGACTCATGCGCTGCTTTACTTCCTGACGTTCAATACTCATTTGCAGGAGGCTTACATCGGAATCTGAATTTGATAAAGCCAAATAGCGGATTTTTACTTTCCAGAACCCCTCTCCCGTGTATGTTCTTGGCCTACCCGATCCTATGCAAACAATCGCCATCGCT
Source organism: Vicinamibacteria bacterium (assembly GCA_964194815.1). GTDB lineage: Bacteria > Verrucomicrobiota > Verrucomicrobiia > Verrucomicrobiales > Akkermansiaceae > Rubritalea. Next base: position 8,875 of record CAXMOB010000136.1, on the reverse strand, counting down.
AACCAAAAAGGTGGAGTCGGAAAAACGACTACATCTATATCACTTGCCTCCGCCCTAGCCAAGCTCGGGCAGCGTATTCTATTAGTCGATCTTGATCCTCAAGCAAATGCAACTTCTGGTATCGGGGTGGAGCCTAATGGCGACGGCAGCATCTACCACCCACTCGTCGGTGATGAACCTGCCATGAATAAAGTTGTGGCAACGCGTATGGACCGCCTTTCACTAATTCCATCAGGCATGGATCTTGCAGGAGTAGAGATCGAACTAGCGCGACGCGACGATCACCTCACTCGCCTCGGCCAGGTTCTCAGCAAAGTCAAAAAGACCGGCCTCTTCGATTATATCATCATGGACACCCCTCCATCGCTCGGAGTTTTAATGACAAGTGCACTCGCGGCAGCGGACGAAGTCATCATTCCGCTCCAATGTGAGTGGTTCGGACTCGAGGGTCTTGCAAAAATTGTTCACGTTATCGAACAAATTAAAGAATCCGGTGAAGCACCCAATCTCACCTTAACTGGCATCATCATGACAATGTACGACGGCCGCACAAACCTCTCGAAGCAAGTCGTCGAAGAAGTGGTCAACTACTTCCCTGATCAAATCTACGAACGCGTCATCCCTAGAACTATAAAGATCGGAGAAGCTCCAAGCTTCGGAAAAACAATTTTTGAGCACGATCCTAGCGGCCCTGGATCACGTGCTTACAGAGCTGTAGCTCAAGAATTTTTAGAGCGTCACGGCAAGTCATATTAGACTTCTGCATTCTCCAAATCCCCTCTTCCACTATTAGCACAAATCTCTAGGGTAAATTTTTACTTTGCATAGTCATACGCTTGTGCTTAGATGTTAGGGAGATGAGGAAAATATCCCTAGGAATCATGACATTTGCATTGGCACAATTGGCTATTCCAGCCGTGTCAGCTGAAGAAATGTTCGAAAATTTAAAGTTCGGAGACTCTAAAAAAGTCGTCCAAGATAAACTCGAAAAAACTAAGCGTTTCAATATGCCGCCGAAGACCATGATGGGCCGAACTGGCCTCAATGGTATGTATAAAGCGAAACAAAAGCTGAATGGCTTAGAATTTTCGCTCTACTTTGGTTGGGACGAGAACAATGGCCAAACTATAAGCAAAGACGAAGGCAAAAGAGAAAGCAGAAGCAAATTCAGCAGGAAAGACAAAAACAAGGGCAAAAATGCCAATGTCGGTGGTTTAACGCTCAACCAAGTTGACCTCTATTCCAGCTCCGCTGCTAGAGCTAAATTACAGGATACCTATACTGAACTCGCGACACTACTCACTGGCCTCTATGGCAAACCAAAGTTTAACAATGGTCTACCTGCTGCAAGCACTGTTCACTCTGAAGGGATGACCATGGCTGGTGCATGTTGGTTATACGGCTCCGATGCAGTCATGCTGAGCATCGGCAAGCTCACCAAAGGACATAATATCGTGGTTAGCTTTATGGATAAGCAACCGAAACTCATCAAGACGCCTTAATTAGATTTCTATGGCAACTGCTAAGAAAAACACCAAACTCACTAAGACACTCAAGGATACCTTCGGGCACGATGAGTTTAGGCTAGGTCAACTTGAGACAATCGAGAACATCCTCTCAGGTCAATCAACGCTCAGCATTTTTCCTACAGGTGCTGGCAAATCTCTATGCTACCAGCTTCCTGCTGTCATGCTTAAGGATAAGACAAGTATAGTCATCTCTCCTCTTCTGTCGTTGATGCGTGACCAACTTCAGCAACTAGAGAAACTTGGTATTGCTTCTACAACTCTCAACTCTGGCCAATCCACTGAGGAACGTGAAAAGGCAATCGAAGACTTAGAAGCTGGAAAAATCTGCCTTCTCTTCATTTCTCCTGAGTCTCTTCTCAAGAAAGAATACCAAATTCTTCTTAAGTCACTAGATCTTGGTATTGTAGCTGTCGACGAAGCCCACTGTGTTTCCGAATGGGGCAACAGCTTCCGTCCTTCCTATCTACTCGCTTCAGCTGCTATTCGTAAGCTTAAGCCACTAGCCATTTTAGCTCTTACAGCTACCGCTACAAAAGAGGTCGCTAGAGATATTCGCTCTCGATTCCGTATCAAGACAAAGGATCAGGTGCAAAACCCACTTTATCGTCCGAATCTGGCCTACAAAGTCATTCCATGTCTTTCTGAGCAAAGAACTCCAGAACTGGTCAAACTTCTCAGAGAAATTACACATCTACCTGCCATCGTCTATGTGATGAAGCAGATCGACGCTGAAAACGTCTGTGCTGGCCTACAGGCATCTGGCATCAATGCTCGTGCTTATCACGCCGGTATGAACCCTGAAGCCCGTAAGAACGTGCAAGACGCGTTCATCGAAGGCAAACTTAATATCGTCGTTGCCACCATCGCTTTCGGAATGGGAGTTAACAAGGCCGACATCAGATCAGTCATCCACTACCACTTACCCAAGTCACCTGAAGGATGGGTCCAAGAAAGCGGACGTGCAGGACGTGACGGTGAGCCCGCTTCATGTATCCTACTAGGTTGTGGTGATGACCTCATCCCGCTCACAAACTTTGTTCAAGGAGCCGAAATCTCAGCTAATGCCGTAGAACGCATCGTTCGAGCAGTGCTCAGCCAAGGGAATGACATCACGCTCTCCAAATATAACCTATGCCAAAGCAATGATGTTGCCGATGCTCAGCTCGATATCATCCTCAGCTTCATGATTTCAGCCGGCCATATAGTCCCGAACGGCACCTCATGGCGATACCATCAAGTCAGCCGACTTCGCTACACGACCCATGATTATGGCCGCAGCAAGCAAAGCTTGGTCAATGCTATCAATGACCATTGGGGTAAAATCGACAGTATGGAAGCTGAAGAAAACTTCAATGTCACCCGCACTCGCCTACTAAATATCATAGACGAGATGGTCCAAGTGGGAGACGTCGCAGCAAAAACGACAGGTAAGCTTCACCATTTCACCCTCAGATCCGAGCCAGCTGATGCTGATCAACTTATTGCAGACCTAGTCAGCAACTTCGCGAAGCATAAGGAAAGTTCCATCAAACGTCTTGACGCCGTGCTTTCCGCCGCGACTACAAGAAGCTGTGTTCCGGCTCGTCTGATAAAATACTTCGGGGAGGCTCTCGACACGAACTGTGGCAAATGCACATCATGTCTTGGTGAGAAACGGGCGCGTAAGTTACCATCGTCGAATGTTCCTGCACTCACTCTAGATCAACTAGAAATGATGAAGAACGTCTACGAAGAACATAAGAAAACGCTGTGCACGCCAAGTCGTCTAGCTAGATTCTGTTGTGGTATTCTAAGCCCAGCTCTTCGCCACGCGAGACTTTACAGCAATAGTGGATACGGCACATTGAGCCACATCCCCTATGTTGATATCATCACACAGTGCCGAATCATCGTCACCAGTTGATTTCAATTGCATTCCAACAGCAAGTCGCTACTAGAATCAATCCATGAGTGAGCCCATACTTGGTATCGATTTAGGCACGACAAACTCCGCTGTCGGAGTGGTCGAATCTGGTTTCCCAATTCTTCTCGCCAATACTGAAAACCAAAGGATTATTCCCAGTGCTGTTTGGTATGGTGAAAATGGAGAGATTGAAGTAGGTTTTGCAGCACTACGCCGTAGAGCTGCTAGCACCGGTGGTACCATCACCAGTGTCAAACGCCTCATAGGAACCAGCTCTGGAGATGTCCCCAACTTCCCATTCCCTGTTGAGCAATCAAATGGCAGACTCACGATCAGTCCATATCCGGGTAAATCTGTCACTCCTGTCGAGGTCAGTGCTGAAATACTCAAACACCTCAAATCAATAGCAGAACAGCGCCTAGAAGTCTCTGTCTCAAAAGCGGTCATTACCGTTCCAGCCTACTTCAACGATGCTCAACGAGCTGCTACAAAACAAGCTGGGGAACTGGCGGGACTAAAAGTTGAACGTATCGTCAGTGAGCCAACTGCCGCGGCCCTTGCCTTTGGCTTAGACAAACTTAGCGACAAAGCGCGTGTGATTGTGTATGACCTCGGTGGTGGAACATTCGATGTTTCATTACTTGAAATGACAAACGGTGTTTTCCAAGTAGAAGCAACATCCGGTGACACTCACCTTGGTGGCGACGACATTGATATAGCCCTAGCCGAATGGGCATGGAAGAGCTTCGACTCAACCAACTTCAACACCATTGACTTTGCCACACGTCAACGCATCATCACCGAATCTCAAAAAGTCAAAGAGGTGCTTTCAACACAAAAATCAGCCACCTTTGCTATTCCTTTCCTTCGAGACGGTCGTTCCCTCTCTACGGATATCAGCAGAGACAAATTCAATAGCTTGATCAAGCCCTGGATTGACAAAACATTACGCCATTGTCGTCAGGTGCTTCTCGATGCACAAATCAAAACTGCCAAAGAAACTATCTCACATGTTATACTTGTTGGAGGAAGCACGCGTATTCCAATGCTTCAACGATGCGTCTCAAAATTCTTTGATATCTCTGTAGACCTCACACAGCACCCAGACGAAGCCATCGCACTTGGTGCAGTTATTCAGGGTGGAATCCTAAGCGGAGCTCTTCGTGACATCGTCCTGCTCGATGTCACACCTCTTTCACTAGGAATCGAAACCTACGGCGGTTTAATGAATGTCATCATTCCACGTAACACGACGATTCCGTGTAAAGCCGGGGAAATGTTCACCAACGCAGTCGACGCCCAACAAGAAATGACCGTGCGCGTGCTCCAAGGTGAAAGAGAACTCGCAAAAGATAATTGGAACTTAGGTATAATAACTGTACCCTTCGAGCCCACGCGTAAAGGTCAGGCTAGAGTAGGCGTCCAGTTTTCGATCGACGAAAATGGCATCCTGGAGGTCCTCACTAGAGATACCCAAACCCAAAAAGACAGCATTCTAAAAATCAACAGTGCCGCTGTGGATGTGGCCGATGAAAAAGTGGAGGCAATGGTGTCAGAATCCGTCGAATATGCCTTCGAAGATATGGCCGAACGCGTCTTCACCGAAGCTAAACTAAAAGCAGAAGAATTACTCCCAGCTGTAGACCATGCACTTGCACAAGTCGGTAACCAACTAGATGACGCTACCACTGAGCGAATTCAATCACTCCAGCTTAATGTTAAAGCACATATTATTTCCAAAGACGCAAACCAACTAAAGACCTGTGTGCAACAACTAGACAAAGCCACTGAGGAACTTGCTACAATACTGGTGGAACAAGCCATGGAAGCCGCACTCGTGCGTAAACTAGAAGAGTAAGTCACACTCTTAAAACGTAGAATACAATATAGACGATGCAACCGGACCACAAATCAGCTTCTTATCTTTGCCAAAGTTGTGGCAAATTCTACACCAGCAGCATTCAAGTCTCTACGACCTGCACACATTGTGAATGCCAACAAACCTCGCTAGACACCTGGCGCAATGTAATTTCAAAACGCTCGAACGGCCTAATATTTGAACAAATTGAAAGTACAACTAATTCGTCAATAGCGAAAAGTATGCTTAAGGATGAGAAAAAAGTAGACGCTAAATTAGATTTTGTTGGCTCCAAAAAAGCTCGCAGAACGCTCATCGTTTCACTCATCGTAGGACTCATAATTCTCGCTGGCCTAGCAATCAGCTTCAATACTTTAACCAACATATTAGTTCAGTCAGAAGACCCCCCCTCCACTATCGATGGTAGTCTGACAATAGCTGAAGAAAACGAATGGAAAAACATTGGCTATAAATGTATCATTAGGCTTAACCAATTCCTCGGATCTGATGGTATATTTGATAAGGTGAAACATGTCTACTCGCCTGACATCGATCAAATCGAATTATTCTATCTCACAAAAAAACACGAACACTCACGTTCTATTGTGAATCTCACAAAACTAAAAGTAATCTCAAGAGAACGTGCGAACATTGTATTCACAGATAGTTTAGGTCGGAAAATCGAAGCTGCCTTTATTAAAGATAAAGGACAATGGCTATTGGACTGGAAGCATTTTGTCAATAAAGGCACAATGCCATTTGACCAATTCCTTTCTGAAAAACCATCCGACACCCATTCCTTCCGACTCTATTTTACTGAAAATAAATACGGCTCATTTCAACAGATCACTCTCTTAGACACTCAACCTAACAACATACTACCTCAAATAAATGAAGTCAGTTCCGTTAGTATGTCAGTTGACCAGACTAACCCTCAATATTCAGCTCTGATGAATCTCATTAAGACGAGTAAGAACTATGCCATATTCAACAAGACTCTGAGCTCTGTTGATGTAGGGTCTTTTGGCTCTAGGGATCCATTTGCTAATTACAGAGTGAACATCTCACTAAAGTGGATCCAGGTAGATGGCGACACTGTCCTTAAAATTGAAAAGATCAATGCCGCACATTGGTTAGACGAATCATTCGATTCCTTCTTGTTGCCCTCTCAAAAACTCATCAATGCAACAAACTGACAACCCCCCTATCACTAATACCATTTGAATAGTTAGATTGTCGGAATGACGTCGAATGTTTGGATGGTAGCAAGGCACAAGGAAGGAGCATAGCGGGCTATGTGACTGAAGAATAACACTGATTGTAGATGAATACAGCGAGCACCTTCGCCCAATGCGTAGCCTAGTCTCTTCATCCTTACAAAAAAAATCATTAGTCTCTTTTGTTTCTCTAGTGGTATTAGGTTCCTGGCTTAGTGCGATGATCCCCAAAATACTTCTCACTCCGATAGCGTAGCCACATTCGCAAAACTTGGGGGACTTTGTTCTTCTCATTCTCGCTTAAAGTCAAATACAGCACCATTGCGGCATCTCGCTCACGCCTACATGCTTTATTGCGATGTGCATCCCAATGACTTCTAGCCAATCGGATACGACGGTTCACCTCCTTAACAAGAGCTTTCCCCTGTAGCGGTTTGTCTGAAGGTCGTTTCTTAGCAGGCATACTCAATAGGATACTTTATCAAGCTCCTAAGGAAATGATAAAATGATGCTTGCCAATCACTTTGTTTTCAATAGCTCAGGAGCTACAACCGTATATCCCTCAGAGTCAAGGTCACCACTACCGATAGGGAAGCACTTGCCGTTTTTGAAAATGACAGTGTCATCGTATTCCGTGACTAAATTTTCTGTGTCAGCGTAGTAGGTATCCACACTACCATCAGTGGTGAGTACAATCACATTGCCACCGAAGGCATCTAAGTCGATCACGACCTTTCCTTGTGATATTTTAACAGGAGCTATCAACAAAGGTGTATCGCCATCATCATCACTTAGATTTCTTCCCATGATATAGCCAAATGAATTTTCGCCAGCACTCAAGGCTTCATCACCTTCTACATCTCCATCTCCAATATATGAGCCCTCAATACCATTGACGTAAAACATGTATTCTTCCCTGCAATAGCCCTCTGCGAACAATAATCGCAAGTGATCATTAGCAGATTTTCTTTCTGTAGATGCGTCTGGTGCTGCACCATTATGATCCTTTGAATAAGATTTTATAGCCGTATAGATTTCTTGGGCATTCGTCTTGGCTTCATTACTATTGGCTTGGCTTTGTTGATTATCAAATTGACCACTAAATACAGACGCCATCACAGTAATCCAACACGCGGCAAGCGCGATATACACATAACCAACAATCAAACCAGCTACAGCAAAGCCCTTCCCTTGTAGCGTACCATTAGACGATTTAATCTGTGATAGTGCAATATGTCCAAAAATGATCGCTGGGACGACCGTAATTACTGAACACGCAAAGCTAGCGATTGCCAGCACCATACTCCAGATCGCCAACTGACTGTTCGCAACCACACTACCATATCCAATTGGGGAATAGACCCCATTAGGACTCACCGCAGGTGGAGCACTAGATGGATCACTAGATGGAGTGATCGGATTATTGGGATCAGGTGGCTGGTAGCTCATTAACACAGGCTAAGGTGTTAAAAACTCCTGTCAACACACAGTTCGTTACACCACCATGGCAATAAAAAGGGAGTGGTAAAATACCACTCCCTTATAAAAATCAATAGTGAGTATTGGTATTATTCAGGCATGCACACCTTGTGTTTGATATTCTTATCGCCGTCCATGCCATAGGCATAGCCGTCTTTAAACACCAAATTGCCATCATCATCGCGTGCCTCGCCTGTTTTAGGATCAATATTCACCATCACTACAGATCCATCTGTACGCACGACAACCAACTGTCCTCCAAACACTGATGCGTCTGCTATGACCTTACCGTCGTCGTCATATTTCAATGGAGCTACAAGCAGTGGTCTATGCGCATAATCATTAGTGATGTTAGCCCCTGGAGCATAGGCCCATATATTTTCACCCATCGACAAGGCTTCATCGTCTGAAATGTCACCATCCCCTTCAAAGGCATTTGGCACACCTTTCACATAGAATGGCTTCTCATCCTGTACACTCCCAGCTTTGAACAACTCTCTAAGAATCTCATTAGAAGAACGCTCATCGCCAGATTTACCAGGACATTTGCCGCCATGCTCAAAGGCATACACTCTGAGTCCAACATAAATATCTTTACCATTACTAAGTGCTGTCGTCGCACGAGACCGTGCAATTTGACGAATGATAATTGGTGAAGAAATCGCGGCCAAACTTGCAATAACAGGAACAGCCATCAAGCTTGAATTGCCATAACTCCCTTTTAGAGGAATTGGAGTGCGCGAGCTCGCTAACAAACCATCTTGATTCAGATCTACAGTGTAGGCGTAACCACCTTTTGACTTGAGCAAGGTTGGAAATATTTTCTGCTCAACAATCTTTTCGATAAAACTCAAGGCGTGAAGTGCTTCGTCTTGGCCACCAGCTTCTT
>CAXMOB010000135.1:0-10634 GCA_964194815.1 Vicinamibacteria bacterium | reverse complement strand
ATGGGCTATAGCTCTGATCAAATGGTGCTTTGGGGTAGGTCGCTAGGTGGTGGAGTTGCTGTCGAAATGGCAAAGAGAAAGCAAGTGAAGGGCTTGGTATTGGAAAGCACATTTTGCACCGCATTCCGAGCTGCAACTCATGTGAAAGTGTTACCTTTTGATAAGTTCGATAGCTTGAGTAAAATGGAGGATGTCGAAGAGCCGATGTTCATTATCCATGGAGCAGAGGATGAAATCATCGCTCCGTGGCATACCGAGAAATTATTTGAGGCTCACCAAGGGAGAAAAGAACGCCATTTGATCGTTAAGGCAGGGCATGATAACGTGTGGACGAAGCCCTTGAAAAAGGAATTGGCCGCATTAGCAGCCTTTTTGAGTGAGTAGCTGGTGTATTTCGCTTACTTGTCCTAAGATAGTTGAATGTTGTGGCGTTACTAGATTAGCATAAGCATAGCAGAGTTGTGCTAATCTATTATGATAAGAGGAATACGACAGGATTTTTTAAGTGTATTGGTGGTAGTGATGTCACTAAGTTCTGTGTTGCCTGCTGAACCAGATCAGGTGGTGGAACTGAGACGAGCCATTAATGTTTATGCCGAGGAATACTTCAAAGAGGAGTGTAATACGGTTGGGATTACTTTGCCTGCTTTGGAAAAGGCCTATGCGAGTCTGGTTACACTAGAGGCTCATCCAGAAACTGACTTGAAGACTAAAGAAAAAACACTTTGTAATATGGTGACTCTGGCTTGTGGTATGAAGAACTATGCGGACGCGATAAAGGACGGGAAACGATTTTTGAAGACCTATAAGGCATCACGTTATAGGCAAAGGGTGCGAAGGGCCATGGCGGATAGCCACTTTGAGCTTGGCGAGAAAGATGAGGCGTTGAAGCTGTATCAGACATTGCTCATTTCCTATGGTAGTATTCCACAAATAGGACTCACACTAATTAGGTGTGTAGAGATTTTGGAGGGGAAGGGTGAAAAATATTTAGCCTACTCCGCGGGAGCATCTTATGTGCAGATGTGCGAGAAGTCCTACAACAAAGCGTTGAAGGATGGAGAAATGTCTGTCAATGAGGCTAAGCTGTGGAGAGCGATCCAGGCAAAGGTGAAAGCCTTGGGGAATGAGCCGGAAGTAAAAAAAGGTATTGAGCTGGCTGAGCGTGAGAGGCGTAAAAGAGAGGGTATTGAGGGCCAGTAAAGGGCTTTGTGTGCTAAATGATCTCCATTTAGAACGGTTATGTCGTGTTGCAAACCTAGTGTTTATATAGGATTATAGGGTCTTGTATGATAATTACTCGATTGGGAGTGTTGATTCAAAAAAAAACTTCAATTCCTTGTAATGACTCATTGACAAACGTTGGGTAATGGGTAGGTTGCCCGCCCGCACTAGCTGATTTGGCTATTGCAATTTGAACCTAAAAAAAGGACTTTTTTTATTATGAGCAAAATGACTTATCAACCTTCGAAGCGTGTGCGTAAACAGCAACACGGCTTCCGTGCACTTATGGCAACTAAAGCTGGACGCGACCGTCTACGTCGTCGTCGTCAGAAGGGCCGTAAACGTCTCCTTCCTAAGGGTGCTGAAATCCACTTCAAGCGTCACATTAAGCAGCACACTAACTAAGCTTTCTCAGATGCCTACAGATTTACGTCTTGTAGGCATCTTAGCTTCTGTATCATAGCAAGAGCTCAAAGCTCCATCACATTTCGATGAAGCACCCGCGTAAATTAAGCATGAACCAGCGTAGCGAGTTCGTGCTTTGTCGTGAGAAGGGGGTGTCAAAGGCTGGAAAATTTATTGTGTTGAGCACACTCACCGATGAAGCCCTTCCGCACCTAAAGTGCGCTTACATTACCACTAAAAAGGTAGGAAAAGCACATCAACGAAATGCGATACGTAGGAGACTGAGAGTGATTACTCAAAAGCATGGCGATAAGATCAAGGGGGCATGTTACCTCGTGGTCATCGCTCGCTGGAGAGCTGCAGAAGCTACATTAGAAGAACTTGAAAAAGACTGGCTTAGGCTAGCAAAACGTTTGGAGATTATAGATTAATGAAACGAAACTCATGGGTAGTCCACATCATCAGGCTGCTCATTCGTTTTTATCAGATCTGTCTGAACCCAATCATAAAAGCAATCGGTGGACCAAATGCAGGCTGCCGATTTTATCCAACTTGTTCTCGCTATTTCCTAGAAGCGTGCGAGAAACACGGTGCCGTCAAAGGATCTTGGTTAGGAACGAAGAGAATTTGTAGGTGTCATCCTTGGGGTGGATGCGGAGAAGATCCGGTCCCCCCAGTAAAAAAATAAATCATTAAAAGATCACAAAACAATGGATCGTAAAGGCTGGATAATTCTTATTCTCTGTGGCGTTGGCATGATGCTGGCATGGAACGGTATGCAACAAGGGGACGAAAACCGTGAACTCATTGCAAAAAATGAAAAACTCAAGGACAAGGGAGCTGAAACTACTCCCACGAAGCCTGCCGACACGGCACCTGATGCTACGGCTCCAGTTGATGGCACGGCTCCAGACACGACAACGCCTACTACTCCAGTAGCATCGTTGATTAAAGAAGAGATATTTACTCTTTCTACTACCGTTACTGAGAACAAAAAGAAAAAGCAGATTGAGTTTGATTTCACCAACCAAGGTGGTGGTATCAAGGAAGTAAGACTTCTTGGTGAGCCAGAAGGTCCAGATGGCAAAGTAGTGATTAACAAGTATGGCAAACATGCGATTGGTGCACTGTTCTCTGACGATGGCGAATGTGGCCATTTTCTTTATGACCCAGCAAAGGTTATTAAAACTGCTGATTCTATCACGTTCGAGCACACCACAGCGTCCGGACTTCGCATCATCAAGGCTTGGTCCTTGGAAAAGGATGTGCCAAGCTCATCTTACCGACTTTCGCTGACGCTGAATCTTAAGAACCAAGGCGACGCACCAGTGAAGCTGAAGGATTACTCAGTGACTTCAGGTATCAATGCTCCTTTGTTTGAAGATGAGCGTCCTGACTTGAGCAAGTGGTTTTACTATCAAGATGGTAGTTACGAAAATGGTAGCGGTGGAGCATTTAAAGACGGTATGTTCTGGGGTGAGGCTAAGGATATTGACATCCATGCGGTGACTAACTTGGAGTATGCAGGTGTTTCGAACCAATTTTTCACGACGATTATCCAACCAAATGATCCAGGTTCACGTGTGTGGATTGATGATTTTACAGTGCGTTTAGGATCAGCGAATGAAGACCAGAAGGCCTATATGGTTGGTCTTTCACTTCCTGACAGCGACCTGGTTAAAGGTGGCGAAGCCAACTACAGCTATTCCTTCTACATGGGGCCACGTAAGCAATCTGCGATCACTAAACTTGGTGCTCACACTGACAAGACCATGAGTTATGGCTTCTTCGGTTTTGGTGCTCCTTGGATGAACATCGCATTGACTTGGATTCACGACAGCTTAGGGATTAGAATTCATCCAGTTTGGTCATGGGGTATTTCCATCGTTCTTCTTACCATCTGTATTCGTATCATCATCTGGCCGCTCCACAACAAGTCAACTCGCACGATGAAGCGCATGAGCAAGTTGCAACCGATCATGAAGGAGATTCGTGAAAAGCATGGAGAAAATCCACAGAAGGTTCAGCAGGAAACACTCAAGTTGTATAAAAAATACAAGGTTAACCCAATGGGTGGTTGTTTGCCAATGCTCATTCAAATGCCTATCTTCTTTGCTGTGTTCGGTATGCTGAACAATGCTGTTGAGCTCCGTGGGGCAGAGTTCCTCTGGGTGCCAGATCTCGCACAACAAGAAGGTCTCTGGAATATTCCGTTCCTCAACCTTCCTTTGAACATTCTTCCGATTACTATGGCCTTGACCATGGTGCTTCAGATGAAGATGACTCCATCGACTGGTGATAAGATGCAACGCCGCATCTTCATGCTTATGCCGATTCTGTTCTTCTTCTTTTGTTACTCTTACGCATCGGCATTGGCACTCTACTGGACAGTGCAGAACATCGTTTCAATCGGCCAGACATGGTTTACTAAGCGTCTCCCTGAGCCAGAACTTGTTGAGGTTGTTGTCGATCCAAATAAGCCACGCAAGAAGGGCTTCATGGACAAAATGACTGAGAAAATGGAAAGTGCTCAGAAGCAACGCGAAGAAATGGTCTCTGCAAGAACGGGTCGTCCTGTACCTACTGAGAAGAAGGATCCACAAGAAAAGCCAGCTAAGGACAAAAAGCGAGCTCCTAAAACTGGCGGCAAGTAAGCTAAGTATTTCTCTTTAATATGGGCTGACGGTATTCAAACCGTTAGCCCTTTTTTTGTAGCATCACAAAATGCGATGCATAGTTTGGCGGTGTAATTTTTTCACAGAGAGAGGTGTATTCCTGATCTGCCAGCTGTTAAAACCCTGTGCTTTCTAGGTCTTCTGTTCATTCTGTGTTAAAACCGACGACAGTATCAACTCAGCCGTGGTGCTCGGAGATCCCCGCCTATCGATTGCCATTTTACTGGAGCAAAGCGACCTTGACCATTGGGCAGGAGCGACTAGTCTTCCGCCAATCTTACGCACCCACATTGATTCACTACAGCACCATGAATAGTCCACTTACCATCGGAGATCGTACCTTCCAATCACGCCTTATGCTTGGAACTGGCAAGTTTTCTTCCAATCTAATGATGAAAGACGCGCTGGCTTCTTCTGGGACTGAGATCGTTACCGTTGCGTTACGTCGTGCTGACCTCACTGGCAAAGAAGATCCGTATGCGAACATTCTCGAGTTTATTGATTCTGACAAATACCTTCTGTTACCAAATACGAGCGGTGCGATGAATGCTGAGGAAGCCGTGCGATTGGCTCGACTCTCTGAAGCTGCGGGCTTACCGAAGTGGATCAAGCTGGAGATTCATCCCGACCCAACTTACTTGCTACCCGATCCAATCGAGACTTTGAAGGCTGCTGAAATTCTTGTGAAGGAAGGCTTTACTGTGCTTCCTTACATTAATGCTGACCCAGTGTTAGCAAAACGACTTCAAGAAGTTGGTGTTGCTACAGTGATGCCACTCGGTGCTCCCATTGGTTCTAACCAAGGAGTAGTGACACGCGACCAAATCCGTATCATTGTCGACCAAGCTATCGTGCCAGTTGTGGTGGATGCTGGCTTAGGTGCACCAAGTCATGCTGCTGAGGCGATGGAGCTAGGAGCTGATGCCGTTCTCGTTAATACAGCGATTGCGATCGCCAATGATCCAGTGAAAATGGCAAGGGCATTCCAAATGGCTGTTGATGCTGGACGTGCTGCTTATGAAATGGGGAGCCTTCCTCAGAAAGCAGTTACAGCGTCGGCTACCAGCCCATTGACGGGATTTTTAACTCAGTAGGGTGCTACTAGCTGGCGTTATCGGGTAAGAATAACGCACAAGCTAGTTAGCTGAATCAAGCTCTATAGTTTAAAGAATCCGCCGGACTTCTTGCCAACTAGGATGAAGGCTCCTGAGATTGCGATGCCGAGGAATACCATTGCCCAGACTCCGAGTGCGGAGGCAATTTCATGGCCATTGCCTAAGGTGCTGAGGAGAGCGTAGATGGCTTTAGTGATCGGGAAATGTTCAGCTTGTTGGGCGAGGATCAAGGAATCTGAGACCTCTAGCATTGCGAATGCGAATGCGAGAATTGCTCCTGCAGCAAGGTTGGCTCCTATCAATGGAATTGCGATACGACGCAGCACCTTGGTCGGGCGGGCTCCCATTGTGCGTGCAGCTTGTTCGAGTGATGGATCGCTTTGTTCTAAGCCAGCGACTGCAGCTCGCACCACATAAGGTAGGCGGCGCATAGCATATGCAATGATAAGAATTAGGACCGGATTACCACCGAGTGGACCAATGAGGAAGTGGAACGGCTCACCAGGTTCACTGAGGGCGAGGTAACCAAAGGCTAACACCAGTCCAGGAATTGCAAGCGGTAGCATGAGAAGTGCGTCGAGTAGATTACGTCCCCAGATATTACTACGAACAATGACCCACGCGATAGCGAGACCTATGAAGATATCGAGCAAGGTAGCACCTGAAGCATAGAGTAAGGAATTCTTAATCGATTCAACCACGAGTGGGTGACCGAGCCCATCAGAGTAATGTTGCGTAGTCATTGCCTCTGGGATGACGGTGCCATACCAGTCTTGTGCTACTGACATGAAGAACACGCCGGTGTGTGGAACTGATGCGATGAGGAAGAGGATGGTGAATGAGGCGGTGAGCCACCAACCTTTCACCCAGTTTAATTCAACCCGGTTGGAATACCCTTTTGGTCTAGGCGATGAGCCAATTGTTTTCCCACCTAAAACAAACTTAGAGAAGAGGAAGATGGCGAACGAGGATACGAGCATGACGGTGACCAAGGCGTAGGGCATTGGGTTGGCATGTAGATCTTTGATGCCGTCGAAAATTTGAACTGGTGCGACGCGGGTGTAATCAAACACAAGTGGCACACCAAGCTCGGTGAACGACCAAATGAAGACGATGGCAGCACCTGCAAATACGCCAGGCATACAGAGTGGAAGAGTGATGGTGCGAAGGCGTTTTAGTGGAGAAGCCCCGAGGTTTTGAGCAGCTTGTTCCATCGTAGGATCGAGGTTACTCAAAGCTGCTGTGATATTAATATAAAGAATGGGGTAGAGGTGGAGCGCGTTCATCAAGACAATGCCCCAGAAGCGACCATTGCCAAGCCAGTCAAAGGGATCGGCACCATCCATTATGCCTAAATCCATAAGGAAGGCATTGAGGGAGCCATTGACACCTAGGATTTGTTTCACACCAATTGCCCCAACGAAGGGTGGCAGCACTAATGGAACAAGGATCAGAATTGTTAACCATTTTTTCCACGGGAAGTCGAAGCGATGCGATGCCAGTGCGAGCGGGAAGGCGATGGCAAAGGTGACGATGGTAGAAGCAAGACCTAGCAAGAGAGCATTCCATAGACCTTCACGGTAGATCGGGTTGAGGAATACATTTTGCATGTAGGCAAGGGTGAAGCCTGCATCAGGGTCGATGAAGGCCACCTTGATAACGGAGAACACAGGGAACAGGAAGAAGAAGCCAAAGATGGCGCAAACGATTGCTGTTATGATATAAGCTTTGAGACGGCTCATGGTGAAAGTAGGTGAGTTTGTGCTAGAGCTTACCGGCGTTTTTTATTGCCTTTTCGTAGCTCAATCTAAATTGACGAGCGAGGTCTTGCTGCTGACGTTCAAGGGTCATGACATCGAAGCTTTTTAAGGCTGCGACATCTTTTTTCAATTTCTCGATCGTTGCCGCATACTTTTCAGCTTCTAGCTCAGGGTAATGATGTTTGATACGTTCTGCATTGAAGGCGTATTTTTCGAGATCACGAAGTCGTGCTGATAGTACCCGCTTCATTTTCATTTTATGGATTTTAGCTCCAATGTCTTTTACTGCCTTGGTGTAGGAAACTTTACTCAGGCTATGGAAGTGGTGCTCCATGATGTCGCGTGGCATGCCGGTTTCAATCATTGCTTTCCATGCTTCGGTGAGTTCCTCATGGGTATCGATCGCCATCACTCGAATGATCACACGTAGAGCATTGAATGCTGGTCCAGTGAGTTCACTATCGTAGGTGAGGATGTCCTCACGGGCATAGGGCATGACTTCAGGGTCAGTGAACTGCATAAGAAAATTTGGGGTGTAGTAATCCTTACTGACGGGCAAGCGTCGGAGCGCACTGTTATGAGGAACGAATTTAAACTTTCCTGCTAATTTGGGGTCACCATTCCATAGTATTTGCCCTTGAGCACGTAGACAAAATTCCACGAATGCCTGGGCTAGTTCAGGTTCTGCTGCATTCTTAAATACGGCCACTGGGTCGACGGTGAGCGATGACCCTTTTTTCGGGATGATGAATTCAATGCGTGAAGTGCCATCTTCCTTCATGTATTTCGAGTTGTAGGTGCGTCCGTAGAAGTCAATGCACATACCCACAGCTGCGTCACCATTGGCAACATCGTGTGGTATTTTTGTGGCACTGTCAGAGAAGTAGCGAGCATTGGCGGTAATTTTTTGAATCAACATCATGCCATTTCGCCAGCCTTCATTGAGAATGCGATCTCGGTGTTGTTCCTTACTTTCTGCTGGGTTTGGAACCTTGTTGGCAGCGATGTGTTCCTGCATTTTTTGCTGCAAGATCATCTCGAAGGCCTTGGTGACGGAACCAGATTTGGTCGGATCTGCGAGGGCTATGTTTTTGTAGAACCTTGGGTCGGCAAGGTCATCCCAAGTTGTTGGGTGTTCATCTTCTTTGAAGCCAAGACGCTTGAGCACGTCCTTGTTGTAGCAAATGCCGAAGCTAGAGAGGCAGACGCCTACCCATTGGTGATCTTTGTCGTAAAAGGTTTCGCCAAATGCTTTTTGGGGGATGCTCGCATCTCCACTTGCATCAGGTATAAAGATTCCGCGTAAAGTCTCGAAGGCTTCGATTTTTACCAAGTAACCGTTTCGTTTGGCTTGGTCAAATTCATATGCACCACCGCCAAAGAACACATCGAGCCCGACATTTTCAACGCCGTCTTCACCTTTGTTTTTTTGAAATGCTTCAAATTTGGTATCCATCACCTTACGGACTTCCGCACCACCACCAGGCGTGACCCAGTTGATGTGGATGAGTTCGCCGCGATGGGCATCTCTCCACCAAACCGCAAAGGCACGCTCAAACTCACGACGAATCGTTTCGTTGTGAGACGTGATGATAGTTAGCGTTCTGTGCGACTCATTCTTTTTAATATGACCGCTTTTTTTGAACGCAATAGGGAGTAACGACACAATAAGAAGTGCCGCAATGATACCTATCTGCTTTGCAGAAAACTTGCTTTTACGCTTCCAGCGTAGAGAGGATGATAACATCATCGGTATTTACATTTAGGGTTACAAGGTCACCAGCATTGTGGCTCTCTTTAGGATTCATCTGGGTCAATTGAAGATACTTGCCGTTGTTACGGCGGAGCAGGTACTGAACGGTTGAGCCTTGGTAGACGCGTTCGAGCACGGTTGCGTGGATTTGGTTTCTGACATCGCCACTGTCGTCGAAATTTAGGGCTTCTGGGCGGATTGAGATCTCAACCCACTCGTCGATGTCAGGCTTTACTGTTGGGCAAGTGGCACGACCTTGGAAAATCGAGCCTTCGTCAGTGACGGCACGGACAGTGTAGTTGTTCTCGCTGTTATTGACGACGTCTTGCACTTGAGCGCGTATGAAGTTCGCGGTGCCGATAAAGCGAGCGACTTGTTTTGTTTGTGGGTAGCGGTAAAGTTCTTCTGGGGAACCGACCTGCATGATTTGTCCGTGGTCCATCACGGCAATTTTGTCAGCAATAGATAGGGCTTCTTCTTGATCGTGGGTAACGTAGATGGCGGTGAGCTCGTTTTCTTTTACGATGCGTCGGATCTCGGAACGCATCTCGACGCGGAGTTGGGCATCAAGGTTGGAAAGTGGTTCGTCGAGTAAGAGGCACTTAGGTCTGACGACGAGTGCTCTAGCTAGTGCGACACGTTGTTGCTGGCCACCTGAAAGGGAGTCAATACTACGGTCTTCAAATCCTTTGAGGTGAACGCCTTCTAGGGCTTCGAGCACACTTTTGACTAGTTCGTTACCGCGAATGCCACGTTCCTCCAAGCCGAATGCGACATTTTCACCAACGGTCATGTGTGGCCACAAGGCGTAGGATTGGAATACCATGGCCGCTTCTCGTTTGTGAGTGGCGAGGTTGGTGACATCTCTGTCGCCAAAGTGAATCGTTCCCGTATCGAGCTTTTCTAGTCCGGCAATACAACGGAGTAGGGTCGATTTTCCGCAGCCAGAGGCACCTAGTAGAAAAAAGAGTTCTCCAGCCTCAATGGTGACATTGACGTCGTGAAGTATCGTTTGCTTTTTATACGATTTCTTAAGGTTTTTGATGGTGATCGCGTCCATGGTTCAGTAAGTGATAATAAAATTAGAGTGAGGGGAGGTCAGTTTTTGAATAATCCGTGATTTGTTCAAGCTTGATACCGTATCTTTCTGCGATGATTGGGGCGTCTGATGCCTTATAAACGTCGTCGTAGTAAATTTCTTGGATACCATATGCACATAATGTTTGCATACAGGCTGTGCAGGGCATGGTAGTGGTGGCAATTACCCTTGCCTGGCCTCGTGTGAAGAGGCTACAGAGGTTAACTTCAGCATGTAGCATAAATTTCTGCCGAGCCGCACGATCGTCCCAAAATTCTCCTGGAGCATTGTATCCTGGAGCGAGTCCATTGTATGCTGTGCCAATCACACGGTTATCAAAGTCTAATGCTGCCGCTCCCACCTTGCGATAGGGATCCTCAGAACGGAGACTAGCCACATGGGCAAGGCTCATTGCGTATTGTGGAATAGTGAGTCGGCTCATGGGTTGACAATACACAGTATAAGGAGCATTTTGTCGAGAGTTATACGAGTGTGTCGCAGAGATCAGATGATGTCATCGCTATAGCCCCCCCCAAAGATGAAAAAAGAAGTGAAAAAAAGAATGACAAAACGCAGGTTTCTCAAGCTGGTAGCTGGAGGAGCAGTGGCTGTCGGAGGTTCTAC
>CAXMOB010000134.1:0-9879 GCA_964194815.1 Vicinamibacteria bacterium | reverse complement strand
AGCGGCTTGACCACCGAGCACTTCATCACGAAAACGTTCGTTGTAGTCTTCCCATGGCTGGCCACCCAATTCCATGAATGCCTGACCATTGTAGTAGTGACTATAAAGGTTAGAAGATACTCCACCCCATTCGAAAGGAGTGTTCGTATTCAACCATTTGGCATTACGACGAGCTTCTGGACTCTTACCTGCACCCCACTGTTGCATACAGAGTAAGCCAGCTCCAGTCAGTGTGTAACCATGGCCACCAGCACCTGGACCACCATACCCAACACCTCCAGTAGCATTGGTCGAATAGTTAAGAAATTCAATACCATGCTTACCTGCAGCTACCAATCCATTGATCTTAAGACCTGTCGCTTTACATGCCTTTAAAGCTTGTAAGCACCAACAACCCAAAGAGTTATCGACTCGACGAGAGCTAGCTTCTAGCTTATAGTCCCATGAACCTTTAGACATCTGACCATTAACGAGCTTATCGGCCGCGAGAGTAACTGCTTCCTGTAATCCCTCAATTTCATAATTAATGATATTACAGAATGTGTAGGCTTCCGCGAGTGCGTAAGTTGCAATGGCGTGCTCATATCCCCAGTGAGCCTCAGCTTTTGTTTGTAACAAACCTCCTTTAGCTTTCGAAACATTGATCAAATAGATGATCGCCTTCTCAACACTCTCTCCGTATTCAGGCGAGAGTGGTGTCTCACAGTGACCTAGGTAACATAAAATTGAAAATCCTGTCATCGCAACGGGCTGAGAATTTGTCCATGAACCATCTGCCTTCTGTGTCCTCTTAATCCAGTCCAATGACTTGACTACAGCTTCTTCACACTTTTCATTGCCGCCAGTTTCTTTCAAACGAGCCAGACGCTCAGCTGGTGAACAACGCTTCTTCATGTTCGCAGGAAGTGCTGTGAAAGCACCGCCACCACCACCGAAGCCATTGCCGCTACCGTCACCGAAGCCGTCACCAAAACCATCACTTTCACCGAACTCAGGAGTTGGTGAATCTACAAAAATCTCAGGAACCGGTACTGCGAATGCAGACGGGCTCGATGAAGCAATCACTGGGGACGCAGATGAGGATGGTGATGCGGGTGTCTTTTTCACTGCATTCGTCACTTTCACCTTCTCCACTACCTCTTCAGATAGCTCGTCGGATGAGTAAGCAACAATAGGCTCAGTCTTCTTTGAGAAAATCTTAATGCCAATCAGCCAGAAAAGAAGGGCCAAAAGAGTCATCATTAAAAGACCGACGATGATCGAGGCAACGGTCGAGTTTCTGCGCTGTGCAGCTAATGCTGCCTGCGCCTCGGGGCTTGTTTGTGCGTGTAAGCTCATGTATTCTAGTAGGTTGGATTGTGCGTAGCGGTTATATAAATCCGATCAGCATGGCTGAAACGAACAGCTCGGAAAATTCTTAGATGAAATGGAAACTTTTTTTGGGGTTTTTTATTTCACGGTCAAGAAATTCACTTTTTGCTCCGTTTAACATCATTAGAAAGAGCAGCAGAATGTTCACTTCTTCATGTGTATAGTGCTTGAATACTACAGTGTCTACAGAATAGCTGACAACCGATATCTTTCATTCAGAGAAAATTCGCGCTGATTTACGACAAAAAGTGACAGTATTCATGGCTAAACCGACATTATCACCAGTTTACACCAAGTCACTTAGGGTCAGTCACACACATCTTCACCCCTGAAATCAAATTGCAGCAGCCGCATCAGCACAACGCATACCATCAAGTGCCGCAGAAACGATGCCTCCTGCATAGCCTGCACCTTCACCACACGGAACAAGTCCATGGATTTCAGGGTGTTGCAAACTACTCTCTTCACGAGGAATCCTCACAGGACTAGAAGTTCGAGTCTCAAAACCTAAGAAATTGGCTTCTACTCCGACATACCTAGACATGCTTTTTGCAAATTGTTTCATCCCGGTCTTCATTCGGTATGAAACGCAATCAGGCAGGATCTCATCAATCCTTGATGAAGTTAAGCCAGGGAAATAACTAGTCTCTGGTAAAGTGTCGGAAAGTTTGCCCGCAATAAAGTCCAACACTCGTTGGCCCGGAGCCTTCTGCATGCCTCCGCCAGCTTTCGAGGCCGCTATCTCAAGATTTTTCTGGAAGACGATACCAGCCAAGATTCCATGCTCAGCTTGATACTTTGCCGTGTCTTCAGGCTCGACAGTCACCACCATGCCAGAATTGGCAAAAGGAGAATCGCGACGAGCGAGCGACATTCCATTCACTACCACTTCGTCGTTCTCAGTAGCTGCAGGAACGATGAATCCTCCCGGGCACATGCAAAATGAATGCACTCCTCGTCCATCAATCTTGGTCGCTAATCGGTAACGTGCTGCCGGCAACATCCGAGGACGTTCAATACCGCGTTCATAAGAGTATTGAATACTATCAATCAATGGCTGGGGATGCTCAATACGCATCCCCACGGCAAATGCCTTTTGCTCCATTAAAATATCCTTCTTTGCCAGCAACTTGTATATATCACGTGCACTATGCCCAGTCGCTAAAATCACGGCATTGCCACGCACTTCAGCTCCATCTTTACACGTCACTCCCACCATTTTATTAGATTCCTTTTCAATGATAAAATCCACCACCTTTGCCTGAAAACGCACCTCACCACCAGCATCGAGAATCGTCTGTCTGAGTGCTTTGACAACATTCGGTAACAAATTCGACCCAATATGCGGATGAGCATCCGTCAAAATCCTCTCGGGAGCACCGTGCGCCACGAATATCTCGTAAATCTTACGCACTGGACCACGCTTGGTCGCACGCGTGTACAGCTTGCCATCTGAGTAAGTGCCAGCTCCACCTTCGCCAAAACAATAGTTGGAGTCTTCCACCACTTTCCCCTGACGCAAAATAGGTGCCAAATCAAAACGTCTCGCTGAGGCGTCCTTACCACGCTCAAGAATGATCGGTTTCTTACCTAACTCGATACAACGTAAGGCGGCAAACATCCCGGCGGGGCCGCAACCCACGATCACCACAGTCGGTGCATCAGACGGTAACTTCGCCAATTCTATAGTAGGTCGCACGAAATCAGGCAATTGCTGATTAATCCCTACTTCTATGCGTAACTGAACCTTAATTTGAGCCTTTCGAGCATCGATAGAATGCTTCACTAGACGCACAGCGTGAATCGCCGTCAATGGAAGATTCAGCTTACGTGCGGCACGCTTCTTCCATAGTGCTTGATCCTCAGAAAGTTCTAGAGAGAGGATAATATCGATAATTTCAACGCCTTTTTTCATGCTCACAGTAAAGGACAGCCTTACCTCATGTTACGTAAATGGCACGCACAATTTACCTCTCACTGCTAAAATCCACGTTTCAACGAGCATTTTCCCATCTCAGCCTATTCTTTCATAAAATTAGGGTGGGCAGAGCAAGCTCACAGATAGACTTCGAACGCGTAGGTATCATGGGCGGATCAGCAGGTGGACAAAACTCCACCGGTGCCGTTATCTTCCATGGAGACTTTTATAAAGCCGCTGCCTCTGACTGTGGTTGCCACGACAACCGCCTCGACAAAATTTGGTGGAACGAACAATGGATGGACTACCCAATTGGGCCACACTACAGCACCAACTCAAATATCGATAACGCCCACAAACTTACAGGAAAACTGCTACTCACAGTGGGTGAAATTGACTCGAATGTTGATCCAGCGAGCACCTACAAGCTTTCCAAAGCACTCCACGCAGCAGGGAAAGACCACGAACTCATCATCGTACCATCATCGCCACGGTGCTGGTGGTGGTAACCCTGGAGCCCGCTATCGACGCTACAAGTTCTTCCGTCAGCACATCGGCCAATAATACCATTTAGAGTTTCAAAAGAGACTTATGCGAAGCTATATTCTTTTAGAATCGAGGCTTGATAAAGGAGCGATGCGGGCATCGTGACTGAAGAAAAACACTGATTGTAGAAGAATACAGCGAGTAAGCTTCGCCCAATGCGTAGCCTAGTTTCTTCATCCTTACAAAAAAATCATTAGTCTCTTTTGTTTCTTTAAGTGGTATAAGTCTACTTTTTCTTAGGATCGCGAATATCCTTCAGCACGCCAACTCGGCGAGAGTAGCCATTATCCTCCTCAAATTTCAACACCCCAAAGTCTTTGTGAATCCAATGAACTCTTTCACTCACAGAAGGTCCACTAGGATAGACATGATATGACCTTGTCGTCAACTTCACCACATCAGGTACAATCCCAAAAGGAGTCTTTAAGTGCTTAACCTTCTCTAAATGCACATCACGTGCTACTATATCACGACCCCAACTCCAGCCCGATACCACGGAGGTAGGATACGAACGTGCAAAATACCCTGACTTCAACACCTTAGGCATATATTCCTCCCCGGAGGCTAGCTCACTTTCATAGCCCCCCTCTTTCGATTTCCAGCTTTTTAAACGTAAACCTTCAGAAATATCATAGGTCGCTACATAATCCAAATTACCTGTAGCCTCCTCATTCTCGGATGTTATTTTCACTCGTTCCTGCCACACCTTGGCATCTTTCTTCAAGATCTCTACCACCTCTGTACCCTTAATTCCCTCTTCCTCGATACCAGTCTCAACGGTATCATACTCAATCACGGTACCTGCTCCCCCCATCAAATATTCCTTTGCCTCACCTAATAGCTTTCCTCCTTGATTGAGAACTTGAGCTTTGAACATTTGATAAGGCCGTGGACGAAACTGCAGGTCTAACTTCATTTGATCGTCTACCATGCGAAGTTCTGCATCGACAAAGGACATCCCTCCCAACAATGACTTATATTCGGGCCAGTTTGCTCCGAATGGAGAGCCGTAGCCTTTAGATGCTATAGCATTTACAGAATCGTTCCAAGCATACACATCTCCACTAAGGCACAACAGGGCACGACCATACATCTTCTGGTAAGCATCCATATAGCCCTCAAAGTGTCCCTGCTGCTGCCACTCGCTTAGCAATGGCAATGCCGCAAAGCTTCGTTTCACCCTCGCATCTAAGGTTAATGCCTCAATCAGAAGACTAGCATCAAAAGCCATCTCCCCATGTAATGGTACCTCACCGACCTTCACTAATTGCTGAGGCTTCAACGACACATCAATCATCCGCTTCAGCGCATCAAGCTTAGTCGACATAATCCAAGCATCATCAAGAAAACACCAATACAAGTGGTAGGTTTCAGCAACTCCTATACCATCTCTTTTATTTGATAAATGGTCATAGGAAACACCTTTGTATTCCTTCATCTCAAGTAACACATCTTCACTACTAGCCTCCTTTCGTAACTTTTTTAAAAACGCCTTAACATCCTTCCCCTTTCTACGTTCTACCTTCAAACAAAACGGCAACTCGGCCATTTGAGAAAAATTAATATAGCTTACCGGTTTTATCAACATCAAATGTAAGAACGGATGATCCTCAACATACAGCTCAACCTCTTCACCTAACCACGCCAGATCCTTGTCAGCAACATCCATTAAATCTGCTGCCATCGCTTTTACCTTATCAGAATCAATGGCGAACTTCATTCCTACCCTATTCGTTGGTGCCCATTTTGCTCTGTGCTTCAATCCTGCTTCAGATAGAAAGGAAACCGCCTCACCTAGATTAACTTGGCGCATTAAGGGAGTGAGGCTCAGTGACACCTTCGGCCCAAGCTCTTGCAATGCGGCCACGGCCATCAATGGAAAATCAACATTCGTCATCATTTCCTCGATTCCTTGTTTCCATTCACTATACGCATCTCCCTCCGCTTGCGTCATATTTGGGATCTCAAGCTCAATCGCTGGTGTCAGAAAGGCACGCGTATTGAAATGCTCGCTATCGAGTCCATCATCGCTCTCATTAAGCTTACCTAACAGATCGGTGTATGGACCATCCTCAATCTTCTTACCTAGCTGCTTCCGAATCGCGTAATGCACCATCAGGGCATAGGCTCTAACACGTCGACTACTCGCAATCCGCATTTGTGGCGACAACCATCGCTCGGCCGCTTTCGCAGAAATAAACAATCCCAATGCCTGCTTCCCTACGGGGTAAGTCTTACGAAAATGCATAAAGGAGCCCGACGCAGCACAATTTTTAGATTTACCATCCCACACATCGGCCAAGCGCTCTAATTGAACAAGACTATTCGACACCACCACAAGGTTTTCACGCCACAGTAAATAACTAGAAATCGATCGATCAGAGTTCACTACCGACAGCAGCTTACCACTTCTGAAATTCCGTGCTTTCACCTCACCCAGCCCACTAAACATCAAGTCCTGAAGTGCTTTAAACACTTTTTTGCCATCCTCGCATCGCAGCACACAGGCAATATCAGCACCATCCACGAAGCGAATATCTGCCCCTGTCACCACCAGTTCTTCAACACCTTGGATAGCTTTCGCAATCTTAGAGACAGGAAACAACATTTGCTTCTCATAGCGAGGTAGATCTAACACCAAACTACCAAACTGTGAGCTACCGACTAAAGCTTTCCCAATCCCCTCACCGAATTGCCCTATGGCTCCGTCAAGCGACGATAAAGAACTCGCGTATAAATAATACTGATCAACAGGCAAAAATTGAGCGATAACTTCCGTTTCGATCTCGCCTTTCGGTTTCTCTGCTGCTGAGGCAATGACGATTCCATCGATATCCTGTAATTGCACCTTCCTCTCCATGGCTGCCAATAATGGAACGCCGGCACCATGAGTATCTGTAAACCGAGTCCAATCATCTAGTAAGCCCATTGAGTCTTGCATCAATGCCAGCCCATCGACAACCAACTTCTTTTTTGCTTCACCATTCAGCTCAAACCACAGGCTCCCCTTAAGCTGAGTACCTGCCACAAAACCATAATAAGCAGCCTTCACTGCATCATATTCCTTTTTGGCAGATGGCTTTAACTTACTGGTGTCTAGCTCGAAAGCCACTGACCAAATCTCACCCCCATAGTTGTCAGGGATATCGATCGAGCCTTTGATCAGTGATCCTTTCTTCGTATCAATCGCAATCTTGTGCTCCCAAACCGATTTCTTGCGATTCAGATGGTCAAGGTTCGCAATATAGCCTCTACAACCTTTTCCAAGGCGCACACCTAACACCGCAACCTTTGGGTCAGCATCGATATCCGTCTCCTCCTTGAGAATATCGATACCTAGTTCATCTTTGTCATACTTCAACTTCGATACATCCAGCACATAATACTCTGCTGAAAGCAACGAGGTGGCTAACAAACTAATAAGGGCAATTATTATCATCATCTTGGTGGATTCTCTCAGAGCTAGGTAAATATTAATTCTTAAGGCTTAACAACGACAACAGTTGGCTTCTGGTCTGCAAAGAAGCGTTTCGCGACCCGCTTAATATCTGCTACTTCCAACTTCTTGATCACGGCCGCAGTCTCCCTAAAATGTGCCGATCCTAATCCAAGCAAACTATCAATCGAACAAAGTCCAGCCATCGCTCCATTACTCTGGTTCGTCAATGCCTGCTTCGCTAACCAAGAGGTCTTCACATTCGTCAACTCGACTTCAGTCATTCCCTCTTTAGCAATCCTTGCGATAGTCTCAATCAATTCCTTTTGAGCCAACTCAAGTTGCTCAGGAGAGGTCCCCATGTAGAACGCAAACATCCCAGTATCAAAGCCATGGAACATCGTAGAAGAAACGTAATAGGCTAAGCCTAACTCTTCGCGAATACGGCTAAATAATGGTCCAGCCATGTCAGAACACCATGCATTAATCAAACCAAGAGCATAGCGATCAGGATCAGTCAATCCACACCCTACATAACCCAAAGTGAGCACGCCTTGCTGCTTGTCTAATTGCAACACCTTCTCCTCTGGCTCCAATATTTGCTGAATAGGAACCTCTACCTCACCGCCTTCAGGAAGGCGTGACAGATACTTTTCAGCCAAGCCTAATATATATTCCGGCTCGATGTCCCCAAACACAGAAACCACCATGTTCGCCGCCTTGAAATGAAGTTTATGCTGCACCGAAACCTGCATCCGCTCTAGTTTCTCCACTGTTTCCTTAGTGCCTGCATTAGAAAGCCCATAGCCACTTGAACCAAACATGCTCGCTCGTAAATTCTTAAAGGCCAAACTGGCCGGATCCATATCAGCTTCTTCGATCGCGTTCAGTTGAAGCTCCTTCTCGCGCTCAATAATATCGCTACTAAAGTAAGGCCTAATCAAACAATCAGCAAACAACTCTAACACCGTGTCAGTGTCTGCCATCAGACAACTACCACTAAGAATCGTGGTATTATTTCCAGCTGATGCATTGAGCGACGCTCCTAATGACTCGATTGTTTCCGCTATTTCTTCTGCGCTCCTCACCTTCGTGCCCTTCGTTAACATCGTCGCTAACAATGTATTCAATCCCGCAGAATGCTCAGATTCTGACGGCAAGCCAGTCTTCACAGCAGCATTGAAGGACACCAATGGCGTGCGACTATCCTTACACAAACGAATTCTCAGCCCGTTCTCTAATGTCTTCTCGATGATCTCACGATCAACAAAGTCAGCCGCGTCCTTCACTTCTTCCTCAGTTTTATAAGCCTCAGGATGAATAATAGTCTTGGTCAATGTCTTCTCGCCTAACATGTAGCTTTCCACCACACGGCGAATATCATGAATCGTAACGGCATCGACTTTACTCATGTAGTCACGGGTAAAGTTCAAGTTGCGGGACTCATGCCAGTTCGATGCCAAATCTGATGCTCGTCCAGAAGCTGTGGTCAGCGTTCTAAATTGCGACACCAAAGTCATGCGCTTGGCCTTAGCCAGTTCTTTGTCCAACTCACCACTCAAAAGGTGTAAAATTTCCTCTACGATCGCTTTTTCTAATGCCTCAATCCCATCTGGCTCCACCTCAGCCGACACCGTCACCACTCCAGGTGACTTGGTCGGAAGATAACTCCACGCCCCAATGTGCAAACAAAGCTGACGCTTCTCCCGAATGTTCTGATAGAGTCGGGAAGAACGCCCACTCCCCAAGATCGTGCACGCAAGATCAATCGCTGCTGAGTCAGCATGCTCAAGTGAAGGAACCTGCCATGCCATACTAAACTTTGAAACCGGTACAGCAAAGTGCTCAGTCGCTTCACGTAAGCCTTGTTGTTCTGGCTCGGTTGCTGGCACTGCTGGGTGGGTGAAAGAGCGCCCGATCGACTCGGTCAACTCCTCTAGCTCTTTCAGCACTTCGGCCTTATGAATATCTCCAGAAATACATATAAAGGCATTCTCGGTGGTGTAGCGAGTGCGATGATACTCCAGCATATCCTCACGCGTGAGCTTGTTGAATAAATCCAAATGTCCAATCACCGGTTGGCGACGGTCATCATTGCCAAAGGCGGTGTCAAATAGCTGACGTGATGACACCGAGTCCGGATCATCCAAGCCCATGTCGATTTCGCGACGAATCACACCCTTTTCCTTCTCAAACTCACCCTCGGGAAATGTTGGCTTAAATACCATTTCTAGTAACACATCGAGAAAGGTGGGTCTCCCCTCCGATGGTCCATCAATGTAATACACGGTGCGATCAAACGTCGTGTAGGCATTCCACTGACCACCTGCCGACTGCACTGTCTGCGATAAGGTTTCACTATCAAACTTCTCAGTCCCCTTGAACACCATGTGTTCCAATAAATGAGAAATACCTGCCCCTAGAAACCTTCCCTCATGCACACTTCCCGTCTCCACCCAGACCTGGGTCGAAACCACAGGTGCCCCATGGTCAGATTCTAAAATAACATGGAGCCCATTTTTTAAAGTATGGATACTAGCGGAAGTCGTTGGAAATGTCATCGATCAAAAATTGTGTCTGGAGTAGGTCGAGTCCACTGAAACGACTC
>CAXMOB010000133.1:0-21717 GCA_964194815.1 Vicinamibacteria bacterium | reverse complement strand
GTGACGGATAAGGGTATTGTCACCAAGTGGTCAGAGGTTTCCCGCTTTATTAACTCAGCAAAAATTGTGGTTCCTGGTAAACCGGCGATGCCACTCAAGGTGATTGGGATTTATCCAGAATATGATCTGGTCTTGCTCTCTGATGAAATTGGTCTCACACCGATTGGGTTTGATAAATTAGCCCCCGCTGATATTGGTGATTTTATTGTTCTTTCTAGTGTCTCAGGTCAGCCCGCTGGTTTTGGTGTGGTGAGTGTTCTTGAACGTTCGCTTCGCGAGTCGGATAAAGCATTTTTGGGAATTCAGATGAATTTTAAGGAAATGAAAGAAAATGGGGTTTTGCTCGAGAGAATCGTTCCCGAAACTGGTGCTGCTATAGCTGGCTTAAAAGTAGGTGACAGGATGTTGTCGATCGATGGACGTGAACTGGGCTCACCAGTGGAAACGCGTGCGGTGATTCAGAAACTCAAGCCCGGTCAGAAAATTAAGATTATGGCAACGCGTGGTGACGACACTAAGGAATTCAATGTGACCCTTGGGTCTCGTCCTAAAGTAGGTGCGTTCCCAGCAGGGCGACTCAATCAGATGGAACGTATGGGTGGGGCTATCAGCCAGGTGCGTGCAGGCTTCCCAAGTGCTATCCAGTCTGACATGCAGGTTGGTAAGCAATTCATGGGTGGTCCAGTGGTTGATCTCGAAGGAAGATTGGTCGGACTGAGTATTTCAAGAAGTCGTATTAAAACGCACCTCATACCAGCGGATGATTTGATGGCATTGTTAAAAAAGAAGCCAGTTGCTGTAAATGTGGCGAATGTAGAAAAATTGGCACGAAGTGCCCAAGATCGATCAGTTATCCCAAAAGTAAGTCGTAAGAAAAGCGCGACTGACACGTTCGATAAACTATTCAACGATTTATTCAGCGATCCACGCATGGGCTTCGATGAAGCACCAAAGCGGGATTCGAAGCAACGTATTCAGCAAATGCAGAAGCGTATGGAAGAAATGATGGAGGAAATGCAGTTACTAGAGAAAGAGCTCCAGAAGAAGCGTTAAACCAAGTCAATAGTGCCTGCCTCGATGTGTCAGAATGTCCCTAAGTTTCTACTCGCATAGTTGACGGTTAGCACTTTGCTACCTAAGCTAGTGTCAATCACTATGCCCAAAACTATTCAAGGAACTGTCTCCCTTATGCAATTAGAATCTTCATTCTTACCCTCCGTTGGTAAGGGTGGAAGGGTGAGCGAAGTGAAGGTTGGTGATAAATTGGTTTACACTATCCGTTACACCTATGTTTTCATGAGGTATACACTCTGTTGTGAAGTATACGACACTAGGGGGAAGCTTGTGGAGGAAAGGTATACGAACATCCGTAAACTTCGAACATGGTTGGACTTGAGTATTCCATCCTATCCATTGGAATATCTGATCGGTTTTTTTAGAGGACGCTCTTTTGTCACACCGGAAGGTAAGATTCCGACATATTTCAAAATCAAGGAAGGCTATAGGCTATATGAAATGGATAACATGGAATTTATGCATGTAGATTTCCATTCTGAAATAGAATTTTCTTGCCCTGAAGATAGATTGATTCAGGCCATTTTAATCGCCTGCGTTTTGTTTAACCCACCACTTCAAGATCGAAGAAGTTAAGATGCGAAGAAGCCAGCGGTGATACCCACTCTTAAAAGTCGGCTCGGTGGTTTTTTTATTTAATACCATTCTGAGAAACTCAGAGTGGTATAACTAGGAACCCTAGTTTTTTTTGTCCAAACTTGAGTCCTTGCCACCAGCAAAAGTTGGCCTAGTTGGACGTGACGGTTTATTTGAAACGTAGTTATTGCCGCTTGAGCTCTTGCTACCAGCAAAAGTTGGCCTAGTTGGAGGTGACGGTTTATTTGAAACGTAGTTATTGCCGCTTGAGCGACTGCTACCATGGCTTGAGCGATTGTAGTTACTGTTGTTGCTCCGATTGGAGTTGTTACTATTGTGGCTAGGTTTATGGCTACTATGCACAGGGCGATTGGAGTTGTGACTATTGTGGCTAGGCTTATGGCTACTATGCACAGGGCGTTTGTAGCTGTGGTTATTGTAGCTTGGGCGATAGCTAGAATGACTCTTGTGATAACTATTACCGTAGTGATTAGTTGAGTAGCTCGGGCGCTTATAGTAGCGATTATGACGGTTTTTGTAGGTGCTACATTGCCCGCGATAACCACATCCACATGGGCAATAGCTACGGTTATTGTCATGGATGGCGTAGATGAGACCGCCTACAGCGGCAGCTCCAACCACAGCCGGAAGCACATTACTATTAGATGATGATCCTGTGCCACTGTAATAAGGGTCAGCACAAGAGGTGAAAAAACCTGCAACAATGGCGAGAAGTGAAAGTTTTGCGAGTATAGATGGTAGTTTCATATAGCTGTAGGACGCGAGCATCAGAAGATCTATTCATTTTTTTTTCCTTCTCTTTACAGATGTTCGAAATCTGATTAAACAACGGCATGGCAGATAATGAAAAACGCGGGCTTACCATGCTAGGGAAGAGTGAATTGACTGTTCCTACATCACCAGATCAGGCGACACTTGAGAAATTCGAGAATATTCGCCCTGGGCGTCGCTATGTGATCAACCTAAGCTGCCCAGAATTTTCTTCACTTTGCCCGGTGACTGGTCAGCCAGACAGTGCGTGCATCACGATTCGCTATATACCAAATAAGTATTGCGTCGAAACGAAGTCGCTCAAATACTATATGGCGTCGTATCGCAATACTGCAGCCTTTAATGAGGAAGTGGTGAATCGAGTTCTCGATGATTTGGTTTCTCTATTGGAACCACAGGAGATGCATATTGTTGGTAAGTTCGGAGCCCGTGGCGGTATTCAGCTCACTTGCGAAGCTGCTCACCCTGAGATTTCGACTCTATGAAAGTAGTGGTTTTATTGAGTGGGGGAATGGACTCAGTGGCAGCATTGTATGATGCCATGGAGCAGCACGACGTTGTGCAGACCTTATCTTTTGATTACGGTTCGAAGCACAATCACAAAGAAATTCCTTTCGCTCAATACCATAGCCAACGCCATGGCATTGCGCACACAGTGGTGCCACTTGGGTTTGTGAATGACCTTTTTCAGTCGGACTTGTTAAACTCTGGTGGTGATATTCCTGAAGGGCACTACGCAGAAGAGAATATGAAGAGCACCGTGGTGCCCTTTAGAAATGGCATTATGTTGTCGATCGCTGCTGGGATCGCAGAAAGTCATGAAGCCGAAGGGTTGGTGATTGCAGCGCATTCTGGAGATCACGCGATCTATCCAGATTGCCGCGAAGGATTTATGGAAGGAATGGCGACTGCTATAGCTGAAGGAACCTACGCCAAGATTCAATTATTACGTCCCTTCATTACGATGGACAAGGCGTCGATCGCTAAACGTGGTGTCGAGCTAGGTGTCGACTTCGCTCAGACTTGGTCGTGCTACAAAGGTTTAGAAACGCAATGTGGTGCCTGTGGGACCTGCATTGAAAGACGTGAAGCGTTTATGCTCGCTGGTCTTGCTGATCCGACTGAATACTTGGCCTTGCCAGAGATTCCGAAAGGACCGGGAGAGTAGCTAGTAGGAAAGTAGATGCCCTCAAGTTCGTTTGTCACGAGGGTAGTGGATATTTCTCCGTGAAGTGAAGGGTGATGCGACTTATACCACTTAGAGAAACAAAAGAGACTAATGAGTTTTTTTTAAGGATGAAGAGACTAGGCTACGCATTGGACGAAGGTTACTCGCTGTATTCTTATACAATCAGTGTTATTCTTCAGTCACGATGCCCGCATCGCTCCTTTATCAAGCCTCGATTCTAAAAGAATCTAGCTTCGAATGAGTCTCTTTTGAAACTCTAAATGGTATTACCAATTTTCCCAAATGTGACGAATATCCCAGGCACTGCGTGCGATGGTGGCAGCATCATTTGTTGTTTTTGCTGCCTCGTGGGTAGCAGCACAGCTTGTCAAAGCTGAGAGAATGGCGGTGATAGCTAATAGATAGAATGCGTGTTTCATCAGTGAATAGATGGTTGTGATCAGCGGATGGGCAAATTAGCCCTTACGTTTGAAAATGTTAATGTATGGCATTAATAGAGCTTTTAGCACCTTATAAACAAGGAAAAAAGCTCCCACGACGACCCCTACAGCGAGCAAAATCACTAGTAGAACTGCCCAAATCGGCCACCAACGTTTCTTTAAAAGGTTCTTACGACCTGGTTTTGCAAAGAAACCCATGAGCTTGAACATGAGTCGCTGTTTAAGCGGTAGTCCTTTGAATCCTGGGACATTGCCCGAGGAGAACATGTTCATGATGTCAGGATTATTGAAAACTTGAGAGAAGTCTCCAGGCATGCCGGTTGGTCCGCCAAACTCCTGTTGCTGTGTGTTTGCCTTTTTGTTCGGCATTTTTTCACCAGTTTCAGAATCAATCACTACTGTTGATTCCTTATGCTTCTTTTCCTCCGCTTGCTTCTTAGAGCGGGTCAGGATTTCGTCGATGTTGATTTCTTTTGACATGGTCAATGGGTCATTCGCCCGCTGTCGGAGCGAGTGACAAATAGGATGTTAATAAGGAGTCATTACGTGTGAAATAAGTAATGCGCAAATGATAAATTTACGCATTACCTAAGATTTTTTTTAGATCACATCAGTTGACCTACAGCCAACCTATGGTTGGAACAATGTCTTTTCAGTCTTCGCGTCAGCGATGATAAAGTTTTCACGGTGCATGTTTGCGTCTGTGCGGAAAGTGAGGCGGCCACTGTGGGTGCGTTCAAGTTCAACCAGAATCTTCGAGTCTTCCTTCTTGAAGCGGTTGAGCACCTCATGGTTGACGATGACAACGAGATCTTCGATAGATCCGTCATTGCGTTGAATGATGGTGTTGAGCTGACGTTGAATCTCTACCGACATCGACATAGTGGTCTTGACGCGTGAACGACCTTGGCAATATGGGCATGGCTCATAGAGTGAATCACGGAGTGACTCGGTGAGGCGTTGGCGTGTCATTTCCATCAAACCTATCGGTGAGATCTGCATGACTTGTGTCTTCGCTTTATCACGCTTCAAGCGATCTTTCATTATACGGTAGACAGCTTGCTGATCCTTTCTGTGACGCATGTCAATGAAGTCAACCACCACGAGACCACCGATGTTACGAAGGCGGAGTTGGCGAGCTACTTCCTGCGCAGATTCCATGTTGGTTTCGAGAATCATCTTCTCAACATCCTTAGAGCCTTTGTTACGACCGGTGTTGACGTCGATAGCAATCAACGCTTCCGTTTCGTCGATCACGATGTAACCACCACATGGAAGCCACACTTGACGGTGGAACGCTTCGTCGATTTGCTTTTGCACACCAATCTTAGCGAAGATTGACTGACGTGATGGGAAATAGTGAATACGACGCTTAGCACGGCGTGAGATACGGCCAGCTACCTCACGCATGAACTTGGCTGTTTCTTCGTCATCACAGATAATTTGATCTACTTCGTCGGTGAGGAAATCGCGTGCTGTTTTTTCGATCAAGCCCGGCTCGCGGAAAACATCTACTGGGGCCGGTTTGTTGTCGCGCTTGTATTCTACATCGGCCCATTGGTCGAGCAACATGGCGAGGTCGCGCACAAAGTGGCGAGCACGTTGGCCTTGAGCCACTGTTCTCATGATGATGCCCATGCCTTCTGGGATTTGGAGCTTCAGCATGATGCGGCGGAGGCGTTGGCGTTCCTTTGGGTCGTCGACTTTACGTGAGATACCAAACTGCTCTGAGAACGGCATGAGGACGAGATAACGACCAGCGAGTGAGATGTTAGTCGTCACACGTGGGCCCTTGTTGCCGATCGGTCCTTTTGAGACCTGGATCATAATTTCTGATCCTACTGGGTAAATGCTAGGGATATCCTTAGAAGAGATTTTCTTTTGCTTCTTCTTTGGACGACCCTCACGTTCGATTTCTTCCATGCCGCCGTCGAGTGCAGCAGGGATAGCATCCCAGAAGTGGAGGAACGCGTTCTTGTCCATGCCGATGTCGACGAACATAGCCTTGAGACCGGGTTCGATATTTTTGACGGTTCCTTTGAAGATTCCGCCAACGATGTTGTTGTCGCCTTCTCGTTCAACGTCATATTCCTCGAGGACTCCATTGTCTAGAAGTGCCACACGGCGCTCTAGTTTTTCGTTGTTGATGACGAGTGTGACGCCTTCTCTTGGGTTTGGTGTGCCAATTCCTAGAGCTCTTTTAATTCTTTTGATCATAATTAGATTTTTTTGTTAAGTTGAGTTTTATTGTAGTTAATTAAATGTTCACCACGTGGTGTGTGAAAGTGTTGTATTGATTATTCGTCTGTTGGAGTTTCTTCCTCTGGTTCTGGATTGACGACGATGATAGAGTTTTCCTCAGTGCGTTCTTCCTCTTTCACCGGTGGGGCGAATAAGACGTCGAGCGCATTTTTTTTAGGGATTTTAATTTCATCGATGATGTCAAAGTTACCAATGGCAGGAACCATTTTTTTAAGGGGGAGTTTTAGGCCGTTTTTGCGTGCAAAGGCACCTTGCAAGATGAGGTTGACCAATGGCCCAGCCACTTTTCCACCTGATGTTCCGCGGCGAACTGCTACTGCAACGACATAGAGAGGGGAGTCGTATGGTGCGAATGCCACTGTCCATGAGACGTTGGTTTTGAGTCCCGCGTCAGATGTTTGGGCAGTGCCTGTTTTTGCACCGATTTCGATATCGGCGAGTGCGGCACGACCTGCGGTTCCTCCGGTCTTATTGGCCGCGAGCCACATTCCGTGACGGATTTTCTCCAGGTCCTCGATATTCACGCCTTCGCGTAAGAGGTTGAGTTTGAGGTGTGGTCGATTTGGGAAAGCGATATTCTTAAGCGGGTGTTTGACGCTCTTTATGATCCGTGGTGTGTAGAGGTGTCCACGGTTGGCGATTGATGCCACGAGGCTCGCCATTTGTAGTGGCGAACATTCGCTGTCGGCTTGTCCGATTGTAGTCATGCCTGAAATTGCAGGAGTGAGGCGATTGCCTCTATTAGATCTCATCCATGCTCGGCTACCTGGAACAATGCCAGAGGATTCACCAGGAAGTCTTACACCAGTGCGTTTACCAAATCCAAGTTTACCGAAGGCTTCAACAAGGTTGTCAGCACCAATCACTGAGGCAAGTTGCATGAAAAATGGATTGCATGAGCGTTGAATAGCTTCCGACAGGGCTAGGTCGCCATGGCCCCAAGTTTTCCAACAACGGCATTTCAATTTACCGTATTTGATGTAGCCGATACAGTTGTGAGAGAAAGTTGCTTTTCCATGCATGCAGGCAGCAATTGCGGTAGGGAGCTTGAAGGTTGAGCCTGGAGTGAAGTTTCTGATTGCAGCATTGTTAAACGGTTGAGCCTTGTTTTGAATATAGGCTTTGAGCACATCTGGATGAATTTTTGGGATGTAATCGTTCGGATTATAATCTGGGGTCGATGCCATCGCTAAGATTTCTCCAGTATTGGGGTCGAGCACTACAGCGGAGGCTCGACCAACATGGCGGAGCACGGTCTCAGTTAAGTACTGTAATTCGGCATCGAGGGTGAGAGTGACTTCCGCACCTGAGCCGCTACGTTTATTATCGGTCACACCCAAGGTCTTGCCCTTGTTGTTTTTGAGGATGGTTTGAATCCCTTCAGTGCCCTTGAGGAAGTCGTCCATGGTTTTTTCGATTCCATCGATTCCTTTGGCGTCACCAATGTAATGTTTAAATCCGTCTGGGATGTCGGCCTTTTCCCACTGAGAAACGTAACCTAAGATGTGAGATGCGAGCGATCCATATGGATACTGGCGCTGTGGTCGGACACCGATATAGACGCCAGGAAGCGAAACATTGTGTTCAGCAGCGGAGGCAAACTCGTCGTAGCTTAGATCGTTTCGGAAGATGAATGGAATGAGTCCTCGGTGAGTATTATAGTGAGCGCTTAATCCCGGAATGTTTTCCTCTGGCCGATCTAGGTCGAATTGCTCTAATCGTGGTCGAAGGTAGATATTAATAATTTTGTTAATATCTCTAAACTTTTCACCTTTATCGATATACAAGGTATTCTTATCGTCAATGTATGCTTTGTAAATTTCCTGCAGATTAAGTGAAACTTCATAGTTTCGTTTATTACTAGCGAGAGTTTTGCCACTGCGGTCGAGAATGATTCCACGGACACCGGGTTCACGAACGGTCACCTCATACGGCTGTGGAAGCTTGTCGATGTAGCTCTCACGGTTAGTGATTTGGTAGTCGTGAAGTCGAGACAAGAGCACGCCGGTTCCTGCCAGCACGAAAATCGTGAGGAGAAGGATACGGTGTCTATGTCGAGGAATGTGCATGTGGTGCGTTTTACACTTTATCAGGGTTAAAGAATCGTCTGCGTGCGTCGTTTTTGATGGTGTGATTACACAGGCTGGCAAACTTGCCGAGCATGAGCAGCAGAGCTGGGACAAGAAGAGTGGATAGTGCGGCGGTGAAGCCAATCTTTAGGACGGCGTTTGAAGTGATCTCAAATTCGCCACGGACGATGTTAATGATGAGATATTCTGACCAGAGGTAGAAATAGACAGTTACGCCAATGACAGCGGCTGGGATCTTCCACTTTCCTGCACGGAACAGCGGAGTGAATCCTAAGGTGATGGCACCCATGACGGCGTAGAGGATGATAGTGTAGCCAAAAGTGATGGATTCGATTTTCTCAGAGTAGATCGATTCGAAACCAGTGTGCTGAGATAAGGTGTGTTGGCAATCCCATAAGAAACCTGCAAGGAAGGCGAGAATGAGCATCATCGAGGTGTTGCCTGTGAGTGCTGAACTGAGGAAGACCACAGGGACAATCAGAATACGCACGTCACCAAGCATTCGAATCGAAGGAACGAATTGTTGGATGATGCACGCCAAACAGGTGAGGGCGATCAATATGGAATTGTAGCGAATCACTTTTGCGAACTGGTCAGGACGAATACGGTGCGGACTTCTTCGAAATCCACCGACGGTCTGACAGTTGCTTCTGCATCGAACGATCCGGATCTATATTTTTCAATAGTTCCCAATAGAATGTCAGGCGGGAAGAGACCTCCCCGGCCGGTGGTAAATACTTTCATGCCTGAGGTGATTTTCGCATTAGGCGAAAGAAACTTCAGGCGGAGAACTGGGCGGTCATTGGACTGTGTCCGTTGGCCGCTCAGGATTCCGACTTCATGAGTGCCAGCGATCTTGGCTGATACTTGGCACTTTTCATCGGTTAAGAGAAGGATCGTGGATTCCTCAGAGTTTGAGACATCAACCTTACCAACCAAGCCTTCAGCAGCTAATACGGGTTGGAAGTCGGTGACTCCGTCTTTGGTGCCACGATCGACGATGGCAGTTTGCCACCATGTAGAAGGGTTGCGACGAAGAATATTCGCCGTAACAGCTGAAAATTTTTCTCGATGAGGGAATTTGAGAGCATCTCGGAGGTGGTCTACTTCACTAGCTATCTTCTCAAGGTGCTGGACACGTGAGCGTGAGATGTGAAGCTCTTCCTCTGATTCCTTAAGGCGTCCCGCAAGCTCATTGGAGTGAGCTATCTCATCGTTAAATCTACGAATCTTTGCCTCCATTGCCGAACCAGCAGTGACAAACGGACTGACGCAGTAGTAATAGGAGGCTTGAATCGTTCGCACAGACGCAGCACTCAAGGTGAGCACCCAAGTGGTGGCCACGATGAAGATTACTAAGGCTATGAGATTCTGCGGTTTCACAAGAAATGAATGATTATTGGATATTTGCCACCCGCTTCAATAGGTCGATCTCCTGAAGCACCATGCCAGTGCCTTCTGCCACAGCGGAAAGTGGATCATCTGCGATGTGAACAGGGAGTCCGGTTTCTTCCTTAAGTCTACGATCTAGGCCTTTCAATAGTGCTCCGCCGCCAGCTAATGTCATACCGCGATCAATGAGATCGGCGGCAAGTTCTGGTGGGCAACGCTCAAGTGTTGTGCGTACAGCGTCAACAATAGTTGCTACTGGATCAGCCATCGCTTCACGAATTTCTTCAGAGGTGATTGGCACTGTCTTAGGAAGTCCAGCCACCATGTCACGACCTTTTACATCCATAGTAAGTTCTTTTGGTAGTGCTGTTGCAGAGCCAAGACGCACTTTGATATCCTCAGCGGTGCGTTCACCAATCATGAGGTTGTAGGTGCGCTTCATGTGATGGATGAGTGCTTCGTCGAGTTCATCACCAGCGGTGCGAACGGAACGAGAATAAACGATTCCGCCAAGTGAAATGAGAGCCACCTCAGTAGTTCCTCCGCCGATGTCAACAATCATGCTACCAGCAGCTTCTTGAACTGGGAGGCCGGCACCAATAGCGGCAGCCATAGGCTCTTCCATGAGAAATACTTCACCAGCTCCAGCATTACGTGCAGATTCTTCTACAGCGCGGCGTTCAACTTCGGTGATGCCAGTAGGAACAGCAATCACAACGCGGGTGTTGGACTTGGATTTATTGTTGTTTGCTTTTTTGATGAAGTGACGAAGCATCGCTTCTGTGACCTCAAAGTCAGCAATGACACCATCCTTTAGTGGGCGGATGGCTACGATGTCACCAGGAGTTCTGCCGAGCATACGCTTGGCATCATCACCAACGGCGAGGACTATATTAGTGCCTTTTTTGACCGCTACCACTGACGGTTCACGGAGCACAATACCTTGATCCTTAACGTTTACAAGGGTGTTTGCGGTCCCCAAATCGATACCGATGTCGCTAGAAAGGAATCTAAAAATTTTACTTAGCATAATTGCATTTAGTTAGGAAGGTGAGAAAAACGACCATCATCATGTCTGGTTAAACTAACCTAGTAGTATAGGTTCGCAAGCTCAGAAACGGAAATGTCATCA
The DNA here is from genome assembly GCA_964194815.1 of Vicinamibacteria bacterium. Lineage (GTDB taxonomy): Bacteria > Verrucomicrobiota > Verrucomicrobiia > Verrucomicrobiales > Akkermansiaceae > Rubritalea. The sequence continues at coordinate 10,770 of CAXMOB010000133.1, read as the reverse complement.
AATACCTTCGACGCTTAGCTAAGGGCGATACGGCTGTCTTCAGCGAGAACCTTGCTGAGATTATTCCAACCCGTGTGGGTTTGGATATTGAAGACGTATAGGTAAAGGCTTGCAAGGTTGGCAGGGAACTTGGCGAAGAGTTGATTTACCGCTTCCGCGAGCTTGTCTGCGTCAAGTTCATCAGGGAGCTCCTGATCAACAGCGCCGGTGCCGTCATGCTTGATTTCCATTGCGTCACAGAAGGTGACAAGGAGCTCTTGTTGACCCTTCATGAACCATGCCTGCAGGAGGTGTTCTGCTACCATTTCGTTACGCTTGCTAGAAAGTACTTTTTTAAGCCACTTGATTTGGTCTGCCACTGGCTTCTTGGTGATGAAAACAGTTCGGAGTTTTGCTCCTTCTGCGAGGGTGACGATAGCGGTCTTGTAAAGATCTCTCTCAGCATCGCGCATCCACTCAAATTGTTGAGTTGCGAGTTCTGGAGCCATGTTTGCGTATAATTCGTAAGCTTTCAAAATATTAGTATTGGTGAAATGAGTTAAGTCATAGAGGAGTCCATTGGGATCATTGGTGCTTGAGCATGTCATCGGCACCTCCAGTTGGGCTCTTACGAGAGCTCGAAGTGAAGCGGCTTCGTTCTGTTTTGCAACGAAAAAGTAAGCTCCGTGGAACATTTTGGTCATCTTAAGCATTCCTTGTTACAGAATGCCTCAGTGTTCGATAGAATGGGAGCTTCTGTATGTTGGTGTAGATGCCTTAAATGCTCAAATTGTGTTCATATGTCGGTGATATCTGGATGATTATGATGGGTTCAGAGAGGTTAATCTGCTTCTGCTTTCTTATCGGGGCACTGTTTTTTGCAATTTTTCAGCTTTTTGCTGTCACCTTCTCAAAAAACTCCCTAATTATGATTGTTACACAGAAAAAATTACATCTATGAAATCATCACTTAAAGGAATTATTTTAGCATTGTCATTGTTACCAGCCACAGTTGTTGCGGAAGGTAAGGGCAAAGGGAATCAAGATTGGGCGGAGAAAGCTGCATTAGACTACGAAGCGAAAGCCAAGGCCGCTCAAGAAAAAGGCAATCCTAAGATTGCTGAGATATTCACACGTATGGCTCAGATCAAGCGAGATGCTGGTGCAGCAGGCCGTGCTGGCGAGAATTTTAGCTGGGATGAATACCATAAGCTTAACGGCAAGCTTAAGCAAATTCGTCAAGATCATGGAGATAAAAAGAAGCATGAGCATGATAAGAAGCATGAGCATGATAAGAAGCGTGAACATGACAAAAAGCATGAGCATGATAAGAAGCATGAGCATGATAAGAAGCGTGAACATGATAAGAAGCGTGAACATGACAAAAAGCATGAGCATGATAAAAAGCATGATGATAAAAAGGAAGGACAAGATAAAAAAGATCACAAAAAAGATGATGCTGGAGCAGGCTTCTTGAAAGCTGCTGAAGAATACCAAAGACTTGCAAATGAAGCGATGAAGAGCGGAAATGAAGGCAATGCCAGTATTTACACTCAGCTCGCGAATATTAAAAAAGAAGCCGCCGCAGCAGCCGTCAATGGTAAAGGCTATGATTGGAATCGTTATTTTGAATTACAAAAACGTCTAAAGAAGTAGAAACTACTGTTTAAATTTCGAATGAGGTCGCGTGTCATGATGACTAACGCGGCCTCTTTTTTTGCTATTGAACGATATGATCACGAAACTTTTCTCGCTCATTTTGATGATGATACCAGTGGCCACATTGGCTGCTGGACAGCCAAATATTCTCATTTTTCTGGTCGATGACATGGGGGTGATGGACACCTCTGTGCCCTTTGTTGTTGATGCGCAGGGGAAGCCTCAGATACACCCCTTGAACCAGTATTACAATACGCCATCAATGGAAGCACTAGCGAAGACCGGAGTGCGTTTTTCTCATTTTTATGCCAATAGTGTTTGTTCGCCATCGCGAGCATCCTTATTGAGTGGTCAATATTCAGCTCGGCACAAGGTGACACAGTGGATCAATCCAACTGGTAAAAATAGTGGACCTAAAGGTTGGAATTGGGAAGGTGCTAAAGCGAAGGATATCACACTTCAATCGACTCTACAAAAAGCGGGTTACACGACCATTCATGTTGGCAAAGCACACTTAGGGCCATTCAAGCACGTCGGTGCTGATCCCTTGAAAGTTGGCTTTGATATCAATATCGCAGGAACAGCCATTGGGAGACCACATAGTTATTATGGAGAAAAGGACTACGGCAAAGGGAATATCCGCGCTATCCCTCACCTAGATAAATACCATGGTACAGATACATTTCTTACTGAGGCTCTCACCTTAGAAGCTAAAGCGACGCTGACTAAGTTAGCGAAACAGGATAAACCATTCTTTATGCACATGAGCCATTATGCTGTGCATGCGCCATTCAATTCAGATCCACGTTTTGCCGCAAATTATAAAACTTCTGGTAAGGGAAAGTCGGCACAAGCGTTTGCGACATTGGTCGAAGGCATGGACAAATCGTTAGGGGATTTGATCATGCATCTCGAAGACATTGGCGAAGCTGAAAATACCTTAGTTGTGTTCTTGGGAGATAACGGTTCAGACGCACCTCTTGGCTCCAAAACTACTATAGCATCAAGTGCTCCTTATCGTGGCAAGAAGGGGACTTGTTTAGAGGGAGGTATGCGTGCTCCATTGATCATAGGTTGGGCTAAACCATCCGCTGACTCAGCTATTCAGAAACAATTCCCAGTGACTCAGGGGATAGTGTCTAAGAAATTTGTGCACATCTGTGATTTAATGCCTACCATTCTTAAGGTGACAGGAACGAACACACCAAAATCACATGTTCAAGACGGACAAGAACTCACTGAGTTTATGGTAAAACACACGGGTGAGCATAAACAAGAATTCCTCATGCACTTTCCTCATGGCCACAACTCTAGCAATTACACAGTTTTGCGCAAAGGCGACTGGAAACTAGTGAAGCACTACGGCGACAAAAAACAACAAGGTAAGCTAGAGCTGTTCAATGTGGTGAAAGACATCTCGGAAGAGAATGAACTTTCAGCAAAGATGCCTGAAAAAGTCGAAGAGTTAGATAAGGTGATGCAGAGTCGCCTTGACGATTGTCAGGCGCAATACTGGGCTAAGTAATTTGCCAGTGGGTTTTTACGAGGACGAGTGAATTGCTGAAAATTTGCTTTTCACGGGTGTTCCTGTGAGAGGGAGAAGGGGGGCAGATTCTTCATATATAAGTCACTAGTAAATATTTATCGAAGAGGGAAATACCCTTGAAAAGCATTAAAGGCCTCTACACTATTCCTCTACTGCTGGAACCGGGGAAGTCTTATCCGCTGTAGGGAAATCAGTTGGAACATCAGCCGTGTGCACTACCTCACCAGAGATAGCCCATTCAGTGCCGCGCTGGAGTAGCTCGTAGAACCCACGGCAACGCATCGCCTCAGCATCATGACCGAGCGGAGTATGAAAAATTCTGCCCTTACCAAACTTCACCGTGAGCACCATCGGTTCGTTGCGTTTCGTGAGTTTTGAGACTGCAGTCGCCTGCACTTCCACATGCTCGGCAGGGCCACAGAGTTTACAATAAAGCTCGTCTTTAGTATGGAGCCACTTGCTAGGCAGACCTTTGGTGATAGGGTGATCCTGGTCAATGTGTTCGATGATAAATTCATGCCTTTTTCCATGACCTCCTGAACCTCCTTTTGTGGTGGTATCGTGGATTATTTTTCCATCGACCGCATGTAGCCAGGCTCCGTCACGTACTAGCTTCCTGCCACCCCAGCCACCTACTGCTATCATTTGGTTGTATTCCTTCCATTTGCCGAATGAATTATTCGCGGCGTGCACACAAACGAAGGCTCCACCGTTATGGACATAATCGACAAAGCTCTTACGCACTGCCTCTGGCCACATTTGGCCATTATAGTTGCTCAGTACCGCATCATAATCAGAAAACTTAGGCTGCCACTTCGCCCAAGCATCAGGCTCAGATCCCTTAGGTGGACTGGTCGAAACAGTCGTTACATACACGCCACTAGAATTCAGAGCATGCTTTAAAACTGGAGTTGTAGATTTCCAGTTGTGGTTGTTCTGCCCATCAATAATTAAGACTTTGAGCTTAGCTGCCTTAGTGTTTTGAGCGGTGCCTATTGCTGGAAAAAATGCGAGGGATACGAGTGCTAGCTTAACAGAGTTGATAATTAATTTCATAAATTTTTAGATGTGTTGGTCTTTATGTAATAAGACGGTAGTTTGACATTCCTTCCCTGTCACTGATAAAATTTGCAGGTAGAATATTAAAATGCTTTGTCACTTAGTATATAGAATAAAGGATTATCATGGTTTTGAAATTGCAATTTTTCAGCTTAGAGCATGAGGATGCCTCAACCATTTGCTTATTCAATGTTTGCCGCGGCTGATTCAAAGGGCTTATACAGTGGTGCGAATCCCCAGCCTCGTCAGCGCCTCTATGTGATTGCTAGTCTAGTAAATTGAAGGGATGTGCTAGAGGGGGATTTTCGAGTGACTTGGAATCAAAATTTTGGTAGGTTTCCGAAGATAAGACTTGAAAGCTGTTAATTGTGTGGATTATTGTGTGATTTCTATTCGATAAGAGTAAGAAATTTGCAATGCAAACGTAAAAGTGCATCATCTGAATTATTAAAAATGAGCAACGTTCACTCTATATTCGCCGCTAGTATAGTTCTTATAACTAGTAGTTTACTTTCTGCTGATGACCCACAAGTCACAGTGCAAGGGGAGTCAGGGGTGTCTATGGTGGTGAAGACCAAGCAAGGTGAAGATCTACGAGTCAGTAAACGTATTGCCCTCGCCGTTGCAGAAGGCGAATCACCAACAGCACTTTTAGCACCATCTCAGTATACAGCCACATGGAAGGGGCTGATCACTATTGAAAAGCGTAGTCGGGTTTACTTTTCATTTGAAGGCAATGGCTCAGCCGAACTTTTTATCGACGGTGAGTCAGCTCTGAAAGAAGACTCAGCATTCGGTAGCACCGAGTCAAAACGACTACGACTCAACTCGGGTCTAGTCCCGGTTAAAGTAATCTACACCAGCCCTGAGAATGGAGCCGGCCATTTCCGTCTGATGTGGCGTGGCCGAGACTTCGGTAAAGAGCCCCTGCCAGCTTCATTACTTAAGCATGAAAAGGTCGCAAAACTTTCCCAAGCCACACTCGTCCGTCGAGGTCGGACACTTTTTGCGCAGCTAAAATGTGCACAATGTCACGACAGTGAGAAGGGTATGCCCGAAGTCAGTGAAATGGCTCCCACTTTGGCTGGTATCGGCAGCAGACTTGATGAAGCGTGGATGGCTGAGTGGGTGAAGGACCCCAAAAGTCTCAGAGCACACGCTCGTATGCCAAAGGTTCTATCGAATGACGACGACGCGAAACACATCGCAGCCTATCTCAAGACCCTCACCGAAGGCGCTCCCAAAGTGATCGCTGGCGATAAAGCCGCTGGAGCTAAGAAGTTTCACGAGCTCGGTTGTATTGCTTGTCACCGCTCTGAGTCGAATCAAGACATGGCGACATGGAATCACGCGCCTATCGACCTTTTCAATGCAGGGCATAAATACTCAGACGGAGCACTCGCCGCCTTCCTGAAAAAGCCGGATAAAAATCACCTATCCACGCGCATGCCTAACTTTGCTTTGAATGATAAAGATGCTGCCGATCTCGCCAGCTTTGTACGTAGTCTAGCAGTAAAGAAAGTGCCGCTCCCCAAAAAAGGGAATGCGTCCCAAGGTAAGGCCCTTGTAGCCAACAATCACTGCGCTCAATGTCACGACGGAGTGGAGAAATCTACTATGAACTATGCACCACTCGCCCAGCTTTCTAGCAAAGTTACAGCGGACAGTAGTTGCCTAGGCGATACAGGAAAAGGAGCTCACTATGGGCTCAATGCTGCTGATAAAGCAGCTCTTACAGCTTTCCTCGTTGACCAGCGAGCTGTCAAATCTCTAGCACATTTTAACAAAGCTGAGTACGCCAACCGCCAGTTCAAGAATCTTAACTGCGCAGCATGCCATCAAATGGACGACAATCTCAGCGGTCTGACAAAGTCCCATCCTCTCTCCGCTAAATACACTGGGGAAGCCTACAAAGCACCGGGCAAAGGCACCACGCCACCTGACCTTACCTTCATCGGGGAAAAGCTCCACTCGGATTGGATGACCCAACTCCTCTCAGGCACTTTGGAAAAGAAGACGCGGCCTTGGCTTAAGCAACGCATGCCAGCCTTCCCGTCTCGTGCAAAGAATCTAGCAGAAGGTTTCCCTGCCGCATACGGTGTAATTAATGAAAAGGCAAAGGCAACGCCAGGGGGTAAACTAGGAATGCAACTCTTCGGTATGGTTGGCGGTTTCGGTTGTGCAGCTTGCCACGGTGCCGCAGACGCGAAACCCCTCGCAGTATTTGAAGCAGCTGGAGTGAATCTCCAATTTTCCGGTGCACGCCTTCGCGAAGATTACTACCATCGTTGGATGCGTGATCCGCGACGCATTGATCCAGCAACCATCATGCCGAAATATTTCATAGAGGAAAATGAGACCACGCTCAGCGAGCCGCTCGACGGTGATGGGAAGAAGCAAATGGAAGCTATCTGGAACTGGATGCAGGAGCTCAATAAAAAATCAGAGAAGTAAGTAAGTAAGAAATTTAACCACAAAAACTAATAATATTCAAATGAAACTAACATCATCAATACTCAGCACGGCACTCTTCGGAGCTGCTTTTGCGAGCACACCTTTGGCCTTCGCTGAGCAGCCTGTGCTTATCACTGAAGAAGAACAAGTGATCGGTTGGAAGCCGCTCTTCGACGGTAAAACACTCAAAGGAATTAGCAGTTGGAAGACGCGCAAAGCGCTCGAAGAGGGAGCATGGACGGTCAAAGACGGCGTGCTCACTCTCGCAGCCAAGAGCAAAGGAGGAGACATCTACTTCCCCGCGTCACTCGCTGAGAACTACGAACTCGAACTGGAGTGGAACACCAAGGGCAACAGTGGCGTGTTCTTGCGTGTGGACCCTAGTGCTAAAGGGGCAATCTGGGCGAATGCGCTCGAAATGCAGGTGATAAACGACACTGCTAAAGACCTTGGCAAGCACTCGGCTGGAGCTCTGTATGATTTCATCGGGATACGTAAAGGCAAAAAGGTGCTGAATAAAGATGGCTGGAATAAAGTGAGAATCATCTGCCGTAACAACGAGTTCACACACTACCTCAACGGTAAAGAGCTGTATCGTTACACCGTGGGTGACGAGTATTGGTTTGGTCGCCGCCTTCCGAGGACTAAGTTTAAGGGTAATAAAAGCTACGGGATGCTGCAGAAGGGCGTCATCGGTCTGCAGGACCATAATGCCGAAGTATCGTTTCGTAATATCAAGTTCCGCGAACTGACAGGAGCGGACGCGCTGAATAGCGGGCAGAAGTTGTGCAAAAAAGTTTTCAGCAAGCGGGGGCCAGTGATCTCTAATGTGCTCGCCGGCAACGATGACGCCTACGATGTGAACCGTGCGTATTTCGTCAATCTTCTCGATGATACCACGCAGGTGGGCGCTGTGTTTAATGCGGATACTTTCCAGTTGGCTGGTGCGTGGACTAATGGTGGTGGGGCAGGATTTTTCGGGCTGCCCTATCAAGATGGCCATGGTGCGACTCCATCTTGGGATGAGAAAAAAGCACTCTTTGCAGCCAAAAACCTTCCGGGATGGGCGAATATCGATGGGAAGTTTGATGACCCCCGAGCTTCTGATGGGCAATTACCTAACCTCGGTGGGCTACCCAGCGATTGGGCGCAATTCCACGGCTACTACATTCACGGTAAGCAAGTTGTCTTCTCCTACAGCGTGGGTGAGGCTAATGTGTTAGATAGCCCTACTGGGCTGATGGTAGACAAAGATAAAGTGATCCTACGCCAGCTAAATATCACGGGCCTAAAGAAGGCGAAATCTCTGTATTTAGCCGACGGGGAAGCTCAAGTTTCTGGTGCCACAGCTAGGCTCGGCAACACGACTTTGTTAGTAACTGGAGCTGCAACACTTGAAGCGAAGGACGGCGCGCTCTATTTGAACATCCCAGCGGATGCTGAAGAGAAGTCGATCAGCATTGCTGCGTGGGATGGTAAGGCTAAAGCTGAGGCTGTTAGTAAGTCCGCGCAGGCTTTGAAGCCACTCGCAACTTTCACCAAAGGTGGCCCAGCACGTTTCAAGACCGACAAGCCGATCGTCACTAAAGGTGTCATGGGCAAGGGGAAGGGTGCTTACCTTACCGATAAGATAACATTGCCCCATACTAACCCATTTGGACTCACCATGCGTGTCGGTGGATTTGATTTCTTCCCAGATGGCAATAGCTTGGTGTTCACCACATGGGATGGTGAGCTTTGGAAAGTCACTGGAACCAGTGGTAACTTAGAAAAGTTAGAGTACCAATTACTCGCAACTGGCTTGCACGAGTCCTTGGGCATAGCTGTGGTAGGTAATGACATCTACACGCTTGGAGCTGATCAAGTGACTCTCCACCAGGACCTGAATGGCGATGGCGAGACAGACTTCTACAAGACATTTAATAATTCCTGGCCTTTGAATAAGGGTTTCCATGCTTTCACCTTTGATCTCACAGTCGATAAGAATGGGGACTTCTGGTTTGCTCAGGGGGCTCCAGTGAAGGCTGGGGGTCGAGGGTTTGAGAGGCTCTCAGCAGCAAATGGATCTATCTTCAAGTTGAGTGAAGATGGCAAGACGCTTGAGCAGTTTGCTTCAGGGTTCCGTGCCCCCAACGGGATTGGTATAGGACCGAATGGGGAAGTCACCGCTGGTGATAATGAGGGTTCATTCATGCCACGTTGTCCGATCCATTGGGTGACCAAAGACTACTTTGGTGGCGTCGTCGACACCTATGCTCAAAAAGACAAGCTGAAGACTTCGATCTGGGGTGCAAAGGATGCGAAACATGATTCTAATGAAATGCCAAAGCCGCTTGTTTGGTTACCAAAAGATGTTGATAATTCCGGTGGTGATCAGGTTTGGGTGACTAGCGACAAGTGGGGCTTTCCTAAGGGCACCATGCTGCACAACTCCTATGGAACGAGTTCACTCTATTCAGTCTTCCATGAGGAAGTGAATGGTCAAATTCAGGGAGGGGTGGCCAAAATTCCAACCCGTCTCACATCTTCAGCACTGCGCTCGCGTTTCAACCCAGCCGACGGCCAACTCTTCATTGGTGGGCTTAAAGGTTGGCAGACCAATGCTGCCGAACTCGGCGGTATTGACCGTATTCGTTTCACTGGTGCTCAGCACAACACGGTAACTCTAGTGCAGGCTAAGGAAAAGGGCCTTCTGGTTCACTTTAACTTCGAGCTTGACGATGAACTCGCTGAAGACCCAGAGTCCTACTCGCTCAAAGCAGCAAACATCAAATGGAGCGAAGTCTATGGTTCTGAAGAGTATCTTATCGATGATGCGATGAAACAAGGCTGGAGCAAGCTAAAAGTCACTGCAGCAAAGCTACAGGATGATAAAAAATCCGTCTTCCTCAGCATTGATAACATGCAGCCGATGCACGAGCTTAAGCTCGAAGTAGATGTCGAAACCAAAGACAATGAAGAGGTAATCTTCCCAATTTGGATGACCATTCACAACTTGGCAAAATAAGCGGTTAATAAATTAAATATGTAAAGCGAAGTCTGAAAAGGCTTCGCTTTTTTCAATCACTCGGACATGGCAGCTGTTTGGTTTGACTGATGTTTGCCAACTCCCAACACTGCCGTATTGGATATTAATTTATGATTCTTGTGGGTTGTACCCACTCCAAAAAGTCGCCTCGCTCAACTCGTTTTTCTTTCCTGCGTCAGCACCGCTAGTTGCCTATAGATAAGAACTACTTCTTAAGCTCTTTAATTCGAATATTGCGAAATTTGTATGTCTTTCCTTTTTCCCCATGATGTTGAATTCCAATGTGTCCCTCAGAGTCGACTTTATCGTGAAGGTTAGTAGTGGCTTCACCATTCACCCACACCTGTAAATGGTCGCCCACGGCAAGGATGCGGTACTTCATCCACTCGCCTAACGGAGCCTGAATACTCTTGGTTATTTTCTTTTGCTCATCGGTCAAGAGAGCCCATTTACGGCGACCTTCATCATACATTCTACCTGAATAGGCACGCTTAGTAGCGTCGCACTCAGCCTGATAACCCATGACTTTGTGCTTCTTTTGATCCTTATCCACATGACAACGATACATGATTCCGCTATTCGCGGGTCCCACCTTCGGCAGCATAATTTCTACTTCGAGCTCAAAATCACTATATTTCTTCTCAGTCGTCAGGAAAAACTTACTATTTCCCGTTAGATGAATCTCTGCATCCACTACTTTAGCCTCTCCATGACTATACACATTCTTCCAGCCAGTAAGATCCTTGCCATTAAATAGATCCACCCACTTGACCTCATTATTGACTGCTATTTTCATCTCTTTCACTTTCTCCACAGGCTGTTGTGCCGAAACAGTTCCTGCAGTCAAACTTAACATCAATCCCAATCCTAATGATTTGTATTTTGTCATAGAGAATAGATGTCTCGGAATGAGCGTAAGAGCAAATAATAAACTTATACCATTTAGAGTTTCAAAAGAGACTTATGCGAAGCTATATTCTTTTAGAATCGAGGCTTGATAAAGGAGCGATGCGGGCATCGTGACTGAAGAAAAACACTGATTGTA
>CAXMOB010000132.1:0-23942 GCA_964194815.1 Vicinamibacteria bacterium | reverse complement strand
TTCTTGGGTGCAAATGATTTGAGCACCATCGGCAGCAGCTTGCCGAATGTGTTTATCCGTGCGTGCGATATTGTCCGCCTTGTCGGCAGTCGCTTCAAGTTGGATCAATGCAAGCTTAACCTTAGGCATGGGTAGATGATTTAAGTTTATGAAACTAACTTAATCCTTAGAAGCTTTTGGGTCGAGAGCGTCACTGAGGCCGTCGCCAAGGAAGTTGAGGGCAAGGAGTGTGATAGAGAACAGAACTGCAGGAATCAGGAGTAATTGGGGTTGAGTTTCCATGTAGTTGGCACTTTCTGATAGCAGAATGCCCCAAGATGGAGTGGGTGCTTGAACTCCAAGACCTAGGAACGATAAGGCGGCCTCGGTAAGGATGAAACCAGGGATTGTGAGAGAGGTGTAGACAATGATCGAACCAAGGATATTTGGTAATATATGTTTGAATAGAATACAACTATGGGACAACCCTAAGGATCTAGCAGCTTCAACAAATTCAAGGCTTTTAGTAGAAATTACCTGAGCCCTGACGATGCGAGCCATCGTGAACCAGCCCAAAGCTCCAATCGCAGCACAGAGTGGCATGATGTTTACGATGGTAGAAATCAAACTTTCATTCCATTCCCAACCTTTTAGTATTGTGGCTAATTTTTTTGATTTCTCTGAGATGACAATGGAGAACAAAATGATCAGAACAAGCGATGGCAGACCAAAGAAAATATCTACGATCCGCATCATAAGGGAGTCAATTTTACCGCCTTTGTATCCAGCTATAGCTCCATAAATAACGCCGATGGTTACAGAAATAAATGTTGCGATTACTCCTACTAAAATTGAGATTTGGCCACCATATAGGATTCTAGCAAAAATATCTCGCCCTGTTTGATCGGATCCAAGCCAATGCTTACTGCTTGAGGATTGAAATGTTTGCGCAAGGTTTTGAGTCTCGTAGTTTTTAAACCAATGTTCAGCAGCACGAATATTATCGTCCTCTGGAGCTGATAGACTACCGATGATCGGCACAACGAAACAGATCGATATGATAAATCCAAGAATGAAAAGACTGGTTACTGCCGCCTTATTTTTTTTAAGCCTTACCCATGCGTCATTCCAGAGAGATGAGCCACGTTCTAAGGATGTGATCTTATTTTCTATATTCATGGATAGTATTATTTTGAGGATCTTAAGCGTGGGTTAATGAGCACCATGGCTATGTCTGCAGCTAGATTAACTAGGACTATTAAACTTCCAAAGAGGATAACTAAACCCTCAATGAGATAATGATCTCGTTTACCAATTGCCGTAACAAAATGCTGTCCCATGCCTGGAACTTGAAAGATGGTTTCGATAATAAATGAGCCCGTGATGAGAGCTGCAAATGCGGGTCCAATGAAGGCGACAGCAGGTAAAATGCCTCCTTTTAGAGCGTGTTTGATGACCACCTTGCGTTCCGAAAGGCCTTTGGCACGAGCTGTGCGGATATAATCTTGGTTGAGAACTTCGCTCATGCCACTACGTGAAATTCGGGCAAGGTAGGCAGCTGTGCCAAGCCCTAAACAGAAAGCTGGCAATAGCCAATCAAGTGGATCTCCCCAACCTGCAACTTTTAGGCCTGGAATTCTAGCTCCAATTTGACCAGCGATTAATGGAGCAGCGACGAATGAAGGGATACTGATGCCGGCCATTGCAATTGTCATTGTGCCATAATCAATCAGGGAGTTTTTCTTTAAAGCTGCAATAACTCCTGCAGGAATACCCATGCAAATTGCCATGATGGTAGCAGTGATACCTAGTAAAACAGAAACTGGAAATGACTGTCCTATGATTTCTAAAACAGGTCTTTTGAAACTTGTTGAAATGTTGAAGTCACCTTTGAGTTTATCGCTAGTTCTAATGAAATATTGCGTGATTAGAGGTTTGTCGAGATGGTGCTTCTTATCGAGCTCTAACTCAATCTCAGGTGTAGATGACTTTTCTTGAATGTACGGCTTGCCTGGAAGCTGTTTAACCAAGAAGAAGGTTATTGTGTAGAGTAGGAACACTACAACTACACCCTGTAGTAGTCGTTGAATGATTGTTTTTAACATGATGTTGAATTATTTTTCGAGACGAATGAACTTATACGGGGGATTGTTAAGTAGCAGTGGGTAACGCCCTTTAACGTTGTCGACCATTAGGTAATTAGAAGTACTCCAGGAGATTGGAATAATAACGGCCTCATTGAGAAATAGTTTTTCAGCCTTTTTAAGAACCATCAATCGTTTAGATTGATCAGAAATGAGAGCTGCTTCAGCGAGCAGCTTTTCATATTCTTCGCTCGACCAGCCAGTTCTGTTGTTGCCATCATCCTTCTTCCACATATCAAGGAATGTTGTTGGGTCGTTGAAGTCTCCAGTCCACCCCCCGGTGGTTATGCCGTAGTCTAGTTTGCCCATTCTATCGAGGTATGTGGCCCACTCAGCCTGTTCAATAGTGACGCTTATTCCTAAGTTTTTCTTCCACATGTCTTTATATGCTTCCGCTTGAGTTTTAGAAGTCTCTTTCGATACTGTAAGTAGGACGATGTCTACGTCGGTTGCTTTCGTGCCCGTTTCACTTTCGAAAGCTTTGAGATATTTCTTTGCTATCTCTAGATCAAACTTTGTGATGCCTGCTGGAGTGTACTCACCCATTGGAGGGACCATGCCAGTGGCTCTAGTCTGCCCGCCTTTTAGAACATTTTTAATAATTGAGTTGCTATCAATGGCAAAAGATAAGGCCTTTCGTAAATTTATATTTTCAAGAGATTTATCTGTGACGTTAAACCGTAAAAAGCTGGAATTTAGGTGGGTGTCTTGATGTAGGTTGCTAGGTGCTTTTTTCCTTGCATATTCAATCATTTCGGCTGGCAAGCCGTATGTTTGATGCAGCTGACCAGCAAAGAACATACGGGTTTCCGTATATTGGTTAGATATTGGTAAGAATCGAATGCCTGAAAGTGATACCGTGCTAGCGTCCCAGTAGTGAGGGTTTTTTGTTACTTCGATTACATGGTTAAGTTTCCACTCTTTTAATTTAAAAGCGCCATTGCTGACCATATTTCCCGGGTTTGTCCACTCACGCATCTGAGGGTCGTCAATACTACCCTTCTCCAATATAACATGTTTTGGTGTAGGGAACCAAGTGTAGTGCTTTGTAATATCTGGAAGGAAGGGGATAGGGGTACGAAGTTTGATGACGAGAGTATGGGAATCCTTAGCTGTAACACCGACTTTAGCGATATCCCATAAATCTTTATCGTGATATTCAATAAGACTATCTAGTAAGATATTTTTTGTTTTTACGGATAAACTTTGTGGGAAATTATAGTCAAGTTTACCGTCTCTAATTAATTGTAGCTGTTGTGATGAACAGCGATCAAGGCCTTTAGATATAGTGTATTCCTCTTTGTCTGATTGTCCTAGAGTATCGAATAGTTTGGATTTCAGCTCTTTATTGTATTTGTCGGTAGGCTCTCCTCTCAAATTGAGGTCTTTGATCTCCTCCCAATTTAGAGATGCTAGGTGACTAGCTAAAATTTTAGATCTGTGGTTGCTGTTGTAATCTTGCCCATTGGTGATGTAGTGCAGCATCGCTGCATACTCTGCAGCAAACTTAGGATTGAGAATGCGATGGTATGAAAAAATAAAATCCTCTGTGGTGACTGGTTCTCCGTCTGACCACTTGCCCTCAGGTTGCAATTTAAATGTCCATTCGGTAAAATCGTCATTTGGGATCCATGATACAGCTGCTCCAGCAATGCTTACTCCGTCTGTTTGTTGATCCTCGAGACATAGACCTTCAAATAATGCACGGATAATATTCCCTTCTAAAACCCCTGATACAACATGCGGATCAAGTCCTTGGGGTTCACTAGAGTTTCCCACAACTAAAATGTTCTGTTCTGTAAATTTCTCAACTGAAGGAGTTGATTCACATGAGTAAAGCACGAGTGAACTTACTCCGATGAGTAGGGTTAAAATTGATTTCAAATAGATGAGCTTCATTGCAGTGCACTGTGGCTAAATTTCATGGAATGTGGAGGATTTTTTTTCGCAATCTGATGTGTGGGTATTTCAGAGAGTGCTGGAATAATAAAAAAACTCCGCAGAGGTGACCGCTACGGAGTTAAAATTGTGTAAATTTGGCTGATTAGGCGTCAAGTAGTGAGAACTTGAGTTCACCGCTTGAGACAACTACTCCATTAACGATGCAGCGGCAGGAGGCCGCACCGATGCTGCGGCGCATTTTGAGCAGTTCAGCTTCGATGATGATGGTGTCACCAGGAACCACTGGACGACGCCACTTGACCTTGTCCGCTGACATGAAGTAACCGATTTTCCCTGCGTTTTCAGGCATGCGAAGCATGAGCACTGATGCGACTTGAGCCATGGCTTCTAGTTGAAGCACGCCGGGCATCACTGGATGGCCTGGGAAGTGGCCTTGGAAGAAAGGCTCGTTCATGGTCACGTTCTTGAGACCTGTACACTTGTTGTCGCCTTCGAAGTCGATGATGCGATCGACCAGGAGGAAAGGGTAGCGGTGTGGAAGAATCTTGAGGATGTCGTTGATGTCGAGGATGGCTTCCCCTGAAGGAATTTTCACAGCCTGTGGCTTCATCAGCTTCATGCGTGAATAATGCTTCTTGAGCTGTTTGGCCATCTCGGTATTTGGTCCGTGGCCTGGTTTCACGCAGATAACGTGGCCCATGATGCGCTTACCAGCGAGCATGAGGTCGCCGATGAGGTCGAGTGCCTTGTGACGTGCGAATTCGTTATTATAACGCATTGGCTCTTTGCTCATGACTTCGTCACCGCGGATGATGACAGCGTTTTCAACTGAGCCGCCTTTGATGAGGCCTTTGTCGAGAAGTGGTTTAACATCTTCGTAGTAGACGAAGGTGCGTGCCGGAGCGATTTCCTTTTCGTAGAGTTCTGGGGTGACCTCGGAAGAGAAATACTGAGTGAAGCGGCCGTCAGGTCCTACATTAGTGACAGAGACCTTAAAGCCCTTGTCAGGGACGATGGTGATGATGGAGCCATTTTTGGTTTCCATGTGAATCGGCTCGCGGATTTCCCAAACCTTACGAGGTTCGTTCTGCTGTTCGAGACCAGCTTGCTTGATGAGTTCAACGTATGGAGCAGAAGAACCATCAGCGATTGGTGGTTCATTGGCGTCCATTTCGATGAGGGCGTTATCAACTCCCATACCAGTAAGGGCAGAGAGGATGTGTTCAACAGTATGCACCTTCACTGAGCCTTCCGCGAGAGTGGTTGCACGTTCAACTGTTTGCACCTTATCTACGTCCGCATCGATGAACGGTTGGTCGTCGAGATCAACGCGGCGAAATTTGAAGCCGTGGTTCTCAGGTGCAGGTTTAATGGTGAGAGTTACCTTGCTGCCAGTGTGTAGCGAGGAGCCTTCAAGAGTTGCTGGCTTAGCGAGAGTGTGTTGCATGTCAGTTGCCATATGGATTTAGTTTAGTAGATCGTGGCCAGATGCAAGCAAATAGTTATGTGTAATCTATAAGTATGGATTATAAGGGTGGGGTTCGTCCAGAATAAAAGTATTGGTAAAGTGTTGCATCTTTCGTTCTAGTTGTGCAGACTGCCGCCATGCATCCCGATGTAGCAAAGTTAATTGAAGCAGGAAGAATTAATGAAGTTGTAGGTCAACGACTTACAGAGATTTCACCAGGCCAGTATTGTGTTCACAAGAGCTGGGGCGCTGGTAAAGTGGTCACGTGGGATCTTGCCGGTGGCAAGGTTGTGATCAATTTTGAACAGAATTCAGACCAGGAAATGGGCATTAAGCTAGCGATGCAGAAGACAGAGCCACTTTCTGGCGATGACTTCAAAGCGCAGAAGCTTGAATCCTTAGACGAACTCCGTGAGTTAGCTAAGACTGATCCTGTAGAACTTTTGAAACGCACTCTTAAGAGTAACGGTGGCGTCATGAAAATGGATGCGATCGACCGTGAACTAATGGGTTCTGTGGTTCCTGAAGATAAGTATAAGAAGTGGTGGGATGTGGCCAAGAAGTCACTCCGCGAATCTCGTGCAGCGATCGTTCCTTCTAAAAGAACTGATCCGATCGTCCTTCGTGACGAAGACATGAGTGCCGGCGATTCACTCTTCCTTGATTATGCATCAGCACGTGACCTAAAGGCGAAAGCGAAGGCACTTGAAGTGATCAATAAGGAATACAAGCAACTCGAAGAGCATGAAGATCGCTTACAAGAGTTGGTTAAAGATATTGATGACACTGCTCGTAAGGGCTTGAAGATGCACCTTGGCATTGCCATGGACATGCTAGCAAGTCGCGATGAGTTGTTGGGACGTTTCGACAAATTGGAAATTGAAGGTTCTTCACTCCGTTTGCCAGAAGTTGTTGCTATCGAGATTGATCGTCTTGGTGATGCACTCAGTGGCCTTACCGCCGTGCGTCAACGCGAAGTCTACGAAGTGTTCCCGGATGCGTTCGGTGAGACATGGGTGACTGAAATTTTAAAATTGTTTGATGTTGTAGGTGCACGTGGTCTCGCTGAGATCGCTAAGTTCCTTGATGATAAGGAGCAAATCCCTGCGTTAAACGCATTCCTTCGTAAGCACGTCTTAGGAAGAACACTAGGAGCAGACTCGTTGCTCTGGGTTTGTCGTGAGCGTAAGAAGCTTGCTAAGGATCTTTTCGATCACGAAGTTGGAACTGCTATCTTGAGCTTACTTGAGCGTGATAACATGGATGACGGTCCTCGCAAGTCGAGCCGCCTTCAGTCATACTTCATGGAAGACAAGGAATTGATCAGTGACATGCTCGCTGACACAGATCCACAGATCGCACGTAACCTAGGACGTAAGTTGATGAATGGTCAGGTATTCCCTGAGCTTGATCAGAAGTCGTTGATGGCTCGAGTGATCAAGGCTCAACCTGAGACACAAGACTTGGTGAATGGTGACGGTAGTGATAAGGCTGACGAAGGTTGGTTATCATCATGGGATTCTATTGAGCGCATGAAGGCTGATCTACTTGAAATTACTTCTAAGAAGATTCCTCAGAACCGTGAAGACATCAAGATAGCGAAGAGCTATGGTGACTTGAAGGAGAATGCGGAATACCACATGTCTAAAGAACAGCAGAAGGTGCTTATGGCACAGAAGGCTGAGCTTGAGCGTAATTTATCACTGACACAAGGCACTGACTTCTCTCATTCTAAGAATGACGTTGTATCAATCGGCACAGTTGTTTCTCTCGAGGGCAATGGTGAGAAAGATACAGTAACCGTTCTTGGTGCATGGGATTCAAACCCTGACAAATCAATCGTTGCCTACACCACTGTGCTGGGCACAGAGCTGGTAGGTAAATCGATAGGCGATGAAGCTGACAATAAAGGTCAGCGAATGACAATCACGGCCATTGAACTTTACTTCAAAGGCTAGAACACTAGTGGCACATCGCAAGATGTGCCCTTTCTATTTATAGAGATAGACAAATCTTAAATTCTTAAAAATCATACTAAACTATGTACACACAAATTGTTGAAATTAAAGGACGTGAAATTATCGATTCACGTGGTAACCCTACTGTTGAAGTTGATGTAACTCTTGCTGACGGCAGCTTCGGTAGTGCAGCAGTGCCAAGTGGTGCTTCTACAGGTGAACATGAAGCATGTGAGCTTCGTGATGGTGATAAGTCCCGTTATCTTGGTAAAGGTGTGCTTAACGCAGTTGCTAACGTAAACGACAAGCTCGCTCCTGAACTTATTGGAATGGACGCAAGTGACCAGACTAGCATCGATAGAAAAATGATCGATCTCGACGGCACCAAGAACAAGAAAAACTTCGGTGCTAACGCAATCCTTGGTATTTCACTCGCTGTAGCTAAAGCTGCTGCTGAGTCAGCTGGTCTTCCACTATACAAGTATCTTGGTGGTCCTAACGCAAAGGTGCTTCCTGTGCCAATGATGAACATCGTTAATGGTGGTTCTCATTCAGATGCTCCTATCGCATTCCAGGAATTCATGATTCGCCCAGTGGGTGCTCCTTCATTTAAGGAAGCTATCCGGATGGGTGCTGAAATTTTCCACTCACTTAAGAAAGTGCTTCACGACCGTGGTCTTAGCACAGCAGTAGGTGACGAAGGTGGTTTCGCTCCAACATTCGAAGGCACATACGATGCGCTTGATACAGTATCACTTGCTGTAAAGAACGCTGGCTATGAACTCGGCAAAGACATCACATTCGCTCTCGACTGTGCTGCTTCTGAGTTCTTCGAAGACGGAGTCTACAACTACGCTAAATTCGAAGGTGAAGGTGGGCAGAAGCTTAGTTCTGAAGAGCAAGCAGCATTCCTTGCTGAGCTCGTTGAGAAGTACCCAATCGACTCTATTGAAGATGGATGTGACGAGAACGACTGGGACGGCTGGAAAGCACTCACTGATAAGATTGGCGATAAGTGCCAGATCGTAGGTGATGACCTGTTCGTAACTAACGTTGAATTCCTTCAGAAGGGGATCGACCTTGGTGTTGCAAACTCAATCCTTATTAAGGTGAACCAAATCGGAACTCTCACTGAGACATTCGACGCGATTGAGCTTGGTAAAGTAAATGGTTACAACTCTGTGATTTCACATCGTTCAGGTGAGACTGAAGATAGCACAATTGCTGATATTGCAGTTGCTACTAATGCAGGTCAAATCAAGACTGGCTCAATGAGTCGCTCTGATAGAATTGCTAAGTATAACCAACTTCTTCGCATCGAAGAAAACTTAGGTGACAGTGCAGTTTATCCTTGCAATAAGTAGTTGTTGAGGTAAATAAATGCCACCACAAAACGGTAAGCGGGTATAGCTTAGTGGTAAAGCTCCAGCCTTCCAAGCTGACTATGAGGGTTCGATTCCCTCTACCCGCTCCAACTTTCCGCCGCTCAACACATTGTGTTGAGCGGCATTTTTTTGGACTCATATAAAGAAGCGAATGACTGAAACATCCTTCATGGAATCATCATTTTTTGCCTACGTTCTTGTTGTAAAAACTGTTACTGTTGGCGACCACTCAAACTCAGTATCGATCGGGAATATAGGTCGCTGCAGTTTAGTGTAGCCGATACCACGGATGTCTGGGTTCACTCCACCATCGCTAAGTAAGAGCACGTGGTTCTTTGCCATTGCCTTTAGTTCAGGTTCTAGGTATCCGATCTTCACCGCTACGATATCCACCTCAAGGGGATCTAAACCTAAGCCAAGGTAGTCTTCGCGTTGATGATAAGGGCGTCTTTTTGACGACAAAATCACCGAGACTCCATCACAGTCGATCACTGCCTCATCACAGTTCCATCGGCCAGCACGCTGACCAAAGAAATGCACGATCCCTGAGATCATTAGCGGTTCAGAATGCACATTATCAAGCTTACCGCCGACTGAAATAGTCACTGAGTTCCCCACTCCGGCCTCGCGTGCTGCTTGCACAGCTTCGGCATCAGCAATATTTGCAAAAATTGCCTTTCGGCCTGTGCCCGAGCGTCCCCAATCAAGTAGATGGCTCAGGACTCCCGTGGTGTCACCAGATCCCCCTGCGGTTGGGTTATCACCCGCATCGCTCAAAAAGAGAGGTCTTTGATCTAGTAATTCTGATCGGTCGAGGGCTTCAAAACATTCCGCGACATCCATCGCTGGAGAAAGAAACTTAAAGTCGTGACGCGCTTGCCAATACAGCTGAGCAATAGTGCTTGCTGCCTCTGTCACTATTTGTTGATCCTCACCACAGACAACTACTGAGGCCATCGCTCTTGCTTGATCGGCCCACGGGTAACCAGCCCACAAAGACACATCCCATACATTTTCACCATCTATCAAGTCCTCTAGCTGTCTCCATAATGTAGCTCCTGGTTCGACCTCAGTGCTTGTCATTTCTCCAGACAGTAAGACAGGAATGCCACACCATGCTTTGGCAGGTTTAATCCCGCCACGTAGCATCCTCACCAGAGCCTTCATTGCTCGCTCACGCGTCTCCATAAAATCGATGTGGGGAGCGGTTCGATAGGCTGAGACGTAATCTAAACCATCGATCAGTTCAGCTGAAACATTTCCGTGTAAATCTTGGCTGCACGAAATGATCATGTCACTACCGACTACGGCTCTCACGGCCTGTAGCAAGTCTAACTCGGCATCATCGATTCCTTCGATCGTCATTGCACCATGAATATCAAGATAGACTCCATCCAGAGCTTTCACTGCCATCAGTTCCTTCAAACTATCCACAATTTCAAGCCGCATCGCATGATATGCCGCCTCCGTGACAGCACCACCAGGCATTGCCCTGTAGTGCACCGTCGGTAACCACTCGACCCCATCGCGTAGATCAGAATTCTGTTCACTGGTCACAAATGGATAGCGATCCATCATGGATTGTCCTCGGAGTGTATAGAAATCCTCCTCAGTGGAGCGTAGCGGGCTAAAGGTACCGCTTTCAATGTGAATACCGAGAATTGCTAGTCGAAGTGGTGTTGGTGAATGCATAGAGAATAGAAGATATGTGCAAAATTATTAGGAGAGCCATGGGAAGTCGAGGCGAATCGTTTAGCATAGCAGTAGCAGTCAATCCATCGTTACTCATCTATTCGGTGGCGAGGTATACGACGATCGATAAGTAATACCATTTAGAGTTTCAAAAGAGACTTATACGAAGCTATATTCTTTTAGAATCGAGGCTTGATAAAGGAGCGATGCGGGCATCGTGACTGAAGAAAAACACTGATTGTATAAGAATACAACGAGTAAGCTTCGCCCAATGCGTAGCCTAGTCTCTTCATCCTTACAACAAAAATCATTAGTCTCTTTTGTTTCTCTAAGTGGTATAAGGATCTTTGGGACTGAATCTAGAGTCGCCAAGTTAGCTAAATTACGTTCTATTTATCACATCTATGAGCGAGTTGCCTAAATCATACCGTTGTCACAAGATTGACCGTCCTCTCGAGTTAGACGGTTTTATGAACGACCCACTGTGGCAGACCGCTGAATGGAGCGATGATTTTATAGACATCACTGGCGATTCAGCATTGAAACCTCGATTCAAAACTAGGGTGAAGATGCTCTGGGATGACGAGTATTTCTACGTAGCCGCCGAAATGGAAGAACCTCACGTTTGGGGAACCATCACAAAGAAGAACGAGATCATTTTCAACGACAACGACTTCGAAGTCTTTATCGACCCCGATGGAGATTCACGAAACTACTACGAGTTTGAGGTGAATGCACTCAACACCATTTGGGAACTAAGTTTACCTGTTCCTTATAGCCAAGGTGGTGAGCCTATTCTTGCTTGTAATCAAGAAGGTCTCATTTCTAAAATTGGTATCAATGGCACTCTCAATAACCCAAGTGATAAAGACGAAGGCTGGAGTGTTGAAATTGCCTTTCCCTGGAGAGAATTAGCAAAATACAATCTAGGGCGATCTACGCCACCTTCTCTTGAAGACATTTGGCGCGTCAACTTCTCGCGTGTTCAGTGGCGGCATGAAGTGGTGGACGGAGAATACCTTC
Organism: Vicinamibacteria bacterium; assembly: GCA_964194815.1. Classification (GTDB taxonomy): domain Bacteria; phylum Verrucomicrobiota; class Verrucomicrobiia; order Verrucomicrobiales; family Akkermansiaceae; genus Rubritalea. The sequence goes on along the minus strand of CAXMOB010000132.1, from coordinate 12,391 downwards.
GTGTTCCCCCTCATGGCACCGAACTATGCTCTGGACTTAACCCTGAGGATCAGCAACATCCAGAAGATAATTGGGTATGGAGCTCACAGGGAGCGGTCAACATGCACATTCCAGAACGCTGGGGTAAAGTCATCTTTATAGGATAAATTTCTAAGCTTATACTATTTTTACAGTTAGGGCCGTGGAAATAGATAAAACACAAATATACATAGATAATCCTCCAGTAGCTAAGCTTGCCCATGAATGATTCACCTTCACATTGTAGTCATCTTATTTTTTCTGTGACTCTTATCTTATTACAATCCCTCTCATTTGAATGACAGATGGTATAGCCGGGGACAAAAAAGCCCAGCTTGTTGACAAGCTGGGCTTTCTTAAGATTGAGAACTGAAGATTTATTAATCTACGTCTTTATCCGCTCTAACGATGAATGTTTTACCGCGGAGTTTAGAGTTTTGAAGCTCTGAGATGATCTTGCCAGCTGATTGTTCAGGGACTTGGACGAGACAGTGCTTAGGAAACATACGGATACGACCAACGTTACCATTGCCGACACATGTTTCAGAATAAAGCATTCCGACAACGTCACCAGGACGGCAACCGAGCTTGCTACCAACTCCCATGAAGAGCTGTGTCATGCCTTTTTCGATTTGTGGAGCTTCACCATCTTTGTTGTGTGACTTACGTTCGCGGACGTCACGTCCAGCACGCTCACGGCGCTCATCGCGTGCGCCATCACGGCGATCACGACGGTCGTCGCGTCCACCACCATCACGACGATCTGGACGATCGCGACGATCACCACGCATTGGGCGATCACCTTCATTGTCTTCTTGGATGGATTGACCTTCACGGCCGATTGATTCACGAAGCATTCCGAAGAGTGTGCTAGCGATGTCAGTGGCTGTGTGACCAGCTGTGAGAAGACGGTCGATGTATTCCTTATAGCCTAACTCTGTTTGAGCTTCGACCTTGTCGCGGAGAGAATCAAAGAGTTTGTCACCACGTTTTCCTTCAACGACTTCCTGACTAGGAATGCGCTCACGACGGATCTTCTGACGTGTGTAACGCTCGATGTTCTGGAGACGGTAGACGTCTTTGCCGAACACAAAGCTGATAGCTTTACCTGAACGACCAGCACGACCAGTTCTTCCGACACGGTGCACATAGTCTTCCGAGTCTTGTGGGAGATCGTAGTTGAATACGATATCAATGTCTTCGATGTCGAGTCCACGGCCAGCTACATCAGTAGCGACTAGGAGTTCGATTTTACCTTCTCTGAAGCGTTGGATCACGCGTTCACGAAGTTGCTGAGTGATGTCACCGTGTAGTCTGTCTGCAGAGTAACCACGAGAAAGGAGAGCTTCTGTGCATTCGTCAACAGCACGCTTGGTGTTACAGAAGATAACAGCAAGACGAGGTGGCTCGATGTCGAGAAGGCGTGAAAGCACTTCTACTTTAGAGCGGTTACGCACTTCGTAGTAGCTTTGGTCGATAGTATCGACAGTTTTTGTTTTAGAAACGACAGAGATTTGCTCAGGATCGTTACCGAACTTTTTAATGAGGCGCTCCACATTTTTGTTCATCGTGGCTGAGAAGAACAATGTTTGAAGTTTGTCAGGAAGTTTTTCAAGGAGTTCTTCCATTTCATCACGGAATCCCATGTCGAGCATGCGATCAGCCTCATCGAGGATGCAAAGCTTGATGTTTTTAGGATCGAGGGTGCCACGACGAAGGTGGTCAAAGAGACGACCAGGAGTTCCTACGATGATTTGAGCACCTTGGCGAAGTCCACGCATCTGGCGATCGATAGGAGCACCACCGTAAAGAGGAATAGCTGTAACCTCTTTCATGAACTTACCGAGACGAGAAACTTCTTCACAAACCTGAGAGCAGAGCTCACGAGTAGGAGAGAGAATCAATACCTGTGGTTTGTAGAGGCTGGTGTCGATCATTTCCAATGCAGGAAGTGTGAACGCTGCAGTTTTGCCTGAGCCTGTTGCTGAGAGTCCTACGATGTCGAGACCGGCTAGGATTTTAGGGACAGCCAGGCTTTGAATTTTCGAAGGTTCTTCGTAGCCGAGCTCGTTGATTGCGTCTAGCAATGGTTGGCTGAGGCCTAAGTCGTTGAAAGTCATATAGATGATGTAAAGTTTTGGTTGGTGGGAGTTTTTGATCTAGGGCAGATCTTGTTGACAGGTAATCAACGACTTGCAAGATAATTAGATGATTTTCTGTTGTAGCACGCACTCAAAACGAGCATTAATCACCTTTTAACTATGCTGATCATAGCAACAACAATGGGGGAAGGGGGAGCTGTTACCCGGTAAACTATTCAAAAATGGCATGTTTGCCGTGCACTGGATCGCCTCGCTCAACTTGCTTTTCTTTCCTGCGTCAGTACCGCTAGTTGCCGGAGCTTGCCTTAAATTATTTTTTCAGTTGCTGAAGGTAGCTTGTGAGGTCGGCCAGGTCTTGAGCTTTGGTGAGGCCAAGTTGTTCTGGGTAGAGCATGAGTGAGCCTTTGAGTGGTTCCACTTTCTTAATTTCCCTCCAATTGATTTTTTGTTGGTTGCCGCCCATAGTCACAACGACCAGATAGGGATCATTGCCGGCATTGTTGACGAAGTGCCAAGACCTTTCGATCGAGCTCTTGACCAGACCGTCAATGTGCTTGCCATTTTTTAGCAGCACGCGATGACCTTCAAATCCGTGGGCGATATCGGCATTAGGGGTGAGGATGGCGTTTAAAATCTGTTCTTTGTTGCGTGTAGCTCCCCAGCCAGTGAGTCCTGGGCCGAAGGCTTTGCCTTGTTTTCCAATTTCGTGGCAGATGATACATCGGGCGGCGATGATTTCACCTTTTTTGACATCTCCCTTGAGTGAAGTGATTTGCTTCATCGTAGGAATGGCACGTTGCTTTGGTGGAGCGGGGTGAGAAAAGGGCACCGCTTTATTGGGTTTTGGTACGCCAGCCTTGGTGGCGACGAGTTCACGGTCGATCAGGCCGTCCCATTTTTTACCATCGAGATTTACATTGAGCCACATTCTGGCGTAGTCAGCATCGACTCCAGCGAGAACAATACGGAGCATAGCTGCAGGGGCTTCTTTCGAATCTGTGAACGCGATGGTGTCGATAGCAAGCTTGCGCTGTTCTATAGTGAGCTTGGTGTTGGTTGCTCGCTTCTCTAGTTGGGGCAGTGCATCTGTAGGGTGTAAGCGCCAAGTGATTAAGGTGAATTTTGAGCTCCATTGTTCTGATTTTTCTTTGAGAGCCTTCCAGATAAGGGCTTCATTGCCATGACTCGCAAGGCCAATGGCTTCTAACATGTAGCGGTCTTCGCCGTCCCATTGAGCGTAGAGCTTTGCGATGATAGCTTGTTTGTCGGTGATCGGAAGCGAGCGATTGGTGCGAATAGCGGTAGCGGCGGCTCGACGTAACTGAGCTGTGCTATCTGCGGCCGCGAGCATGAGGTCGGACTTACTTAGCTGTTGCACGCTGCGTAGGGCGTTGAATGCCGCATAACGCCTGTTGGAGTCAGTTGAGTTGAGTTCGGCTCGGCATAGAGTGATACCGTCTTTGCCAAGGTGGGGTAGAAGAAAAAGTGCACGTGAGACAATGTATGGGTTGGAATCGTTGAGAAGGGCTTTGATCTCAGGTAGCGCAGCGCCGCCTTGTTTTTTAAGAAGTTCGAAGCCTAGAAAACGAACATTGTCAGATGGGCTTTTTAGCAATGTGATTTGGCCTTTGATAGAGGTGAAATCTGGTGAAACACCAGCTTTGAAACCTTTGGGTGCGATACGGTAAATGGCGCCTGAGAGCGAAGCGTCTCTGTCCTCATGCCCACCAACCCGAGGATCAAACCAGTCTGCCACATAGATAGCACCGTCAGCCCCAACTTCGACATCAGAAGGCCGGAAATTGTATGAGTCTTTATGGTCGTCTGTTTTTAGAAAAATCTTTCTGTCGAGTGAGTAGCCAGCACCTATAGGGCGAGGGAAATACTGCATGATGTCACGGCGGCCGGCATCGCATGCGAGGAACATGCCGTTATATTTTTTGGGGAGTGCACCATTCTCATAAAAGGCGACTCCTGTAGGTGAACCAGACCCGTAGACATCACCTGCAGGCATGACGCCTGGGTCTTGTTGTCTCCAGTGTGCTGTCGGCGTATCTTGTCCAGGGCGGCGTTCCGCTTCCCATCCGTAGTTGCCATCGGCCGAGGAAAAACCTGCATTGCCACCTTCGAGCAGGTAGGCATTTCGGCATGCCGGTGGATCATCGTTGTCACTATGAAAAATGTCGCCAAATGAATTGACGGTGTGTTCGTAGGGATTGCGCATGTTGTGTCCAAGCACTTGAAGATTGGTGCCATCTGGATTCATTTTAGCGATGAAGCTAGCAATCCAAGTGAAACCATCGTCGCTAGGTTTTCCAGCCATCTGAGTTGGGTTGTGCGGCCAGTCTTGTGCGTTGTATCCACCTGTGTAGGAGGAACCGAAGTAAAAGGTTCTCCCCGATTTGTCAGTGACCTGAGCACCACAGTTTCCTTGGTTGATATACCATTTTCCATCTGGACCAGCAGTTACTGCGTGGAGAGAGTGGTCGTGTTGTTTACCATTGAAGCCACTGAGAAGAACTTCTCGTTTATCAATTTTCGGATCGAACTTCAGATTGTTGTCTACGTCTGTGTAGACGATGAGTTCAGGTGGCTGGGCGACAACGATTCGGTTTCCAAATACGGACACTCCTAGCGGAGCTCCGATAGTCGGATCTTGCACAAAACAATGGCTGGAGTCGGCGATGCCATCATTGTCCGTGTCTTGAACTACCATGATTCGGTCTCCTGCTGCCCTGCGATTTCGGTGGCCACGGTAATTTACGCCTTCGGCAACCCACATGCGACCGTGGGCATCCATATCCATGTTGGTTGGATTATTAAATAAGGGTGTGCTTGCCCAAAGTGTGACTTCGAGGTCTTCGGCAACCTTGAGGTGCTGGGCGGCGACTTTGTTGAGTTGCTGAGCCCCGACGGTCTGGGCACATAGAATTGAGGTTAGCAGAGCAGGTGCTAGGTTCAGGTAAAAAGGATTCATGATCATATAAGCAAGAGGATGGTGCGATACATGATACTTTTTGTCAAATGTATCATGTGATCGGATGTTAGCTTGTTTTCCGCGATGTGGAAAGAGATAGAGTGAGGGTCAACTTCACACTTGCTAGCGCAGGGGAATTGATTCAGCTTGTGGCCAGATGGTTACTGAGCTGCGATTACAGCATTTTCGATGTTTTGAGAGTTTGAATCTCGTAGTTCCTCCAAGAGGGGCGTTGATCGTGGGTAATAATGCTCAAGGCAAGACCAGTATTTTAGAGGCTGTTTGTATGCTGACGCGTCTTCAGTCACCGCGTATCAAGCGACCTAAGCTGATGGTAAAAGTTGGCGAAGCTGGATTTGGCATTGCTGGTGAATGCTGGGGTAGTGAACGTCAGGTGAGATATGGTAGAGGTGGATTGGTGATGCAAGTCGATGGAGAAGTGGTGCAGAAGCAAGCTGACTATTTCCGAGCTGGAGGCTTGATCGTGTGGATGGGCAATGATGACCTAGACTTAGTGCGAGGGGCGAGCGAGACACGTCGACGATACCTTGATTTTTTGGGTTCTCAAATGGATCCGATGTATCGTCAAGCAATGAGCCGTTATAAAAAGGCATTAAAGCTACGTAACCTATTACTAAAGGAAAGCCGTGACTGTGAGGCAGAGATCGCTGCCTACGATGAAATTTTGATCACCAGTGGTGACTACCTAGTGCAGGCTAGAGATGAGTTAGTGAAGAGCATTGAACCATTAGTGCAGGAGGCTCAACACTTTGTTGGGGCCGGGAGTGAGAAAGTTGGGTTAGAATATCGACCTTCAGCTGGAGTCTCGATGCGTGAAGCCCTTCAGCAAACTCATGAGAAGGACCGAAGACGTGGTCAAACGATGGTGGGGCCGCATCGCGATGATCTCAAATTATGTCTCAATGACCTATCGGCATCGGACTATGCCAGTGAAGGGCAACAAAGAACATTGGCCTTGGCTTTGAAACTAGGGCAGGGGACGGCACTTCAGCAGCGGACCCAACAATTGCCAGTTTATTTACTAGATGATATTTTTGGGGAGTTAGATATTGCTCGTCGCAATGCAGTGATGGACTTTCTACCAGAAGACGCACAGGTCTTGATCACAACGACTCATCTGGATTGGTTAGATGAAAAGTGGGACAGTTGGAAGCGACTGAACGTTATAAAAGGCGAAGTTTTGTGAATTAAATGATAGAAAACTAGCATTTAGGATGTATAATTAGAAATGAAAGTGACTTTTTCTGAGTATTTAGCGTCCTACTACTTGACTCTGAATGACTGACTTTCTACATAAGCACGAAAGCAATTTCAAATCTAACCTCGATATTGACATGAACATCAAACTTAAACTTCTCCTCGGTCTATTATCATCCGCTGCGATGACATCTTGTTACCCACCGCCACAACCACCACGTTCGGTAGGTCCACTGACACCTGTGGCTGATGGGCTGACGCCTTTAGCACCAAATGATGCGGGCTTAACTCCAGCACAAATTGCTGAGCGTGATGCTCTCAATGCAGCAGCAGGCATTCAGCCAACGAATCCAAATGGTGTAGGTCCAAAAGTGATTAATCCTGTAGACTCAGGTATTCTGATTCCACCAGTGCGATCTGGTCCTGGAACAACTATTCCTATAGTGCCACCTTCTGATCCTAATAAGCCAGTGACATTCCCTTTTGCGACTCCAGTTCCTGGGAAAGCCGGCTTTGTCTTTAATCCATACAACCAGAAAAAGGTTGATGTGAGAGGACTGCCTTCAGGCACATTGGTGAGTGATCCACGTAACGCAAATCAGAAGTTCTACGTGCCTTAGCCCGCAGAATTTCAATGATGACTTTTTAATCAATACCGAGCCTTGCTATTAGGCTCGGTATTTTTTTTATTGGTGACTCATGAGCACCTTCAAGAAAGTGGCAATCCTCGGTCCGGGACTACTCGGCGGGTCGATAGCCTTAGCAATACAGCAGCGATGTCCAGAAATGGAGCTCGCCCTTTGGGGGAGACGTGAAGAAGTGGCTGCACAAGGGCGTGCAATGGGCATCTCTGGAGCGACTTCTGATTTCGACGAAGCCGTGGTAGGTGCTGAACTGATCATTTTAGCGACTCCTGTAGGAGTGATGCCACATTTGGTGGCGATGATGGATCTGTCCCAAGCTGTGTTGATCACTGATGTGGGGAGTGTGAAACGGGTGGTGCATCAAACTGTGCGTCCGCTTCTTGAGGGATCTGCTGCGACCTTTATCGGTAGTCATCCGATGGCAGGTTCGGAAAAAGCTGGTCTAGGGGCGGCGATGGTGGATCTACTCGATGGAGCTGCATGCATCATCACCAATGAAGAACAAGCTTCGCAAGATCAAGTTGACGCATTGAAGGATTTTTGGGTTGGTTTAGGCTGTGCCACTCGTGAACTCAGTGCCGAAGATCATGATTATGCGGTGGCCCGTATCAGCCATTTTCCTCACCTGTTGGCGTCAGTTGGTGCTACTGTGGGGCTTGCATTCGAAGATATTGTGAATCTTGCTGGTGGTGGTATGCGCGACACCACACGTGTGGCTGCTGGTGACCCAGCCTTGTGGACTGAAATTTTATTAGAAAATGCCGATGCCCTTCAACGATCACTCGATGAATGCATAAGTGAATTGGCAAAAGTGCAAGAAATGCTAAGGGCTAGCAACGACGAGGCATTGAACGACTACTTAACGGTAGCAAAACGCAAAAGAGAGTTAATTTAACGACATGGAATCACTAACTTTACAACCCATCTCCAAGATTGATGGGGTTATCAATTTACCAGGCTCCAAGAGCTTATCAAACCGAGCCTTGTTGCTTGCCGCATTGGCGGAAGGCACGACAACGATCACGAACTTACTCGATAGTGAAGATATTCAGCACATGCTGAATGCTCTCACAAAGCTTGGAGTCGCTTATGATCTGAGTGAAGACAAGACTGTCTGCACAGTGGTCGGTAATGGTGGTGGATTGAATTATGATGGTGCAGTTGAGCTATTTTTAGGAAATGCGGGAACGGCGATGCGTCCACTTTGTGCTGCATTGTGCCTAGGGTCAGGTGAATTTGATCTGACAGGAGAACCACGCATGAGTGAACGACCTATCGATGCATTGGTTGACACACTTCGTCAAACTGGATGTGAGATTGAATACTTGACGGTTGAAGGTTTCCCACCCTTACGTATCAAAGCCAATGGCATTGCTGGTGGTGAAGTGAGTATTGACGGGTCTATCTCTAGCCAATTCTTAACAGCCATTTTGATGGCCGCTCCATTGGCAAAGTCAGACACAAGGATCACCATCATTGGGGAGTTAGTTTCTAAGCCGTATATCGACATCACCTTGCACATCATGAAGCAATTTGGAATCGAGGTAGAAAATGACGACTACAAGATTTTCAAAGTCAAAGGCAATAGCAATTATACTACACCTGGACGCTTTCTAGTTGAAGGGGATGCCTCATCGGCTTCCTACTTCCTTGCTGCCGGAGCTATCAAAGGTGGTCGCGTGAAGGTGACAGGCATTGGCAAAGGGTCGATCCAAGGGGATACGCAATTTGCTCAAGTGCTTGAGGACATGGGAGCAAAGATCGAATGGGGTGATGACTACATTTCTGTAGAGAAAGGTGAATTGATCGGCATTGATCAAGATATGAATCACATTCCAGACGCCGCCATGACGATTGCTACTGCAGCCTTGTTTGCGAAAGGGCCTACAAGTATTCGCAATGTTTACAATTGGAGAGTGAAAGAGACTGATCGACTGTTTGCGATGGCAACTGAGCTTCGCAAGTTAGGGGTCGAGGTCGAAGAAGGTGAAGACTATATCACTGTGACACCGGCGGAGAAGTTGCAACATGCAACCATTGATACCTATAATGACCACCGCATTGCGATGTGCTTTTCCTTGGTGGCATTGAGTGATACAGCGGTGACGATTAATGATCCAGGCTGCACCGCGAAAACATTTCCTGACTATTTTGAAAAACTAGAAACTATTTCTCACTAAAATTCATGAGTTCAAATCATATTGCCGTCGCCATTGACGGCCCAGCCGCATCAGGCAAAAGCACTGTAGCAAAGACCTTGGCAAAACGCCTTGGTTTAATCATGGTCAATACTGGGGCTATGTATCGTGCGATTGCGTGGGCGACGATCGAAAAGGGCATTGATCGCAATGATACTGCAGCAATTATAGCGATGTTAGGCTCTGTTGAATTTACCTGCGGAGTGGAAGATGGGATGTCGACAATCCTTGTTGATGGAGTCAATCCCGGTGATGCCTTACGCCAAGACCCTGTGAATAGCAGAGTGTCGATTGTTGCTTCGATTCCTGAAGTGCGTAATTTACTGGTGGTAAAGCAAAGGGATTACTTAGAGCTAGGCAGTGTGGTGATGGAAGGTCGCGACATCGGTTCTGTGGTTTTCCCAGAGACACCATTCAAAATGTATATAGATGCTTCTGAAGAAGTGCGATCAGCACGACGTAGAGCTGAGGGGATCGATGATTCACTCGCTGAGCGTGACAAGAAGGACAGTGAACGTAAAGTAGCACCCTTGAAAGTAGCTGACGGTGCGACTGTTATTGACTCTTCCGAAATGTCGGTGGCCGAAGTGGTCGATGCCGCACTCGAAGTGCTCCGTGTGAACGGAGCTCCTGTAGAACTCCTTACTAACGCTAACTAAATAGAACGATGAATACTTCATATTGGATTGGGGCCACACTTTTTAAGGCATTTGGCGCGGCATTTGTTAACCGTCGTGTTTCTGGCTGGGAAAACTTATTAGATGAGCAGGGCGTGTTGATGTGCTCGAATCATGAAAGCTTTATTGATCCGCCATTCTGTGGTGTGATTTACGATTTTCAAATTGCTTACTTGGCCCGAAAAACACTATTTGTTGGAATTTTCAAATGGATTTATGAGAGTTGGGATGCGATCCCGATAGATCAAGATGGTCATGATCTGACATCTTTGAAAAAGATCATTAAGCGACTCAAGGGTAAGGACAACGTTTTGATGTTCCCTGAAGGTGAACGCACGCTTGACGGTGGGCTATTGCCTGGTCTCCCTGGAGTTGGTTTAATTGTTGCGAAGGCCGGGTGTAAAGTGCAACCGGTTCGCATTTTTGGTGCTAGAGAAGTGCTAGCTAGAGGTTCTTCTTTGCCAAACCGTCGTCAGGTTGATATCGTAATTGGCGAGCCACTTGAATTTTCTAAGGAAGAAATCAAAGCTCATGGCAAGCAAGCGTATCAATGGATTTCAGATCAAATCATGGAAGCCATCGCTAAGCTTGAACCACCCATTGGAGCAAAACAACCCTTCTAACTAAATTTGACTACCATTCCACCATCACCAGCAAGGGCTTGGGCAGAAATCAGTTCAGAAAACTTTCTGCACAATCTCGAAGTGGCTCGTGAGGTGAGTGGTCAGAAGGTGATGGCCGTGCTCAAAGCGGGCGCCTATGGCCATGGCTTAGAAAAGATGGCACAGTTGCTGGAATCGGCAGACGTGGCATTCTTTGGGGTAGCCAGTGTCGGTGAAGCTCGTCGCCTGGCACATGTTGGGATTCAACGCTCGATCTACTTGCTCGGTCCGACCTTTCCTGATGAACGTAGTGAAGTGGTGGCCTATCGTTGGATTGCGTCGCTTTCATCACTGAGTGAGGCTGAACATTTTAATCGACTCAATGAGGGAAACGAGCCACTTAAGGTTCACTTGACCATTGATACTGGAATGGGTCGTGGTGGCTTTCTTCCTGAAAACGTAGTGGAAAGCTTTGCTGCTTTGTTGGAGTTGAAGAACTTGAAAATCGTTGGGGTGGGTTCGCATTTACCATCGGCTGATGAGGATCGCGAATTCACCATTGCTCAGTTTTCGCAATTCGATGACTTAGTGGACAAACTCTCTGAGTTGCATACTTTTGAATGGGTGCACTTGGCGAATAGTGCCGGCACTCTAGAGTATACATCCCGGACGACTAATTTGGTGCGTCCAGGACTTATGCTGTATGGCATATCGCCACTGGCTGGGTATCAAGATCGATTGAAGCCGGTGATGAGTTTAAAATCGCGTGTGGCTATCGTACGTGATCTTCCTGCCGGTATGGGCATTTCCTACGGCAGAGCGTGTGTGTTGGAACGCGACTCACGTGTTGCCACGGTGGGGATCGGTTATGGTGACGGCTACAGTTCACACCTTTCTTTGAAAGGAATCGAGGTCTATCTCAATGGATGTCGTTGTCCTGTGTTAGGGAGAGTGACGATGGATCAGATCATGGTCGATGTCACTGATCTAGAAGCTTGTCAAAGCGGTGATGAAGTTGAACTGTTCGGCGAGAACATTCTCGTTTCCGAGCTAGCAGGGAAAGCAAAGTTGATCCCTTGGGAGATCATGACAGGGATAACGCCGAGGGTGTTGAGGCTTTATAAGTAGGATCCATAGTTCTGTAAGGGCTTGGCCAAAGAGGGCAAGATGCCTCCGGCCCGTTTCGTATGTTCTGTGAATGAATGAGATTATTAAGGATGGGGTATTTGACGACTTACCATAAGTCAGTTGGCAAAAAAGAACCCAAGCTTAGCAAAGCTAAGCTTGGGTTGGGTTGAGATAGTTAAGCTCTTGAGGCTTGGTTGCTCTATGCCTTAGTGAGAGCTGGCATCGCCAGTACCAGAAGGTATATGGATGCTTTCGACCATGTCCTGCACTTCTTGTGGAGGTGGAGGAGTGACCATGGACACGAGGAAGGTGACAACGAAGTTGATGATCATACCCAAGAAGCCGATTCCTTCTGGGCTGATGCCGAAGAGGTAGTAGTCAGCCGCAGTCTTTCCATCAGGTGCTTCAAAGATGAACTGGAAGTAGATGATGTAGCCAAGTGTGAATAGGATACCTGAAGCCATTCCGGCGATTGCCCCTTCTCGGTTTATGCGCTTAGAGAAAATACCCATGAGCAGAGTAGGGAAGAAGGATGAGGCAGCTAAACCGAAGGCAAAGGCCACTGTTTTGGCAACGAAGGTAGATGGTGGATTAATGCCAAAGTAGGCCGCGATAATGAGAGCTCCTAAGGAAGCTAGACGAGCGTAGTTCATTTCCTGCTTCTCAGTGATATCTGGCTTGATGATGTTTTTCATCAAGTCATGTGAAATCGCTGTGGACAGAACGAGCAATAGACCTGCGGCTGTGGAAAGTGCGGCGGCGATACAACCTGCCATCAGTAGGGCAATGATCCAAGGGCTGACACCACCCATGTGTGGGTTTGCCAT
>CAXMOB010000131.1:0-6540 GCA_964194815.1 Vicinamibacteria bacterium | reverse complement strand
TAATAATCCTTATGTGCTAGAGGCTAACACTATCCCGGGGATGACTGAAAGCAGTTTGCTGCCGAAGGCAGCTAAAGCTGCTGGCTATGAGTTTGCTGATCTCTGTACGAAGATTGGAGAAATATCTTTGGCGACGCAGCGCTAGTAAGGTTTGTAGGTAGGCGGGGATCCCAGCCTACCTAATTTTTCTATTTGTGGGATGAGTCTTTCTCCCATGGGGTTCCGGAGATGTCTGAAATAGGTGGGACGGGCTTTTTGCTAGTCCCTACCTTCTTTTGTATCTGTTCATCTACATAGGTGAAGGTTTGGGCCATAGCATAAGAGATAAAGATGCCAAAGCCGAAGAGTAGAGCTATGCCAAGTTCTCCATTGAGAACGGAGAATATCGAACCGCCTACGCAAATGGCAACATATAGGTAGCAGCTAAGAATGGCGATGAGGAATGAGATGGACTTCATGGTTTGAAGATGATTTTTGACAATTCTCGTAGCTCTGGCAAATAAAAAAACGTGCTTCCGAAGAACCACGTTTTTGAAAAGTTTGTTTAGAGATAAGGCTCTTTAGTCCTTATGCTTCAACTGAGGGAAGAGAACGACGTCGCGGATGGTCGGCGCTCCGGTTAGCATCATGATCAAGCGATCAATACCGATGCCGATACCACCTGCAGGAGGCATTCCGCTTTCCATTGTTTCGACAAAATCATGATCGATGGTTTGGGTTTCGCCACCAGCTTGTTCTTCGAAGCGTTGCTTCTGAAGGATTGGGTCGTTGAGCTCTGAGTAACCAGGTGAGATTTCCTGACCATTGATGATGAGTTCGTAAACATCGATCACATCAGGGTTTTCAGGGTTGAGTTTAGCCAATGGGATGAGTTCCTTAGAAACGTGAGTTACGAAACATGGGTTGAAGGTGTGTTCTTCAACGAGCTTTTCGAAGACTTGTTGCGAAACTTCGTAGTCTTCCATCTCGGTTGAGATTTGCACGCCGAGGTCCGCACACTTAGTGCGGCGCTGCTCAGTAGTGAGATCGAACCAGTCGTCGCCAGCGACGCCCTTAATGAGATCGTGGTATGGCGTGCGTGCCCATGGACGGCTGAGGTCGATAGTGCGGAGTAGGTTGCCGTCATCGTCTTTGTGTTCGATCTGGAGACCGCCACAGTATTTCTCTGCGAGGTGGCAGGTCATTTCTTCTACTAAGTCAGCCATTTCTTCGAAGTCAGAGTAGGCCCAGTAGGCTTCGAGCATGGTGAACTCAGGGTTGTGACGACGTGAGATACCTTCGTTACGGAAGTTACGGTTGAGTTCGAAAATCTTGGTGAAGCCGCCACAGAGGAGGCGCTTGAGGTGAAGCTCAGGAGCGATACGCATGGTGAGCGGCATGTTCAAAGCATTGTGGTGGGTTTCGAATGGCTTAGCAGCGGCACCACCAGCAACGCTATGAAGCATTGGAGTTTCCACTTCGAGGAATCCACGTTCGTGTAAGAAGCTACGGATCTCAGCGACCATTTGTGAACGCTTGATAAAAATGTCTGCAGAGGCCTGGTTCGACATGAGGTCGAGGTGGCGCTTGCGGTATTTGGTTTCGCGGTCAGAAACACCGTGCCACTTGTCTGGCATTGGGCGGAGTGCTTTAGAAAGGATAGTGAGCTTTTCTACTTTGACTGACGGCTCACCTTTACCAGTGGTGAAGGACTCTCCCTCGATTCCGACCCAATCTCCAAGGTCGAGAAGTTGGTAAATGTTCCAGTCGAGTTCGGATACAGCCTTTTTGTTGATGTAGCCTTGGATACGACCATGGACATCACCAAGGGTGAAGAAAACGGATTTACCCATGTCGCGAATTGCGAGAAGACGTCCAGCGATAGTCACTTTACGGTCGTTCTCAAAATTAGCAGCGAGCTCACCAGGTGTGGTGGTTACTGGGAATTTAGAACCGAAAGGATCTATGCCAAGGTCATAGAGTTTCTGGAGCTTTTCCTTACGGACAGCTATCAGTTCCTGTTCGGTTGATTGTTGTGTTTCTTGTTCACTCATGGCGGGCGGGACATTATGCGTTCAGTGGTATTTTGCAACAAGGGATTACAAGGATTGGTGATTTTTAATCGATGCTTATGGCGAATGGTCGTACTAAACTTGTTTTTCTCATAAAAATGTTTAATTTGTGTTGCGAATTACCCGAAAATAAGGATGATCCGCCGCAATCCCAGTGAGGGCTGGGATCGCACAAGAAACTAACAAGGAGAGTATTATCGCAGGAAAACCAAAAAGACCAGCAAGGAAGTCACCGAAAAGACGTGGCGGCAAAGGCGGAAGACATGCCAACAGAGGTAGAAAACTAGATAACGAGCGCGACGACAATGCGGTTGAAATCGAAGGGGCTATCACTGCTGTTTTGGCTGGAACCATGTTTAAAGTGTCGCTCGCTGGCGGTCACGAAGTTCTTGCTCACATTTCAGGAAAGATGCGTAAACGTTTCATCCGACTTGTGATTGGTGATAGAGTTAAGATGGAGATGTCTCCATATGATACTACGAAGGCACGTATCGTGTTCCGAATTGGTTGATTCTTACCTACGCCAATGAGCGTAAATCATTTTTTTAGGGGTGCCACTTGCGAGTCGGCACCTTTTTTGTTTTAGTGGGCAGCGATGAAATGGATCTATTTAGTTCTGGGCTGTTTGTTGATGGCGGCTTGTAAGAGTAAGCCGACTCTGAGCTCGCCGGTGAAAGCTGTCGAGGAATCAGCAAGTGGGGAGTGGGTTTCAGAAAGCAGGTATGCTTTGCCAAGTTTTGGATTACGTGTTCAAGTTCAAGAGGGTTGGAAACTTGAAAAAAATAGTCAGCTAAAGTTAGCCAACGCAGCTAAGTCAGTGACTGGTGAAGAGCAAATTTCTTCAGGTTCGCAATCTTTTATTGCTTCGCTAGACACGACTACTGGAGAGGTGAACAGTGGGGTGAATATAGTGGTGAGCGTGATGCCTTTGCCTGATGCTGACAAGGTAAGCGACGGCAAAGAGTATTTATTACAGTTGGAAAAGGTATTGAAAGCGAATCCCAGTATTGGGTTTCCTGACCAGCCTATCCTAGTTGCAGACTTGGGTGAGGGAGTGTGGAAGCGGACAGTGACTTTAAAAAAAGATGGGGTAGATGTTGTACAATTGTTGATGGCTAAGGTTGTGGAAGGATCCGTGTTGACCATCGGGGTGAAGTATAACCCAACAATCAATGACGAACACTTCGAGCGAGCGATTAAAGGGATTCAAAAAATTAAATTAAGATGAAAGTATACGCGTATAAAAATTGTGGCAGCTGCAAGAAGGCCACGAAGTGGCTGAAGGAACAGGGAGTGGAGTTTGAAGAATTGGCGATCCGTGAAACGCCGCCAAGTTTAGCTGAATTGAAGCAAATGCTGGCAGCGAAGGGAGCGTTGAAGCCCTTGTTTAATACTTCTGGGATGGACTACCGTAGTCTTGGAATGAAGGACAAGCTGCCGACTTTGTCTGAGGATGAGGCCTTGGAGATGCTTGCCGGTAATGGCAACTTGATTAAGCGTCCCTTCGTGCTCGGCGATAGTGTGGCCTTAGTTGGATTTAAAGAAGCTGAGTGGGCAGAAACGTTCAGCTAGAATGCTTGCGGTCTGGATATTGCGGGGGTTATTCTTCTTTGTCGCCGCGTTTTTTGCCACGGAGTGAGGCTTCGATGAAGGCATCGATATCGCCGTCCATGACGCTTTGGACGTTGCCAGATTCCTCGCCTGTGCGGAGGTCTTTGATCATTTGATAGGGCTGAAAAACGTAGGAACGGATTTGGTTGCCAAAGCCGATGTCTCCCTTGGCTGAGTAGTCGCGTTCGGATTCGGCCTTGAGCCTATCCTCTTCGATTTGGAAGAGTTTGGCTTTGAGCAATTCGATGGCGACTTCACGGTTTCTAAGTTGGGAACGTTGTTGCGTGCATCGGATCATAATACCCGTGGGCTTGTGCTTCAGTATCACTGCAGTTTCCACCTTGTTGACGTTTTGTCCACCGGCACCACCTGAACGGGTGGTTTGGATGTCGATGTCAGCTGGGTTGATTTCGACTTCGATAGTGGTCGTGATGTCGGGGGTGGCATCGATTGACGCGAAAGAGGTGTGACGTTTTCCTGCAGTGTCGAATGGCGAAATACGGACGAGACGGTGCACGCCGCGTTCATTCTTGAGGTAGCCGTAAGCGTATTCGCCTTCGATCTTGATGGTTGCTGTGCTGAGACCTGCACCATTGCCTTCTTCGTAGTCGACCATGCTGACTGTGAAGCCCTTGCGGTCGCTCCAGCGTTTATACATGCGTAGTAGCATGGCACCCCAGTCACAGGCTTCAGTGCCGCCGGCACCGGAGTTGATAGTGAGGTAGCAGCTCGCTTCATCGTTTGGTCGATCGAGTAGGATGAGGAGTTCGAAGCTTTCGAGTTCCTTCATCATCGCGGTATACTCGCTTATGGCTTCGGCACGGAGGTCGTCATCGCCTTCTTCCTTTGCTAGTTCGAGCAGAATGTCGATATCTTCGTTACGTTGCATCAGACCCTTATAAGGGTTGATCTTTCGCTTCATTTGGTTGGCTTCGGCAACAGTCTTCTGAGCACTGGTGGGATTATCCCAGAAATCGCCACCTTCCATCTTCTTTTCAAGCTCTTCGAGAGTGTTTTCAAGTGATGGGATGTCAAAGATACCTCCTGAGTGACACGAGTCGCTGTGAGACAGCGTTGGTGTCAACCGTCAGGAGATCAACGGAATGTTCGTTAGCCATGGAGTTGAAATGAGCTAGCCCACCCTACTTTTCAAGTAGAAAGTGGAAGCGGTAGAGCTGAATTAAGCGTTCGTAGTGATTTCCTTGTTTCTAGGGTCGAAGCCGTAGAGCGTGAATTCTAGAATTTCGGTGAGCACTTTTTCTTTTGGTGTCTGATCGACTTCACCCGTGAGAGCTGCAGCCATTGGAGCTAGCATGATGTGTTGTAATGCCGCACCTGAAACAAATACCAAGCGTTGACGAATATTTTCAGGGGACATGTGTGGTAGCTTTGTGTAGATAGCTTTTACGAATGCAACGAGCATGTCCTTGTAGATAGTTAATGTCACCTCAGGGAACTGGGCATCAGTTGACGCGGTGAAGCGTGCCGCAAGTTTAGCGAGCAGATTATGGGTTGAGCTTTCGGCTGTCGGGACGATGAGGGGACGAAGGAAAACCTGAAAAATCTCCTCAAGACTAGTTTTTCCAATACCACCGTTCTTGCCGATCACATCGAGGAGGAGTTCGGTCCGACGGAGATTCATTGGGTCGAGTATACGTGAGGTGGCTTCCTTGATGAGGCCTTCTTTATTACCGAAGTGATAGCTGACTGATGCTAAGTTGACCTTAGCTCTATTGGTAACGTCTCGTACAGACACTGTTTCAAAGCCTTTTTCTGAAAAAAGCTCGAGTGCTGCTGTGATGATATCTTCGCGTGTATTCATACGTTTAATTTTGTGTTATAAAGCTGACTAATATACGTTTGTATAAATTTGCGAATATTTCCATGTGACAATTAACATGGGTTATGAATTATTGTCAAATGGAGTTTAGAATAATCCTAAATTGCGCATTGAGTGGAGGTGAGCATCATGGCGTGTGGCAGTGTTACAGATGACGAAAAAAGTTACGTGACGTTCTTGACTATGGCAGGTGTTGGGCGAATTATCTGCTTATTGTTATGTGCCACATAAGGCCATCTCGTTAATCATTATGGAACAAAAATCAGTTGTCGGAAACTATGTCGCTCAGTGGGGCGAAGGGCCAATTTGGATCGAAGATGCTCTCTACTATGTGGACATCGAAAAGCACAAGGTGTTGCGTTACCTTCCTGAGATCAATGCTGAGGAAAGCTGGGATGTTGGTGAGCGTGTTGGTGCTGTGGTGTCTCGTGAGAACGGTGGGCTGATTATTGCTGGCGATACAGGTTTTTCCTTTTTAGATGACCTCAGTGGTGATGTTGAAGGTATTTATGACCCAGAAAAAGAGAAGGTGGATAACCGTTTTAACGATGGTAAATGTTCTCCAGACGGTTCATTTTTTGCAGGTAGTATCAGTTTGGTGAAGAAGGAAGGGGATGCCAGCCTGTATCGTCTCGACCCCGACCTTTCGGTGACTGAGGTATACAATGGAGTGACTAATTCAAATGGCTTAGCCTGGAATGCCGTGGGCGATACGATGTATTATATTGATACGCCGCGTCGTGAGGTTATGGCGTTCGACTACAGTAGTGGTCAGCTTTCCCATGAACGTGTGGTTATTGATACTAAGCATATTGATGCATCGCCGGACGGGATGACGATCGATGCTAATGGCAATTTATGGGTGGCGTTCTGTCATGGGGCCTGCGTGGCGTGCTTTAATCCTGTGACTGGTGAGGAAGAGCATCGCGTGGAGATTCCGTGTTTGGAAACGACAGCGTGTGCCTTTGGTGGCGATGATCTTTCAGATCTGTATATCACAACGGGTATTCACAAGTCTGAAGTTGAAGAGCATGCTGG
>CAXMOB010000130.1:0-2047 GCA_964194815.1 Vicinamibacteria bacterium | reverse complement strand
TCTCGTGACGCCTAACTCATACCAAGATTTCAAAATGCATGTTGAATTCAATGTGAACAACGTGCCCGGCGTCGATCCGGAGAGGAATGGAAATTCTGGAATCTATATTCAACGACGTTATGAACTCCAGATTCTCAATTCTCATGGGATCGCTCCAGCCGACTACAAGGCTAGTTACGCAGGCAGCCTTTATAAACAGAAGAAACCGGACAAGCTTGTTTCAAAACCCGCAGGAGAATGGCAGAGCTATGACATTATTTTCCGTGCGGCCCGCTTCGATGGGGAAAAGAAAGTGGCGAGTGCCCGTATCAGCGTAAAGCACAATGGTGTGCTCATTCACGATGATTATGCACTCACTAACAAAACGGGTGCCGGAAAAAAGGAGGGAGCCGAGCCGTTTCCCATCAAGTTCCAAGGCCATAAAAACATGGTGAAATTTCGCAACGTCTGGATCCAGCGTCTTAAGCTTGAGCCAGGAAAGAAAGATGTGCCAAAAAAAAAGAAGAAAGGCTACACCTACGTAATACCATTCGATAAAATTCCTCCGGCACCAGCACTCAGCCCTAAGGATGCACTCGGCAGCTTTCGACTGCATGAGGACTTTAAAATCTCCACCGTGGTTCACGAACCCGAGGTGCAGAACCCCTTAGCCCTTCGATTCGATGGCGACGGACGGATGTGGGTAGTAGAAATGCGTGCCTACATGCCAGATGCCAATGGAACCGGTGAGGAAGAGCCGATCGGGCGGATCTCCATTCATGAGGATACCGATAATGACGGAGTTTATGACAAGACCAGCGTTTTTCTGGACGGCCTCAACCAGCCGAGATCGATCGCTCTATACAAAAACGGTATTCTTTACGGCGGACACGAGAAGCTCTACTTCGTGGAAAACGTCAACGGCAAGGCGGGAAAGATGACCTTGATCGATGAGGATTACACTCAGGATGCCAACGTGGAGCACCGCACCAACGGCCTCTTCCGCGGTCTCGATAACTGGATTTACAATGCCAAGTCAGATGCTCGTTACCGAGAAATTAACGGTAAGTGGGTCAAGCAGAAAACCTCCTTTCGTGGTCAGTGGGGCATCAACCATGACAATTATGGACGCCTCTATTACAACGAAAACTGGTTTGGTGTAAAAGCTGACCAGCTGCTGCCAAATACTCTGATGCGTAATCCCAATTACCTCCTTAATCGGGCTCATACCTCGCAAATTTCCTATCGTGATAAACTTTACCCCGCACGCGTCACTCCTGGGGTGAACCGCGGAGGTGAAGGTGCCATTGACGAGAATGGATATTTGACGGCAGCGACTGGTGCTGCAGGGGCGGTGGCATATCGAGGTGATCAGTTTCCGCAAAAGTTCCGCAACACCGCACTTTTTTGTGAACCCACTGCGAACCTTATCCGCATGGTTCATGTGAGCCGGAAGGACGGCCTGCTTTCAGGTGAGCATCTGATGGGAGAGCGTGAATTCCTAGCCTCCACCGATGAGCGGTTTCGCCCAGTCAACCTTTTCAATGCACCCGACGGGACACTCTACGTCACCGACATGTATCACGGCATCATCCAACACAAGCACTACCTAACCAAGTATCTGCGTGAGCACATCACCCATCGGAAGCTTGAAACACACCCGCGTCTAGGCAGGATTTACCGGATCAAATACCGCGACAACCCTCGCGGCCCTATGCCATCAATGATTGGTAAAAAAGCCACTGATTTAGTACCACACCTCGCGCATGCAAATGGTTGGTGGCGTGACACAGCACAGCAGCTGATTATCGACTCGGGGGATGCTTCTGCCGTTCCTGCACTAACTGCCCTTGCCTCTGATTCGACTAAGCCGCTGGGTCAGATCCATGCGTTGTGGACACTTGAAGGCCTCGGTAAAATCAACAGCTCAGCTATCATAGGAGCATTAAAATCTAGTGATTCTTACGTGCTCGAATCTGCCATCAGACTGACCGAATTACTTCCACCGGTTGAAGCACTGAGCTTACTGTCAACGCTCTCCGATATAGAAAGCCGATCCGACATAGTT
>CAXMOB010000129.1:0-12741 GCA_964194815.1 Vicinamibacteria bacterium | reverse complement strand
CCTCAAGAAACTTGGGAGGTGGATGGCGAGTGCATAAGGAATTGGATGTGGCAAAGGGCTAGTCACAATCAATTCCGCACCGCCACCGCTTCTCGGTAAATTAAAGCTCCAGGTTGCAATAGCATCCTGGAGCTTTATTGTCTTTGGAGTTTATTTCCACGACCCCTGTACCTAGCTAATACCATTTAGAGAAACAAAAGAGACGAATGATTTTTTTTGTAAGGATGAAGAGACTAGGCTACGCATTGGGCGAAGCTTACTCGCTGTATTCATCTACAATCGTGTTTTTCTTCAGTCACGATGCCCGCATCGCTCCTTTATCAAGCCTCGATTC
Source organism: Vicinamibacteria bacterium (assembly GCA_964194815.1). Lineage (GTDB taxonomy): Bacteria > Verrucomicrobiota > Verrucomicrobiia > Verrucomicrobiales > Akkermansiaceae > Rubritalea. The sequence goes on along the minus strand of CAXMOB010000129.1, from coordinate 12,407 downwards.
TAAAAGAATATAGCTTCGCATGAGTCTCTTTTGAAACTCTAAATGGTATAAGCTTGGAGGTAGAGGGTATCAATTTTTGAAAGGTTGCTTATGGGAGTTCCTTTTTGCCGTCGACGAATGGGATTTTGAAGTCGGCCTCAACTGTGCGGGTTTCCAACCATGATTTTTCGAGGCGGTGGACGATGCCTGCGTGCTCAGTGGAGAGGTCTTTCTTTTCTGATGGATCCGCTTCGATGTCGTAGAGTTCCCATGCTTTAGGTTGAGCTTTTTGTCCTCTCTGAGAGAGGAGGTTACGGCGAACCGCCTTCCACTTGCCATCACGAATGGCAATGATGCCGCCGTAGTTGTGGAAGTCCCAGATCATGAGTTCATGACGCTTAGGAAGAGCCCCGCCTTGAAGGAGTGAAGTCATGTTAACCCCATCGAGGTTCTGAGTCTTTGGCACAGACGCACGACCAGTAGCAGCGAGTGTTGGGAACCAGTCAGGGAAGTAGGTAGGTGCTGTTGTGACAGTTCCTGGCTTCACTTTGCCAACCCAACGAACGATGCATGGGATGCGGATGCCCCCTTCATAACAGCTGCCTTTGTAGCCACGGAGGCCTGCAGTTGAGTTGAAGAATTCTGCATCACAACCACCAATGTGGAACTTAGGATCAATACCTTGGTGGGTGGTGCCGTTATCTGAGGTGAAGACGACTAGTGTGTTGTTATCGAGACCATACTTCTTCAAGCGAGCCATCACCGCACCAACGTGTTCATCTAGGTCAGAGATCATTGCTGCGTATGCTGCACGCGGACGATCATGTGGAAGGTATCCACACTGGCCACGGTAGACGCCTTTGCCGCCGAATTTTTCGTCATCCCATTCTTTAGGGTAGCTATCCACCCATACTTTAGGAGGCTGCATCGATACGTGTGGTTCGAGGAATGGCAGGTAAAGGAAGAATGGCTTCTCTTTGTTTTTGTCGATGAACTTGAGAGCTTCATTCAGAACTAGGTCGGAAGAATAGTTCTTTGCTCGGTAATCGGCGGCATCAACAGGCCCTGTAGGTTTGCGGTCGTGTCCAGGAATGGGGTATTTATTGATGCTCACCTCTCTTTCATTGCTGTCGAGGAATGGCGGATAGAAGCTGTGTGCATTACGTTGGCAGTTGTAGCCATAGAAACGGTCGAAGCCTTGCTTGATGGGTGAGCCGGTGGAGTTGGATGGGCCTAGTCCCCACTTGCCGAATGCACCAGTGGCATAACCGTTTGACTTGAGTACTTCCGCGATAGTCAAGGCGTCAGCAGTGATTGGCCATTGGCCGGGAAAGACACGTCCATTTCCAGAGTCACGGTTGCCACGAATTTCTGCGTGAGCTAAGTGCTGTCCAGTCAAAAGAACACAACGAGCTGGAGCGCAAACTGGTGCTCCAGTGTAGTGCTGGGTAAACTTCATTCCCTCTTTCGCAAGTTGGTCGATGTGGGGAGTTTTGATTTTCTTTTGGCCATAGCAGCCAAGTTCACCATATCCAAGGTCGTCAGCGAGGATGAATACGATGTTAGGTTTGTCGGTAGCTTGGGCAAGTGAGGTGATACCTGCTGCCAAAAGTCCGGAGGCTAAATGGATGGAATTGCGTAATCGTTTCATAGATTGTGTGTATAATATAGCCAAAAATCTTGAAGCGAGTAGGTTATTTTTTTAGAAATTTGTGTGATAATTTGTGTAATTTTACGTCTTTGTAAATTCGTGAGATGTTATATTGACCTCTGAGATTTAGAGGTGTAGGGTCACATAAATAAGACAGAAGGAACCATCTGTCGAGGAAGCGTGAAGAACCAAAATACCATAGCAGTCGCCAAATTTGACAGTTTTTGTTGGATTCGGTGTGAAGGGAAAGGAAACTTTATGAATAGCCCAGTTGTCAAGCAATGGGCTGAAGCTCAGATCGACACAGGGGTGACCTCGATAGTAGTCGATATGGAGATGTGTCTGGGGATGGACTCTACTTTTATGGGAAATCTCGCAGGTATGGCAATGAAGTTGATGCAAGTTAGTGGAGGTTTACAAATTGCGGACGCCACTGAAAAATGCGTTACTTCTCTAGAAGATTTAGGCATTTCCTCATTGATGAAAATCAATCCTACGGATCAAATTTGGCAGGATCGCAAGGTGTCGATCCGCGAGCGTTTAACGATCATTGAAGCGAGCTCTGTCATGGATAAGGCGACGCACGTTTATGAAACGCACAAAAAATTGTGTGAAGCGGATGCCTCAAACGAGGAAAAGTTCAGTGCCGTGCTGGAGTGTTTGGAGGCCGAGCTTTCCAATAAAAAACGGACTGATGATGGCAAGCTAGAGGAATAATACCATTTAGAGTTTCAAAAGAGACTAATGCGAGGCTATATTCTTTTAGAATCGAGGCTTGATAAAGGAGCGATGCGGGCATCGTGACTGAAGAAAAACACTGATTGTATAAGAATACAGCGAGTAATCTTCGCCCAATGCGTAGCCTAGTCTCTTCATCCTTTAAAAAAAATCATTAGTCTCTTTTCTAAGTGGTATAATTGAGCTACTGGAGCTTCCCTAGTGCTCAAGATATTAACCAGCGGGTTAATAGATCAACTTATTGAGCAGAAAGCAGGAGAGCTTTCTGTTTCATTTTAGCGGCCATCAGGTTGAGGGCGTTGGCTCTGGTTGGAGCTAAGTGTTCTTGAAGGCCAGTTTTTTCGATGAAGCTCATATCGGCTGTCAAAATGGCGTCACTTGGTTGCTCTGTAAGAACACGAACGAAGAGCGCTATCATTCCTTTGGTGATGACGGAATCTGAATCTGCGTGGAAATGAATATTGTCACCTTCCTTTGTAGCTTCTAGCCAAACTTGAGATTGGCATCCTTTAATGAGGTTTTCTTCGGTGCGATAGCTAGTGTCCATCACCGGCAACTTCTTACCAAGGTCGATGACATATTCATACCTTTCAGTCCAATCCTGGAAGAGGTCTAGTTCATCGAGGAGGTTTGCTTGGTTTTCGGCAATCGTGCTCATGCATGGCGTGGTAGTTACTCTGAGGCAAGGAGTCAAGAGGATTACGGAGAGGTGGTTGGAATTGCAGTGCGATGTTTTAGGTCATTCTCTGCAATGACTCGCTCTAGTTTTTCAAACGTTGATTTGTCGATAGCTGAGAAGGAAGAAGGTTTCATGGTCTTGTGTTGGTAGGGTGATGAGCTGATTGAGTAGATGAAGTTTCCGGCTTTGCCGATGCGTTTGACTTGGTGGCTGGCAGCGCACGCGATAACTGCCGCTTTAGCGGGGTTTCCTTTATGGCGTTCATACCAAATAAAGGCGTGTTGCTTGGTGCGTTGTTCACCTTTGAGGAGTGTAACACTCCTCAAAAGCTGTTGAAATCAATAACTCATTTTCAAGAAACAAGTCCGAAGGTGAAGCTGATGAATGATTTCAAGTGTAACATAGTCAGTTAACTCGGTTTAGTCAAAACTATTGAAATGAATCCTGATGTGGATCGTATCAAAGATGTGTGTGTTATAAAAAAAATTGATTTAACGATAGTAGGTGGTGGTTATGCGGGGCTTTCTTGTGCCCGTGTTGCTGCAGGATTGGGGTTGAGCACAGTTGTGGTGGATCGAAAGAAAGAGCTAGGCGAAAAAATTCGCACCACTGGTATCTTAGTAGGTGAAGCAGAACAAGAGATCGATCTTCCCGACAGGCTCAAAAAGAAAATTCCAGGGGTGCGGCTCTATGCGCCTAATGGCAAGGCAATGGATTTACATTCGCCTGATTACGCATTCTGGGCTGTCGATGTTCCTGAGATGATGCGTTGGATGGGGCGTCAGGCAGAACTGAGTGGAGCTGAAATGATGATGGATCAGAATGTGTCGGCCATTCATAAAGGAGAGCAAGGAATCGAATTGCCAGCCCAGCAGTTATCGAGCCGATTTTTGGTCGGAGCTGATGGAGCACGCTCGAATGTAGCGAGGATGTTAGGTTATTCTCAGAATAGTAAATTTCTGGTAGGAGCCGAAGAAGAATGGGCTGGGGTGAGAGGTCTAGACCCAAACTTCTTACATGTTTTTGTCGATAAGAAGATGGCACCCGGTTATATTGCTTGGGTAGTCCCAGGGGTGAAGGTGGCGCAGATTGGACTGGCTGTCAGAAAGCCGCATCAGCCGAGGATGGCTGAATTTATGGAGCAGGTTAAGAGGAGATTTGATTTTTCACAGGCCCATTTGGTTGAGAAGCGAGCTGGCTTGATTCCCTGTGGTGGAGCATTGAAGAACTGGCACGACGATCGTGCTATGCTATTAGGCGATGCAGCGGGCTGGGTGTCACCTCTAACAGCAGGAGGCATATACCCAGCGTTGAAGGTGGGGAAGGCCGCGGGCGAAGCGATTCATAATTATTTGGATAAACAGGGAATAGTGCCTGGGCAAAAGTTGGCATCAATGAAGCCAAGTTATGGCACGAAATTGGGCATGCGTTTACTAATGGATAAGTTGCAGCCTCCGAATCTGGTGATGAATAGCCTAGTGGGTAACCCCATTTTTGAGAGATTAGCGCAAACTTTATTTTTCCACCACCGAGGCTTAAGTGACCCTAAGGCATGGGTCGCGATGATGAAGGGGACGTATGGAGTGGAATCTAGATGAGTTTTGCTCGTTAGTCTGGCAGCGTTCGTATTATTCTTAGTTCTTCTGAAATCTGTGCTAGGCTTGCGGACGTGAACGAAAATCGACATCTTGAGGCGATGCGAGGCTATCTCTTTTTAGAGATGCCAGAAGATGCTATTGAAGAACTGAAGTTTATCGCAAGTGATAGCATGGTGCATCGTGAGGTGTTGGACTTGAAGTTGGCTTCGGAGATGATGGCTGAGCTATGGAACGAAGCAATTGAGTCATCAATGGAGCTTTGTCGTCGGTTTCCGAGCGGCTCTCGCTATTTTATTCACGCGGCTTATTGCTTGCATGAAGTGGGGGATACTTTTCAAGCGAAGAAGGTTCTACTTTCCGGTCCTAAGGAATTATTGGACGAAGCCCTATTCCATTATAATATGGCCTGTTACCTTGCTGTTCTGGGCAATTTAATACAAGCTGAGCACTATTTGAAGACGGCAATTGAGCTAGATGGGGCGTTGAAAGAGACCGCGATGGAGGATGCCGATTTAGCGGGGGTCGTTGCCATGTGACTACAAAGTAAATTTTTATAGCGATTTAGTGCTTGCCGCGTATGAATTTACCCTATAATACTGTAAAGGTATGAAAGCTTTAGGTTCAAATAATCGTAAAGGATTCACTTTGGTGGAATTAATGGTGGTGATGGCAATTATCGCGACATTGGCGAGTATCTCATTGGTGGCGTTTAATGCAGTCGTGCGGAATGCTCGTGAGAAGAACACTAAGTTGCGTATCGAGGCGATTGAAGCCTCGCTTATTGAGTATTTAGGGGATGATGTGACCAATGTTTTGCCTGCTGGTGATGGTTCGACCAATCCTTCCGAACTCTATGAGGTTTTAACAGGAGACCTAAATAAAAATTGGAAAATTGATGATGATGAATTTGGCAGAATGATTGAATTGATTCCGACAATTTTCACTGATGCTGCAGAGACAATTCCATATATTGACAGTAGCTATGTGCATGTCGATAAGGATGGCGTTCTTTATGACGATTTTGGGCAAGTGTTGAGGTATTACCATGATGTTGCTACCAATAGAGGGGCAAAAAATTACTTTGAGAATGGCTTCGATCTATGGAGTGCTGGGCAAGACATGCAAACGACTGGTGACTCGACTGCTACTGGTGCCACCATGAAGGATGACATTAAAAATTGGTAGATTTTTGAAAACAAGAGCTTGCAGATATCTTCGGATGTGTGTATTGTGTAAATACAAAGTGGTACAAATGAATATTATTAAACAACAAAGCAGAAATAGCTGGCTTCGAAGAGGTTACTCCTTGGTGGAAATGCTGGTCGTTATAGCGATCATTGCAGTTCTTCTTGGCTTGTCAGCTGCAGGAATGAAGTCAATGACTGAGGGGAATAGCACACGTGAAGCTATTGGAATACTCAAGTCTAGCTTCCAGGAAGCTCAAAAAATGGCTAAAGGCCGAGGACTGCCTGTGCGCGTAGTGATCCATGCAGATGATTCTCAGGCACTAAATAGAGAGGACCTCGAACGATACCTGCGCTTTGTGGCATTGGCAATGAGAGATGCTTCCGGTGATTGGGTGGTGATGAGTAAAGGCATATCTCTACCTAAAGGAGCGTACTTAGATGTTGATAAGTCTTTACATGACAAGGACGGAAATGATTACGCGGAGCACTTAGACGACAACGGTGTTTTTCTGGAAACTGGTTTAGTAGATGTGAAGCTTGACGCGAGCACTACTCGAAAGTGTTTTTTTTACGAGTTTAATGGATTGGGCCTCCTTTCCAATCCTTTGCACGAGGACCGCTCGCTCACCGAGCCAGGCGAGGCATGGTTTAATGATGTGAAGCAGGGTATGAACCATAGTGGTTGGGAGACTACGGCTCCTAGGTTGATTATTTCGGAAGGCAAGCTCCGCCGAGTCTCTCCCACTCAAGTCGTTTTTAAAGCTAAAGATGAAACGACTGGTGCTCGTACTTATCGTGGATTCTACATTTTTCGCTCAGGCGTAACTCCTAGCATCGAAGACTTAAACACCATAAAGACGCCATAGAAAGGTAAATTAAGATAATGAAAATAATTAATAAAAAATCATGCCGAGGGTTCTCCTTAGCCGAATTGGCTTTGTCGGTTGCGATTACCGTTATTCTTTTGCTAGTGGTCTTTAGCATCGCCACCACCGCGAGTGACGCCTTGGATAGCACGAACGCGAGTGTGCAGAGAGATAAAAATGCTGATGAGTTTCTAGATTATATATCAAGAGACCTTGAGTCGATTGTGATTGTCGAAGGATCAGATGATGCCTATTTGAGTATTGGAGTGTTGGCTGGGGGTGCAGATTGGAGCAAGAACCTTGGTCCAGCCAGTTCTGAGATGACAAATAATGGGGGGCTTTGTTTTTATACTGCTGCGACAGACCGCTATAATGGGGATGTTAACACAAGTAGTGATGGTGGCGGTGATGTTTCTTGTGTTTCTTACACGCTTTATTGGCGAAACTATGTCCAGTCTCTTACTGGTAATACTGCTGGTTGGGAGACTAACGCTAGGTATGGAGCTTTCAGGAGCCTTGTCTACCCAGATATGACCTATAAGGAAGTTCTTGGCGAAGCGGATGTGCACGATAGAATGTATACAGGTGGTGTTGATAGGGTCTTGGACGTTAACAATTCAGGAGTGGTTGGGAGTAGGCACTTAATTGCCTCAAATATTTTTGAGATGAGCTATATGTTTGAAATAGAGTATACAGATATAGCTGCCGCTAAGAAAGTCGCTAAGGTTGTCTTCATTAAGCCTCTTGCACTCGATTCCGAAAAAAGCCTAAATATTGGAAAGGTGGCACAGATTACGGGGATCGGTTTTAAGTCAGATTGTTATTACAGTGGGACAACTTCAATTGATGCAGCAGTCGCCTCAGGAGCGATAGCAAATGTTAAGGCTAAGTCCGTGACCGTCATCGTCAATGTGATGGATTCGAACACTCAGACACTAATTGCGAAACGTGAAACCTCGAGCCCGCTGACTAGAGTTCAAGTGCTGGCAAAATGCAGAGCCTTTTCAAGAACCGTTCAACTACCATAATGATGAAAACTATAAGACGTTTAAAAAATTCAAAAGGCTTCACTTTGGTGGAGGTCGTTGTTGCCATTGGTTTGGTAGCACTCTTGCTTACAGGTGTAATGGGTTTGATGGGCCGTGGTGCTGCTATGGTGGATCGATCTTTGTCTAAAAATGTAGCTGTGTGGGCAATCGAAGCATGGGTTTTAGAGATGAACACGTATCATGCGGATGGCTATGATGGGACAGAAGCATACACTAGTGCATTCGATAAAGCCGAAAAATTTGTAACAGAAGGCGGAACTGTAGGCAGTGCTTTTTTAGTGTATAAATATAAGGGAGATTTGGGACCGGTTCCTCGTGCTGATGGTTCCTTGGAGCCTTGGACTCAGACCGGTGGGGTGTCTGGGGTAGATTATGTTGTTGTCTCTCGTTGTCAGCGCAAAATAGTGGGATCTACCTGGCAGGCGGATATAACGGCTAATTCCATTGTAGGTAGCGTGTGGGTGATGAAGTCTCGTCCACTAGAGAGAGATGCAGTCACTGGAGTACTTGAGCTTGCGGCGTATAATACAGCACCTGACACGACGAATGGTTTTTTCGCAGCTCAGGTTGAAGCTTACAAAGTTAATTCAAATAGTGCCGGCTATATTAGCAGTGGTGCTTTTACCACGTGGTTTAATAAGCTTGGGGTGAAACCCTTTAACCCTGCAAAGAGTTTGAATATTGCATTCAGACGTTGATCTTATTGAAAAAGAGTTTTTAAAATGTATCGGTAGGGACTTTGGTTCCTACCGATTTTTTATGCTTGGGAGTTGAGGTGAGTGGTATTATTTGTTAAGATCGGCTCCCTTGTGTGCGGCTCCACCAGTAGACTTGGTGAATCCGGTGGTACTATTAAAGTGGCTGGTTTCATAGGTGGCAGGTGTTTTTGGACTTGGAGATCTGGGGGATAGCGGCTATATCGCTAGCAAGAGATTGTCAGTCACGATATGATTGATGGTCAAACCAACCGTACATGGAATACAATGGCGACACTACGGTGCAGCCTATGACTCATTGCTTATGTCTCTCGACTTATCATTATTTGGGCAACGCCTTTGCACAGGAAGCGGAATCGAAGAACTCATGGAGGATCTCGGTAACGCACTAGTGAATGGTGGGCCAAACATCAAAATGCTTGGCGGTGGTCAGCCCGCTGCAATCCCTGAAATGAATGCACTTTGGGCTGAGCGTCTTAAGGAGATTGTTGAGAAGGACGGGGGTATTGAAAAAATGTTGGCAAACTACGAGCCACCACGTGGAAACCCTCAGTTTATCAGTTCATTGGCAAAGATGCTACATGAGCACTTCGGCTGGGATGTGACGGAGAAGAACATTGCGATCACTGCAGGTGGTCAAACCGCCTTTTTCTTTTTGTTCAATGCCTTGGCTGGTAGTTTTCCAGATGGTAGAAAGAAGAAGATCCTATTACCCATTGTTCCTGAATATATTGGTTACGCGAATCAGTCGGTGGGTGCTGACATGTTTAAAGGGTATAAGCCAAAGATTGAAAAAATAGGTGATGACCAATTTAAATACCGTGTCGACTTTGATGCGATCGAAATCACGGACGACATCGCCGCGATCTGTGTTTCGCGTCCTACCAACCCGACTGGTAATGTTCTGACTGATGAGGAAGTGGCACGGCTATCAGAGTTAGCTGAGCTACATGGAATCCCCTTGATCATTGATAATGCCTACGGAGCACCATTTCCGAATATCTTTTTTGCCGATGCAAAGCCGTTGTGGAATGAGAACATTGTGTTGACGATGAGCCTATCTAAGATCGGCTTACCTGGCACCCGCACAGGGATCGTGGTGGCGAATGAGGAAATTGCTGCTGCGGTTACATCGATGAGTGCGATTATTGGTTTGGCCAATGGCAATGTGGGGCAGGCGATCATGCAACCGCTTGTGGAAAGTGGAGAGGTGTTGCGTCTGAGCAACGAAGTGGTGAAGCCATTTTACCAAAAGAAGTCACTGCAGGCCCAGCAATGGGTGCGAGATAGCTTTGGTTCCGATACTCCATTCCGCATGCACTTGAGCGAAGGAGCACTCTTCTTGTGGCTTTGGTTTGAGGACCTACCCATTTCTACAGCAGAGCTATACACCCGCTTGAAGGAACGTGAGGTGTTGATCGTTGCTGGGCATTATTTCTTCTTTGGGATTGAGTCTGATTGGAAGCACCAGCATGAGTGCATCCGATTGACCTACACCATGGCTGATGATGCGGTCAAAGGAGGCATTGAAATCATCGCTGAAGAAGTTCAAAAGGCATATGGGAGCTAGAGCTCCCTGGTAAAAGCTGAAAGGTAAAAGGATAAAGGCTCAAGATGTAGATCTTATATGAGAGTTAGATTGTTCGTGCCTATGCGTGGTTAGCTTTTCTATTGTGCCAGTTTCGTGTTTTACTTTAACCTAATACCATTTTCACAGTTATGTCGTCGGAATGGTTTTTTGTTAAGGTGCTTTGAAGTGTCAGCAAAGCTGAACTTATTAAAAAGCGGTGTCCCTTTTCAAACATAGCAGCGTTACTCATCAGTCACATAGCCCGCAATGCTCTTTCCTTGTGCCTTGCCACATTTAAAAATGACTATCGCCATTCCGACGATCTAAATACTCAAATGGTATAAGTGCCGGTCTTTCCCCTTTTTCCTTTCTCCATTTTCCTGGAGCAGAGCTCCCTTAGTGCTTGCAAGGTAGGCGCTCTCGCGATAGACCCCTGCTATGCGACTTTACGACACCTTAAGCAGAGAAACTCGTGAACTTAAGCCTATCGATGGCGAAACGTATCGATTCTATTGCTGTGGGCCGACAGTTTATGGACCTGCCCACATCGGTAATTTTCGCACATTCGTCATTCAGGATGTATTTCGCCGCACACTAGAGATTGGCGGTCTCAAGACGAAGCACGTGCGAAATTTAACCGATCTCGACGACAAGACGATCCGTGATTCGCAAGCTGCTGGGATGACTCTCAAGGACTTTACTGATGGTTGGACGGAGAAGTTCCACACCGACTGTGCTGCTTTAAACTGCTTGACTCCGCATATTGAGCCGAGTGCTGTTGAGCACATCCCTCATCAGATTAAGATGATTGAAAATCTGATAGAGAAGGGCAATGCCTACGCATCTGAGGATGGTTCTGTTTACTTTAAGATTTCTTCTTTCCCGGATTACGGCCAGTTGTCGCATCTCGACACGCGTCAGCTTGACCTTGGTAAAACTGCGAATAGCCGTTCTGACTCAGATGAATATGAGAAGGACAATTTGGCAGATTTCGTGCTCTGGAAAGGGCGTCGTGATGGCGATGGTGATAACTACTGGCAGAGCCCATGGGGAGAAGGTCGCCCAGGTTGGCACTTGGAGTGTTCGGCAATGATTTTAGAATACTTGGGCACCGACTTTGATATGCATGCTGGTGGCGAGGACCTTGTGTTCCCACACCACGATAACGAGATTGCTCAGAGTAAATGTGCGTGTGGCGGTGAGTTCGCTGCTCATTGGTTCCACTCAACCCACTTATTGGTAGACGGTGGCAAAATGGCGAAGTCAAAAGGGAATTTCTATGTACTTGGAGATCTTCAAGAGAAAGGTTTTACGGCATCTGAAGTGCGCTATGCATTGATTGGAGCTCACTACCAAAAGCAACAGAACTTCACGCTCGACTCATTACACGCAGCACGCGAAGCCTTGTTGAAGCTAGCTAAGGCAGAGAAGGCTCTTGCTGAAAAGGCTGGTGTGTCTGGAGTTCCGGCATATGAGGACCTCATCGGCCTCGAAGATAAGGGCCTCTTCGCTAATGCGTGGATGGGCTTGAATGAGGATTTGAATACACAACGCGCGATTGGTGCGATGTTTGGCTCATTGAAGCGTTCATTGAATGAGGACGATGTCATCACTCAATGGAAAGGACTGCATTGTATGTTGGCCTCTTTGGGTATTCAACTACCTTCATTAGAAGTTGAGAAAGTTGAGGTTCCTGCTGAGGTTGAAGCATTAGCGGTGAAGCGCTGGGAGGCGAAACAAGCGAAAGATTGGGCCGCCTCAGATGTTTACCGTGATGAGCTCAAAGCTCTTGGATGGGTGATCAAAGATGGCTCAGATGGTTACGAAGTACTGCCACTCTAGGCTGAGAGGCAAGTGGACAGAGTAATGGGTGTAGAGATGCTTGTGCTGGCTTTACAGACTGATATTTTCCAATGCTCCATTGTGCACTTTAACAAAAAATCGCCTCGCTCAGCTTGCTTTGCTCTCCTGCGTCCGCATTGCTAGTTGCCGGAGCTTGCCTACTGGTTAGATTTTGTTTTCTCGCAGCTCGTCAGCGAAATTTGTTTGCCAGTAGTCACCGGTTTCCACATGGAGGCAGGTGAGCCAACCACCTCTACCAGGATCGGTGTCGATACACACTGCGTGGCCTAAGTTGAGAGGCGCTATTTATATTATATTTATATTGCCAGGCAAATAGAGAAGAAAGATCTTTACTGCTATGAGTGGTTTGTTTTACAGTGAGTTATGAGAATGCGTAAGGAAACCTTTTTGGCGGTTGGGGAGGAGACGGAGTTGACGTTTCATTGTGTGAGTCGGGTGGTGGATCGAGCCTTTAAGTTTGGGGAGATGGTATTATATTGCCAGGCAAATAGAGAAGAAAGATCTTTACTGC
>CAXMOB010000128.1:0-4293 GCA_964194815.1 Vicinamibacteria bacterium | reverse complement strand
AATCAGGATCCAGACGGCGATGGAAAGAGCAACCAATTGGAATTTGCGTTTGGAACCGACCCGACGCTGATGGATAGTGGCTCTCTGCTCGCAGATGGCTCCGTAAATGGTCTGCCTGTTCCCATTACCAGCGATGGCGGAGCAACCTTTGATTTCTTCTTTGTGCGGCGTAAAGATCACGGCACCTCGGGCAGCCTCAATTATACAGTGCAGTTCAGCAGTGATCTGAAAACCTATTACGATAGTGGTGATACGCCTACTTTCGTAATCAATTCATCGGCTGATGCGAACTACGAAGTGGTAAAGTTCACTTATCCGCAGAGCTTACCTAATGGTCGGAAAGCAGCATTTGGTAGAATCAAGCTCACTTTTGTGCCCTAAGAAATTCTGCGAACTGCTCCAACCCTGACGAGTATAGGCTGAATTGACGTAAGGGTTGGCAGTACCAGATCCCGCGTAGCGACCTTGACCGAACGGTATGGATGATGCACTAGTTTGGTGAGATGGGTCACTTTAAATCAAACAATCAGCTCTGTTGAATCACTCAGGGGTGTTAGTCCGCCCATTCAGGGCTCGTTTGTTGGAGACTATGTATTCCTAGGGCGGTGCCCTAGGCTGAGGAAAGCTCGCCTCGTTGAGGCTGAAGAGGGCTACCCTGCGGGAGTTTTCAGAATTCAGCGAGACAGTTTTCAGTGGCTCGACTCTATGCAATGCGGTACTGGGGCTCTACGACCCCAAGGGGCTTGGCAGGCACGTAAAGCTCTTCAGTCCACGCGACTCCACCTAAGGCTTCGTCATGATCCCCTTCACATGCTCAGCTGTGATATTGATCATTTTGTCACTCTTCTCCGCTGGGCGTTTCCCCGCGGTAATATCCTCAGGAGTGATTCTATATTGAAAAACGTTCACTGGCTTCACGCCTTCGATTTGTGACATCAAAAACACGCGAATATCCATCGGTTCCTTTCCTGTAGATCCTGGCAAACTCTTGGTTTCAAAAGTGATTGGATTGTTGCCGTCAAAGGCACCACCGATCAATACTTCAGCTCGCTTATCATTCTGGAATCTATGCTTACTCATGCCTTTGTTCACATTCACCTTCACCTCACGGCCTGGACAATAAACATAAACCTTCGCGATGTATCCACGCTTGGTGATTTGCTTTGGCAGCTCTGGCACAACTCCCGATGCCATAAAGTCCTTTTGTTTGGCATAGCTGTAATCACCAGCAAGCATCTGTTTACGCACGTCAGCGAGAGCTGAAAGCATAATATACTCCGCCTTATCAAACTTCCACTGGCCCTTTTCACCAACAAAATACAATAGCATCAGATTCTCAGATGGAGCCCCACCAATACCGAAGTCAATCTTACCAAAGTAGCTAGCAATCGCTGTCGACCCTTTCATGTTCACATTGATCGCTTTCAATCCTTGCACTGAAGGAGGAGCCATCGGCATCTTGAAGACCGATGCGGGGTAGGGTTTACGCTCTGACACCAAACGGTTATAGATGGTAATCTGCCTGTGTTCTGCCGTAGCTGACTTCCATTGGCCATGGTGCTTCTGCTGAAGCGCCACTCTCCAAGTTGAGTAAACAGCTTCTACAGAACGTTTCAATCCAGCGTGCACTTCCTGTGCCGATACAGTCGCCATCGATGCCACAATCGCTGTGGCACAAAAAATATTCGTGAATTTCATCGAATCCATTGGACATTATTTTGCCACTAAGGCAAACCATTTCCACTAGAATCGCATGTTAGAACGTCAACCAACACACCCAATAGGTCCCATCTTCGAGCAAGAATTGCTCCAAGGTGCAAAAACCTATGTGTACAAGAAGACTCAGGACGGCGAATTGCTCATCCATGTTTTCTTACCAGAAGGCCACAAGAAGGGAGATACACGCCCTGGATTCCTCTTTTTCCACGGTGGCCTGTGGGACAATCCGATGGTCACACAGTTCACCCCTCAATGCATGCACTTCGTCTCACGGGGGGGAGTTGCTGCAGTCGCAGAATACAGAATTGCTAAAAACCACCAGACCACACCGGTCGAATCCATCCTCGACGCTCAAACTGCCCTGCTCTGGATGCGTATCAATCACGATTTCCTAGGGATCGACAGCAACCAACTGGTTGCAGGTGGAGCCGGCAGTGGTGCCCATATCGCCCTCTGTGCAGCCATGCACAAGGAAGTCGAACACGACACCTTCTACAGCTCTCGACCCGATGCCTTGATTCTCTACTCGGCCATTGTTGACACCACAAAAAAGGGTCCAGGTATAGATCGCTTTCCAACTCATCGGGTAGCCAAAAAAACATCTCCCAGTAAGCACATTAAGTGCAAACTCCCACCAGCAATTTTCTTCCATGGCAAAGAAGACGCCACTAGCCCAATTTCAGTCGTCGAAAAGTTTGCTAAAAAATACAAAAGCAAACGTAACCGCTGCGTCTTCTCCCCTTACGCCCAAGCGACGCATAGCTTTTTCAATTTTAATGTAAACCCCGACCACTACGTCCACACCATTGAAAGTGCCGACGGATTCATCACCGAACTAGGGTTCTTACAACCGGATGAAAACCACTATATTGACCCAATTTAGGGCATTTTTTTCTGTGAAATCATGGCATTATTCCTCGCCATCACATGGGTAGATCATGTATCACATGTCGTAATGAAATCATTCATCACCACATCAACTGTTCTCATTGGCTGTATTGCCAGTTCAGCAGCGAAAGACGCTAGTCCAACAATCGACCAACTAGAAAAGTGGCTCGCACAACCAGCAGCAAAACAAACGGTGATCACGAAAGCTGCTTTCGCAAATGCCTCACTCAGCAAAGGGGAAGCTGCTACAGCACTTAAGCTCATCACCGCAGCTCGTGCTAAAACGCTTCAATCAGAACGTGCAGCCGAACTCAACGCGAAGAAAATCACTCACGGAAAAATGGTCATGCCATTCGAGTACATCGAATATGGCGCAGCTCCAGAAGGTGGCCATAGCCTCTACATCTCAATGCACGGTGGCGGTGGTGCTCCAGCACGCGTTAACGACGGGCAATGGAAAAATCAAATCCGCCTCTACAAACCCAAAGAAGGCTTCTACCTCGCTCCACGTGCAGCGACTAATACATGGAACCTCTGGCACCAGTCACACATTGACCCGATGTTCGATCGCATCATCGAAAACTTCGTTGCTCTCAAAGGGGTGAACCCAAATAAAGTTTACGTCACTGGCTACTCAGCTGGCGGTGATGGTACCTACCAGCTCGCACCTAGAATGGCCGACCGCTGGGCTGGTGCTGCAATGATGGCAGGACACCCAGGCGATGCCAAGACACCCAACCTCAACAACCTTCCTTACTTCATCCAATGTGGAGGCAAAGATGCTGCCTACAAGCGTAACACACTCGCTGCCGAGTGGGGCAAGAAGCTCGACAAACTCGCAAAGGAAAACCCTGGGGAATACCCACACAAGTGCATCGTCTACCCACAACACGGTCACTGGATGAAGCTCGACTGCAAACAAGCAATCCCATGGATGGCAAAAAACACCCGTAACCCATGGCCGAAGAAACTCAATTGGTATCAAGACAATGTCACCCACACGCGCTTCGCATGGATGGCTAATACAAAGCCAGTTAAAGACCAATTCATCACCGCACGTGTCAATGGACAAGTGATCACACTCGACACCCAAAACGTCGCCAAAATCACCTTACGCCTCAGTGACCAACTTCTTGACCTCGATCAGGCAATCACCGTCAAAACAACAGCAGGCAAAGAGCTCTTCAAAGGTAAGGTCAAGCGCACCGCAGCAGCACTCATCCAATCGATGAACCAACGCTTCGACCCAAGCTCAGCAGCAAGTGCGACTCTAGAGATCACACTCTAGTTCCGCAGGAACTAGGAGAATTGAGAATTGAGGATAAAGGATTCTGTTCCGTCCTTTCACCTGTAAACATACATTTAGCTCAACTGAAAAACCCCAATCATCCGCTCTGCGGAAGTTTGTGCTACCACTTCACTTTGCCGCCTTTAAAATCAGGGTTCTTGGTTGGCAGCTCAGCCTTAGTTTCCTTCAGCCAAGTATCGAGTAATTGATTCAGCTCCTTCGCTTCCTTGGCATGCTTGCCCACCAAATTTGATTGTTCGCTAGCATCATCTTTCAAGTTAAACAACTCGGTGGCCTTACCATTATAATAACGGATCAACTTCCACTCTCCTAGTCGCACCACTGAACCAGGGCTACCACCTTGGTTTCCCCAGTGAGGGTAATGCCAATAAATCGTA
>CAXMOB010000127.1:0-2651 GCA_964194815.1 Vicinamibacteria bacterium | reverse complement strand
GAAGCCTTCATCCGACTCGACCGCGTAGGTTTTGCTGAAACCTTGATGAAAGAACTCACCGCCAAAGATAGCAGCAACTGGACAGGTAAGGACGACTTCTTTTGCTCGCGTAATCAAATTCTGCTTGGACGATCACTCCACGTGATGAGCCAGCTCAAAGGATTTGAAAAACACCAACGCAAGATCCGCACCAGCTTACTCAACACTGTGTCTTCACAAGGGTTCACCGATGACATCAGCCGTGGCTTCTGTGTCGAAGGCATCGCAGCTTCACAACCGCTTTTCAATGGTAATAAAATCATTCAAGCGAAAGGAACTGGCACGGTCTATGTCAATGGTGCCAAAGCATTCAACTTCGACATCTCTAAGCCTGAAACCTTACAAATTGGAGGACTCACATCACTCCAGAAGCCGACCCTCCTAAAAGCATCTGATAACACCATAAAGATTGACTTCAAAGGACAAGGCAAAGTTTTCCTCACAGGTAACCTAGAATCGTTCAGCAAAGGCTTCACTCATCATAAGGTAGATCCGAACGCAAAGGAACGTATCGGTATCACAACTCGCTACTATTACCACCAAGGTCTCTCCTACAAAGGAACGCCACTCAATGCACCTGGCAGAACGCAGGCGACAGAAGTCGAGCAAGACCAAATCATCACCGTCTACTTCCAAGCAGTGAACACTATAAGAAACAACAAGGAAGCGATTCTATCAGAACAAGTCCCAGCAGGATTCAACTATGTCAAAGGCTCGCTCACAGGTGGACACAGTGGAGCTCGCTTAGAAGATGATCGCCTATTGATTACTTTGAAAGACAACATCAGTCCACGTTGGTTCAGTTATAAACTCATTGCCACTACTGAAGGAAAATGGCGTCATATTCCAACCTCAATTCGTACGCTGCGTCACCCAGAGAACGAAAAGTTTGGTGTCGCAGGTAAACTCACCGTCACCGCAAGAGGCGTCAAAACCTCAGATGTCTATAAGATGACTTACAGTGAGCAAATGGAGCTCGCTGCTAAACATTTTGTAGATCAGGAGTTAGACGAGGTCGAAAAGCTTCTCAACAAATTACGTAAATACGATAACGCCAGAGAGAACGCCCAATTTGCGCACATGACTCTTTGGGTCGAAACAGCGAAAGCTAAACCCAATGCTCGTTATGTGGTCGATGCCTTCGAGACACTCGATGCAAAAATGCCAGAGCTAAGCATCCCGTTCGATAAAATCCTTAAAGTGGGTAAAGCCTACGCTGCCATTGGTGAATTCGAACGTGGCCAATATGTCTTTGCTGCCACCATCGACGGTGGTTACGACCAAGACTCCTACGTCAGTGTAGCACTTGAAGACCAAGGTAGATTACTCGACGCGATCGATTACCAGCAACAACTTTGGTATCACTATCCAAATAGCGATGGGGTCAATACCGCATGGTTTGCGATGGCTCAAAACCTCTACGACCAAGCCGCAGAGGCAGCAAACCTTACGCCGCGCAGCTCAGCTCCGAAGAAAAAATTAAAAGCCACGGACATCTATCAGGAGTCGATAGCCATGCTCCACGGATTCCTCAGCATCAATCCTGAACACAGCTCAGCTGACGAGGCATCCTACACCATTGCCAACGGACTATTCGCTCTCAACCAATATAAAGATGTTGTTGAACATGCAAAATATTGCACCAAACGCTATCCAAAGAGTAAACTCACCAACAGCTTTCGCTACATGGAAGCCCTTGGTTCATTCTGGCAACGTAAGTATAAAGAGGCCATCGACGCCGCATCTGAAGTTGCCAAAGGTGCTTCAGAAGACAAGAATCTAGCCTCGTTCATCACCGCTCAGATTTACCATGCCAAAGGCCAGCCAATCGAAGCCATGAAGTGGTATGAACGCATCAAGGACACCTACCCTGACGCCAAAGAAAGTATCCAGTTCTTTGAGAAAAAGAAGATCGGTTTTGCAGAAGTCGAAATCGTCAAATCCAATAACAAAGCACAACTCAAACTCAACTACCGCAACATTGATTCTGCTCAGCTCAAAATCTATCGCGTCGACTTGATGAAGCTCTACCTCAAACAGAAGAACCTCAGTAACATCACCAAGGTAAATCTAGCTGGCATTAAACCAGCCCATGAGCTCGACGTCAAACTTGGCGATTCCTCAATCACAGAAGACCAGACAAAAACCATTGATCTCCCTATTAGCAAGGATGGTGCATACCTGATCATCTGTCGCGGAGATTACCTCTACACCTCTGGCCTCATCTTGATCACCCCACTTCAAATGGAAGTTCAGGAATTCCCCGGGCAAGCTCGACTACGCGTCAACATCAAGGATCAAACCTCAGGCAAGCTGCTCGATAAGGTGCACGTAAAAGCCATTGGCTCAAACAACAACCAATTCCAAAAAGGCGAAACCGACCTCCGTGGAGTCTGGACAACCGCCAACCTAGCAGGCGTCCCAACCGTCATCGCCAAAGATCCCAAAGGTCGCTACGCGTTCTTCAGAGGTAAACAAACTTACCAAGAAGAAATTCCAGACAACATTGGGGGCGGCAGGGGCGAACTCAAGCCGAAGAGCATCGATTACAATCGTAACCTCAAATTTAAACAGAATGCCCTCAAAGAGAAATCATGGGGCGCCTACGATGA
>CAXMOB010000126.1:0-22263 GCA_964194815.1 Vicinamibacteria bacterium | reverse complement strand
CCAGGCAAGCTGGCCAGTTTCTTCAAATTGGTGATACCATTCTGGCACCTGATCCGCAGTGCGTGCCTCAGCAGAGGTGTATTGCTTTTCGTTGAGATTCTCTACGAGGTTGATACGAGAGAATACACCAATGGCAGGAGCCGTGAGGTAAATCACCGCAATGAAAGCGAGTGTCCAACAAGCGGACTTACGCACAGCCTTTACGTCTTTCACAGTAAAGAAGCGTACAATCACGTGAGGTAGGCCTGCCGTTCCACACATCAATGCCGCTGTGACACAAAACATGTTGAGTTTGGACATTTTTCCTGCGGTGAACTCCTTGAACCCCAGCTCGGTATTCATGGTGTTGACCTTGTCTATTAAGGAACCTCCTTCGGGAAGATAGTCTCCTACAAATCCAATTTGTGGGATGATATTGCCAGTGAGAGCTAGAGCAATCATGATAGCAGGAATGGTGTAGGCAAAGGCCATCACACAGTATTGAGCCACCTGCGTGTAGGTGATCCCTTTCATGCCACCTAGACCAGCGTAGAAAAATACGATGGCACCACCAATGATGACACCTGTGGAGATGGAAATGTCAAAAAGCTGAGAGAACACTACGCCTACGCCTCGCATTTGTCCCATGATATAGGTCATGCAGATGAAGAGGGCACAGAGCACAGCCACTAAGCGGGCAGTCTTAGAGTAGAAACGATCTCCGATGAAATCGGGCACCGTCGCTTTGCCAAATTTTCTGAGGTAGGGCACCATTAAGACGGTGAGGAGGACGAAGCCTCCTGTCCAGCCCATGAGGAAACGTGAAGCGTCATAACCCGAGATGGCAATACCACCCGCCATGGAAATGAAAGTTGCGGCAGACATCCAGTCGGCAGCAGTGGCCATACCATTGGCTAATGGGGAGACACCACCACCGGCAGTGTAATATTCCTTAGTAGAACCAGCGCGTGATTTGAGTGCAATGCCGATGTAGAGAGCAAAGGAAATCCCGATGAAAATGAAGTTGAGTGTTTGTTGTTCCATGATCCTAGTTCTCGTTAGTTTCTTTATTAGAAGGCTTAGACTTTGCTTCGTCTTCTTGGAACCCGTGTTTTTTATCGAGTCGGTTCATGAGCACAGCATAAATGATGAGCAAGAAAACAAAGCAAATGATAGCCCCTTGTTGAGCCATCCAGAAACCAAGAGGCGCATTACCGATATGGAATGCGTCGAGTTGTTCTCTAAACAGAATGCCGCAGCCGAAGCTGACAG
Source organism: Vicinamibacteria bacterium (assembly GCA_964194815.1). Taxonomy (GTDB): domain Bacteria; phylum Verrucomicrobiota; class Verrucomicrobiia; order Verrucomicrobiales; family Akkermansiaceae; genus Rubritalea. The sequence goes on along the minus strand of CAXMOB010000126.1, from coordinate 21,012 downwards.
TAAACCACACGATAAGAAGGCAGATGACGATGCGTAAACAGGCCGCTCGGTGGGCCTTAGGATTTCCAGTTTGCATTAAGATAGTTGGATGTTGTTGTTTTCGAGCAAACTCAATGTTGCTCGTATAGGTTTCTAGAAGTAGGAACGGGCGTCGGCAAGGACAAATATTTGGTTGTCTTAGAAGTACGGTTTTCGAGGTTGTATGACGGTGTCAGTTTAAAGTTTGGGAAGTTGGTGTTGTTTGAGTGCCGCCAATGCATCAACCGCACTTTCAGGTCTATTCTCAGCATCTGGCTGAGTGAGGTAATCCACCCACTGAGAAATAGCTCCTGGGATGTTGGGGTCCTGTTCGTATAGGGTTTTATAACTATGCTCGAAATGCATGATAGCTACGGTATCGATGTCTTTTCCAGCCATTGGGTGGTAACCAGCTAGGAGGATGTAGCAGAGTTGACCAAACATGTAGAGGTCGGTTTGAGGCTCAACGATCCCTGTTGAGAAAAGCTCAGGTGCAATGAAGACTGGGTCCGTAGGGAGCCGGGTAGATGGATCAATCCCCTGAATGATAGGGGCAATTCGGCGAAGGCCGTAATCCTTTAGCACGAATTTCATGTGACCATTAGGGAGGCGTGAAATAATGAAGGAGTCATAGCCTAGTCGGCCATGGACGACACCAACTGAGTGGAGAGCACCTAAGGCACTGATCCCTTGTTCCGCAAAGAGAAGGAAGGAGTCGATGTCCATTTTGTCTGGAAATTTTTCACTGAGCAAGGCTGAGGGGAAGTATTCTGAGATCATATAGGCACCATCTTCGTCGAGAGCAGCTTCGATCACTGGCACGACGTTTGGGTGGTTTATTTCAGCGAGGTGCTCCATGATCGAGAGGAATTCATCTTCCCAGCCTTCTCGGTATTCACCATCGTTTGAATAGAACCGTCGGATTGCAAACTTACTCTTGGTTTGTTTACAGACAGCTTCATAAACTCCGCCGGTGGAGCCTTTGCCGATTAGCCTTAAAAATTCAAAACGTTCATCCATAATGACCTAGGGGTAGGTAGATTATACTATGGGATTAACCGACGAGGAAATTTAGTCAATCGTATAAATGAATTTGGTGAGCAAGAATGAAATTCTGTCCTATCTCACTGTGGCTAAAGCATCGCCCATGTATGCAAAGAGTTCTATTTGCTTCGCTGAATTTTCGAGAAGGTCCTGAGCCAGTTGCACTTTACCGGGTTCGAACAAGGTAATAGTAGATGACCCACCGAATGAAAAGTAGCCTTTTTCTGAGGCTTTTTCCATTTTTTGTGACGGGGTGAAGGTTTGATGGATCGAGCCAACGCAGGTTGCTCCGATGTCCAATACCGCAACTTTGCCCATCGTTTCTGTTTTGATAACGGTGACAGTGCGTTTATTTTCCCATAGGTATTGTAAATGCTTGCGTAGTGCTATTGGGGAAACTGAGTAGAGTGGGCCGTTGATGACCTTTGTTTCTGATGGCGTACCAGCTACCGGAAAGTGGAAACGATGGTAATCGACTGGACAGAGCCTTGATAGCACGAGCGGGCCGTCTTTGAAGATTTGGTAAAGCTCGTCATCTTGGAGGAGTGATTGAATGTCGAATGACTGGCCTTTGACAAAGAAATCTTTAATTTCTGAGGCTGCTTCAAATCCTAAGTGGCGTCCGTCAGCAGGAAAGACAACATCGGTGTCGGCAATTGGGCGAGCTGAAGGCTTGAGCTTGCGATAGAAAAATTCGTTGAAGTGGGCGAAGGTTGATTGATCGTCGAGGAAGTCGGCGACATTCATATCGTAGTCTTCAATGAACGGTTGAATCTTTTCTATCGTTTTTGGGTGGTCCATTTTACGGCCATACCACTTAGAAAAGAATGGTTTCTTGACGAAAAGGTGAAGTGGGATTTTCCCAAGAGGATTGTTGTATGTCCAATCGAGAAAGGCCTCACCGTAGACTTTTTCAGTCTCGAGTTGCTTAGTGTAGCGGTTGAAAAATTGAATCGGATCCACAAGATCTATTTAGCGGACAGAAAGTGCAAGTAAAGACCGTTATTGAGGATCCTCGCCAAGACAGATTCCAATGGCACGTGCGGTATGGACAATTTCACCATCGGGGTCGACCCTACGTAATTTATGAATGGCTTCGGTGATCGGCACGGACCCTACCCTGTATTGTTGGTAACTGACCATTTTGCCAAATTCACCTTTTTGAGCTAACTCTACAGCTTTTACGCCGAAGCGTGCTCCGAGAATTCGGTCGAGGCTAGTTGGGTCACCACCGCGTTGGAGGTGTCCGAGTGTGCAGGCTCGTGTTTCCTTACCTGTGAGTTCTGAAAGTCTGTGAGCTACAATGTCACCAATGCCGCCAAGTCTGTCGGCACTTCCATCTGCATTAGATTTGTGGATTTGTTCACCACCTCTTAGAGTGGCTCCTTCAGCAACGACCACTAAGGTGCTGCGTTTGCCTTGTTTTTCACGCTTCTTGATAAAATTGGCCACACTTTCCAATGAAAAGTCAATTTCAGGGAGAAGCACAACATTAGCACCACCAGCGATGCCGCCCCAGAGAGCAATCCATCCAGCATTTCTGCCCATGGTTTCTACAACCATGATGCGTTTGTGTGAGTGGGCTGTGGTGTGCAGGCGATCCATCGCATCAACAACACAAGAGACAGCGCTGTCAAAGCCGAAGGTCATGGCGGTGGCGGCGAGGTCGTTATCGATGGTTTTAGGGACACCAATGATAGGGAAACCACGTTCGAAAAGGTATTGGCCAATGGAGAGTGACCCATCACCACCAACGACGATGAGTGCCTCGATCCCGAGTTGCTCAAGCATACGCTTTGAGCGTTCAATGATACTATCAGGAATTTTTTTAGTATTTGAACCTCCGTTTTTAAGGGCGAAGTTTCCTTTATTGGTGCTTCCTAGAATTGTTCCTCCTAGCTTTAGGATGCCATAGGTGTCATCTGGAGAAAGTGGGGTGTAGTCTCCGGGTGGTAGTAGCCCTTCAAAACCTTCGCGGAAGCCAATGACTTCCCAGCCAAGTTTATCTGCAGCACCCACGACACCGTGAATCACGGCATTGAGTCCGGGGCAGTCGCCTCCACTGTTGAGAATTCCAATTCGCATAAGATTTCTATTGTTAACACATTCTATGATGCTGCAACAGATATTCCATGTCAGTTTTCGTTGCGAGAGGGAATTGGTATAATTAGGGGAGTGAACATGAAAAAGCTAACTTAATGTATTAAGTTAGCTTGGTCTTATATATTGGATAATCCTTAAGATGGGAATTACGAGCAACCGCAGCCGCCGCAAGAAGTAAGGATAGTCGTAAGGGCTGCAGCTAATGTGAATAGAATATATTTCATAGTGATAGTATTCTTAGTCAATGAATCGTTTCTCTGCAAGTTAGAAATGCATGCTGACGAAGGAGGGGGCAATTTAGTAGGAGACGTGCTCAAGAGTGAGCCCATCAGCTGGAGCGCAATAGGGTGATTTTTTATCGCTCGATGGTGAGTGCAAGAGATCATAGTGGTCGTCTAAACGTAATCGTCCTTGAGCTGCTTGGATAGCTGCACCTGTGAGTAGGCGAACCATTTTGTAGAGGAATCCGTTCCCTTTAAAGGTGATTAAGTAGCCGGTTTCACTGGATGTGAAACTAGCTTCTGTGATGGTGCGCTTGTAGTCAGTGTTCTTATCTTCGTTGCCTCTAAGTGCAGCGAAGCATCGAAAGTCGTGGGTGCCGACATAATGATCCAAAGCTTGTTGAAGCGTGTGCGGATCAAGTTGTCTAGGTAAGTGCCAAGCTAGACCAGCTCGGTGAGGGTGGAGCACGGGCTCTAATGAAATCTCGTAGTTATAATGTTTGCCTTTGGCATTGAACCTGGCGTGAAAATCATCGGCAACTTCTTCACATGTCATGACACGTATAGTAGCTGGAAGTTTGGTGTTGAGTGCGGGAACCCAATTGAAGGGGTTCATGTTGACTGTATCCGGGGAGTCGAAGTGAGCCACTTGAGCATTGGCATGGACACCAGTGTCGGTGCGGCCTGAGCCATGCAGGCGAACTGGAGTCTTGGCAACTTGCTCCAGAGCTTGTTCGATGTGGCCTTGAACTGTCGATGTGTCGGGCTGGACCTGCCAACCACGATAGGGACGTCCGTCGTAGGCGATGGTTAATTTAAGGCGCATGAAGCTAAGGATTAGTAACGAATTCGAAAGGCTAGTGAGCCAAATTCTTGGTGGTTACTTTGGGTCGTGTATTCTTTACTACGAATTGTTTGCACGTAGCTAAACTCGATGTCCTTATAGCGGATTCCAAAGCCATAGAAGTATTCACCTACAAATTTTTCGCTCTTAACTCCAGTTTCAAAATCTCGGAATGTGGGTCCATCGATGGTGGAGTCATGAAAGACAGCCGTCACTTTAGCTCCGAGGATGAGGTAGGCAGAGAATTTTGTTGGGATAGAGTCATCATTCCAGCTGATAGCGTTAGCTGTAGGTGAGAGCCTTGGATCCGAAAAATCGACGGGGACGTTGTAGCCGATTTGCATGTGCCAGCCAAAACGCACGTCAGTTCTGAAGGTGCCTAGCGATGATCCAACTTCAGTGAAACCGTTGAATGAAAGTGGAAGCAGCGGAAGGTCGTATGGTTCTAGGTAAGTGAAACGGCGTTTTGTGTTGAAATCAATATTGAAGGTGAGTTCATTGGGGATTTGTGTATCCCATCCCTCGAAGCGATCAATGTTACGAAAATCGTGCACTGAGTTTTGGGTTTCTTCAGCAAATGAGTCTGGACCAATGGTGCCAACAGTGAACTCTACAGAATGGATGCGTTCTTCATTACTTACGTGTAGGGAGAATCCAAGTCCTAACCAACCTGCATAGGGACGTTCGCCAACTGGTGGAATAGGATCCTCAGACTCAGGAGTGAACATAAGTTGGGTCATGGCCATGCCATATTGGTATTTTAGATTGTTGACATCATCAAAGCCCCAAAGGTTTTTTAGTAAACCAGTAGAATTATGACTGCCAGAGAGGTAATCGAGGTAACGTTGAATAGGTGCTATTTCACGTAGGCTTTGGCGTTCTCCTGAAATCCAAGCCAAGCGCCAACCGTTGGTGTAATCTCTATCGGTGCCACTGAAAATATCATTGTCTAAGTAAAAGCTGATGGTGCCATCGTCGAAGTCAGGAAGAAAGCTTTTACGTGCAGACTCACCATAGAGTGGTGATAAAAGCAGAGCGAAGATGAGTGCGCGAAACATTTTGGTAGCATAGGTATACTTTCCGATTCGTCAAACGGAATGGGTAAAGCAATTCAGTAGTGTAGAGGTTTGATTCACCCTGATTGCCAAAACAATCGCAAAAGAGCATTGGCAAGAGAATATTCTTGGGCATAATCCTGCGGGTTATCTCTCATACACTTTAATTATGGAAAATGTTATCATTATTGGAACGGGGCCTGCAGGGTATACTGCAGCCATCTATGCAGCTCGCGCCGAACTCAAACCTGTGATCCTCACTGGTGATCAGCCAGGTGGACAGCTTACAACAACAAGTGAAGTTGAAAACTTCCCAGGATTTCCTGACGGTATCATGGGGCCGGAGTTGATGAATAAAATGCAGGCACAAGCGGAACGCTTTGGCACACGCGTTGAGTTTGGCATCATGGTCACGAATGTTGAAAAAAATGACGATGGCACATTTGCTGTGCACACGAAGCCAGTATTTGCTGATGCTGTGACAGTCATGCAAACGAAGACCGTGATTGTGGCATCTGGTGCAACAGCCCGTTACCTTGGTATCGAAGGTGAAGAGCAATATATTGGTGGACGTGGATTGACTGCGTGTGCTGTGTGTGATGGAGCTTTCTTTAAGGGAGTTCCTGTTGCCGTTATTGGTGGAGGTGATTCAGCTTGTGAAGAAGCTGACTTTCTTACGAAATATGCAAGCAAGGTATACTTGGTACACCGTAGAGATGAGCTACGAGCATCTAAAATCATGGCAAAGCGTGTGATGGAGCATCCGAAGATTGAAATGGTATGGAATTCGCAATTAGCTGGTTACAAAGAAGCTGAGAACGGAAACATCAATGCCATCGTGCTTGATAATACGGTTGATGGATCGACCAGTGACTTGCCTGTTGAAGGAGTGTTCATGGCGATTGGCCACACACCTAACACAAGCTTCTTGAGCACTGATTTGATGGATTTAGATCCGAGCGGATATGCGATCCCAGTTCCTGGAAAGACAGCTACGAAAACTCCCGGTATCTTTGTTGCTGGTGACGTAGCAGACACAGTTTACCGACAGGGAATCACAGCTGCAGGACTTGGTTGTGCTGCTGCACTTGAAGCTGAGAAGTTCCTTTCTGGGCACTAAGGGCAGATTTTAATAATTTTTAAAAGGTCACTCCTGCACTTGCAGGAGTGACCTTTTTTTTTGCTATTTTAAGAACGATAAATGGCAAAGCGTGATGTATGGCCGATGATTTCATACTCCGAAGCAAAGGCATTGCCTTTAGGCGGAAAGGATTAGACGCAATCTTGGTGAAAGGGGAGGAAGAGAAATTGTAGCCTAGGCTCTTTGTTCCTTGTGTGCTTTGGTCTTGTTGCGGGACTCATCTGCTATAGGATAGTGAAATGAAGTTTCTTATACTTATACTCTGCCTTACCAGTTCTTGTTTTTGTGCACCATTTGCCTGGCAACAAGGCGATATTATTGTGCAAGAAGGGACGAGTGGCCAAGCGACTATGATTAAAGTAGCTTCGAATTCACCTTGGACACATGTCGGGGTTGTATTAATGGATGTTGACGGAACTGTGAAGGTGTTAGAAGCGGTGCAGCCGGTGCGTGTGGTGAGCACGAACGCATTTTTGGGCAGGACTAAGAATTATAAGATCTTACGGATGAAACAAGCCATTGTGGTGACGAAGGAGGTTAAGCAACGGGCACACCAATTTTTAAGAAAGAATTTGAAGAAGAATTACGATGTTAAGTTCATGTGGGGGGATGATAAGATGTATTGTTCCGAGCTAGTTTGGAAGTGCTACCAGCAGGTGTTAGGAATAGAGCTGTGCAAAACGAGGACTTTTGAATCCTATAACTTAACTCACCCTGAGGTGGTCAAAGTCATTAACAGGCGCTTTGGTAGCGTTAAAAACGTTCCAAAGAACCACAAGATTGTAGCTCCTGGTGATATAGCTGCTTCAACCTTGCTTCATGACGTAACCCCGAAGCGTTAGTCGCTAGTGCTTAGGATATCGGTGAGGCTGCAAAGCCTTGTTCCAATCGTTGGGCCAGCAGGGGAATAATAGCTGTGTGGGTGGCAAAGAGCTCACTTTTATAGGTGTTTAGGGAGGTATGTTTTGATTCAGCTTCTGCACAAATGCTTTCAATATCGCCGCCAGGGCCAGCGTGTCTTCCCGGGGATATAAATAGCATAGAAAGCACGACGTCTTTATCAAAGCCCTCAGTTCCTAGGATATTCTCGAGTAGAGGTTCATTAAATGTGTATTCCTCACCGTCACGACGTTCCATAGATGAAGCTTCAACGACGGAGGCCTCATCTCCGAGAAACGTCTGAAGTTGGTTCGCGAGATAGTTACGGACTTTGGTGACGGCGATACGAGGCGAGCCATGATCCACAAGCGTGACGGCTGGTTTCACTAGAGCATTTCGACTGATTGTTTCACGCACAAGTTGTGCGAGGGCTTCTGCTACCTGAGTATCTGTATGATCAGCTATGTCCACCATGCAGGGGGCGATCCTGACTGTTAACTTTGGTCGTTTTCCTTGTAATGCCAGAATTCGTTGAGGTAGGTATTCTGAGATAGCTGCTGAGTTGCCAAAGAATAGTGGCAATATGACAAAATCATGAATGCCTTGGTCATATTGCTTTTTAAGGTAGGGTTCACATATTTCGGCCGGAGTGCCATTTAATTCCCCAGAATCTACCTTAGTTGAATGTAAAAGTGAAATTGGGGTGATGACGTGCCCTGAATACGTGGTGACCTCTGCTGCGATACGGCGGAGATTTAGTGTGGACTCTGGACGGTAAGATCCGTTGTCGACTAATAGTATTTGAGTCTCACTCATAATGAATTTAGTAGCACGGCCTAATGAGTTGAGCAAGTCACAGTGTTTCCTTTTCAGTGTCAGTTGGTGAAAAAGATAGAAGGGGGCTGACTTGGATCTTTTTTCATTGGCACAGCTGGATGACTATGGCGGAATACAAGTGTGCAAAATACGTTTTACAATAGCTTTGATCTAGAGCGATTAGATCAAGAGAAAGAGGTAGAAGAATACCGCTCGGTCTTTCAAATAGATCGAGACAGGGTCATGCACACACCTACATTCCGAAGCTTGCAAAGTAAGACTCAGGTGTTTTGGAGCGGTGAGTATGATTTTTATCGCACTCGTTTGACCCATTCATTGGAGGTGTCTCAGATTGGTCGCTCGATTTGCCATTGGTTAAAACAGCAATCAAGTTTACTCAGGGATGATTTTTATATTGATGCGGACTTGGTTGAGGCTGCGTGCTTAGCGCACGACTTAGGGCATCCTCCATTTGGTCATGCGGGCGAGCGCTCATTGAATGAACTGATGTCAGCGGTTGGAGGATTTGAAGGGAATGCTCAGACCTTGCGATTACTCACTGAGCGAATTTTCACGACGAGTCAGCGTGGGATGAACCCGTCGCGTGCCTTTGTTGATAGTGTGCTAAAGTACAAGACACTATGGTCGGAGAGGGTGAGATTAGGTGGCAAGCCTCCGAAAAATCATTTTTTGTATGATCACCAAAGCAAGTATGTCGATTGGGTTCTAGGAGATCGCGACTTTCCGATTGAGTATCCTCCTGGTGACACGCGTGACGGATTTCGTTCTGTTGAGTGTCAGATTATGGATTGGGCAGACGATACCGCCTATTCATTAAATGATATTGCGGACTCGGTTAGGGCCGGTTTTTTAACGATCGAGAAGGTTGAGCAATGGGCTGAAAAGCATGATTACGTTTTGGATGAAGAGCCCGCACTCAAGGAACTGTTACTAGCGATTCGGAAGGGTAAAGTGGAGGTGATGATGGGGCGTAAAATTGGAAGATTCATTAAAGCTGTTCAGCTTAAGGAGTGTAACAATTTCATGAGTGCTGCGAGTAATCGTTATAAATATGAGCTAGTGATCGCTGAAGAATGTCTGAGTGAACTGAAAATTTTCAAGAAGCTCGCGTTTGATGTGGTGTTTCTTTCCCCTGAGTTAAACCAGCTAGAATATAAAGGGGATTACTTATTGCGTAAGGTATGGCAAGTTTTGGATCAATGTTATGTTTCAGAGGAGCTTACGGGCTTTAATTTATTGCCGGCAGCCATCGCTCAAGAATTCAAGGACGCGGACAGACGTGAGCAGAAGTTACGTATTCTTTGCGATACGCTTGCGTCTTTAACTGATGGATCGGCAACGCGCCTCTATAAACGTCTCACTGTGCCAGACTTTGGCTCTATTGGAGACTTGATATAATACCACTTAGAGAAACAAAAGAGACTAATGAATTTTTTTGTAAGGATGAAGAGACTAGGCTACGCATTGGGCGAAGGTACTCGCTGTATTCATCTACAATCAGTGTTTTTCTTCAGTCACGATGCCCGCATCGCTCCTTTATCAAGCCTCGATTCTAAAAGAATATAGCTTCGCATGAGTCTCTTTTGAAACTCTAAATGGTATAAGGGGTCGACCACAGAAGTTAAAAGAAAGACATAGAAGTCACGGGATAGAAAAAAGGGGATGTAGTGTGGCAGCCGATATAGCGGATAGGCTTATTGGCCTACATAATGTGAGTACTCTGAGTAAACTCGGAATACCCATGAGCCAAGACTGACGATGGCTAAGAGCAGTAAAAGAAAGAGAATGGTTCCCTTCGCTTGATGCCTTTTGACGTTACGAATTTCTTTTTTAGATAGCACCTGTTCTACAAACGAGGCTTCTCTACGTCTTTCAGCCAGCTCGTCTGGGGCTGGCATGGTGTTGATATGATCAGACCGCTCTTTTTCAGCACCCCCTTGGATGTAGCTTTGAAGGCGGTCCATTTCATCTCTTAGGGACTTTTCCTTTTCGGCCAAGAGATCAAGTTCGTTACCTTTTTGCTTTTTTCCAAACATTGGGATTAAGTGGGATAGAGACGGCTACTTCACAAAGTACACGACCAAGGCAAGTGTACCAAGGATGAGGATCGGTAAGTTGAAGGCTAGTCCAGCCTTCAATTGATCAGGGAACGAGGTGCCGGCACCTCGGCCACCGATAGCAGCTGGGCGGGTTGGGTTGGAGAGCACACCGGATTCCCTTTGTTTCATGACTTCAACAGCATGATCGTATTCGTCTTCAGCTAGATCAATAGCGGAGATGGCTCTTTTAAGTTCACCTTTGAGATTGTCGCTTGTCCAGCAGCCAGGGTCTAGACCCTGCACTTTTTCAAGGTGCTCAGAGAATGAGGTTTTTGTTTGCTCAAGGTCTTCCATTTCTTGGCGCATTTCAAATAGTCCACGTTCAATAGCTGTGATAGAAGTGGAAAGTTTTTCTGACACCTCTACCTGACCTTGTAAGAATTCTTCTTTGCGATCGTTGAGGTCTGCAAGCTCAATTTTTTGGCGTTCAACGCGTTCCTGCTCAGCTTGGAGTGTCTCCAGTTGCTGTTGTGCAGCCTCTAGTTTACCTTCGAAATCATCAGAGAGTGGAGTCTGCCCGACATAGTTGTCTGTGCCTAATTCCATTTGAGTTTCTCTTACTTTGAGTTGTTGCTTGTGTGCTTCTGTGAGTCTAGACATGGTTGCAGAGGTGATTGGTATTATGCTAGTTACCAAATTATTAGTGTTTCAGCTAGTAAAAATATACAGGAATCTTAAGTATTTTTTTTGGCATGGATCTGAAGTATCTATTGAAGCTCTTTGGCGAGGGTAACTGAGGAAATTGCGTATTCTGAGACTTTTTGCAAAAATTTCACCAGTTGGGACGTTTTAGTATTGAGGCTGGCAATTTTGCACGAGCTTGTTTAATTTTTAAGGAATCCCCAAATCACCAACGCTATCTCTTATACCATGACTTCGTTACATCATCGTTTTCTTTTCCCCATATTACTCATCGGGGGGACTCTCACGTGCTCTCATAGTTATTCTCAAGGGGTTAATGGTGAGCTTCCCCCGAAGATGCAAATTGAAGATTTGATAGAGCAATTGAAAGCTGAAAAATTTGAGGTTAGAGAAAAAGCTGAGTTGGCAGTGTGGACACGTGGTGAAGAGGCTGTTCTAGAGCTTAGGCGTGCGATGAAATCTAATGATCCTGAATTGCGTTTTCGAGCGACCGAGATATATGAATATATTCAAGCGGGCATTTTTCCGAATACACCGAAGCGCATATTGAAGCTGATTGAGCAGGTTAGAGAAGCCAAAACAGTAGATTCCGTTGATGAGCCGTTATCAGAACTGATGAGCGCGCTGGCCTATCGGCAGATTATTTATTTGTATAGAGTGCACACGCAACCTTCAGTGAAGCAGCATTTATTAGGGTATGCCTCTAAAGTTGCACCTATTGTAGCAAGGGGCTTTGTTAAAAAAGGAGATTTTGAGGGAGCTGATAGTGTGTTGAGGCAGCTTCCTATTCAGGGGGAGGTCTCCAAGGCACTCGTTGCACTCTATGTCCATCAAGGCAAAATGGATCAACTTATACAAGAGGCTAAGCTAGGTGGTGACTCGACAGCTTTATTAGTCGCTGATTGTTACACAGTGAATCGCCAGTATGATAAACTATTGGCTTGGAGTCAAGGTGAGGCCAATCGTGCAGTTGAGGCGAAGGCAGACTTTTTAAATGGTCGTCCGCAGATGCTTACGAAGCAAATTCAAACAGCTCACTATGCTAGTGAAAATAATAATCGACAGCTTCGTGATCAAAGTTCACAGAAGCTTGGATACGCCATTGCTGACGCCTTGGCGGCTGGAGATCTCAAACGAGCTGACGCATTACGGTATGATTTAAAGAAAGCTGTGACAGGTTCTACTAATGTGCCGAAGATTGTGAATCAACAGATCGGCATGTTGAGCAATGGATACTCAGTAAGTTTTGAGCAGAGTATGAAACAATTTTATATCGCGTTTAGAGATAAGGAATTTCGAAAACAGATTAATCGCTATTTTCAGAACTGTGAGCGTCCGGATGTGTTGTTGAAAACATTGGACGCTCCACTAGATAGAAAAGAACTTAAAAACTGGGCCGTGAAAGTAGCACGTGAGGCTCAAACTCGCGATCCCAAGAGACCCTTTTCAGGTTCAGGAGGGGTTGACATGAGACGCCTTTTTGTTGCCGCAGAGCTGTTCCATGAGCGTCATGAAAAAGATACAGTGCGTTCTATTTTAGATCCTGTTTTTGACGGTGCTCAGAAATACTACGCAAAGAACAAGGTCGATCCGGAACAAAATCGCTATCATCAATGTTTAGGGCAAGCCGTGTATCTAGGCATGGGTTGGTATGTGCAGGAGAGACTGGCAGGTTTGAGTGCAGAAGATGTAGAAGGAGTGTTTCAGCGCTGCTTTGGTAGTGTTGACTACGTGAAGCTTCTATGGCCTCACCTTACACAGAAAAAGGCTGATGGCGACTCTTTGGAAAAGGCGTTTCTATTAACGGGTGTGTTACGTTCAAGCGATAAGTTTAAAACAGAAGTGCTTCATGCAGAGTTATTGAAAATTGCGAAAGCAATGAAAGGTGATAATTCTCTGATGGATGCACTATACGCTGCCGCAGAAAAACGTGGGGATGTGCAGTTTATCACTGAATATGTTAAACAGCAACTTGGCGACGATTTAGATGATGAGAATCAAATGATTTACCGATCGATTTTATTTGAAACCGGTCAATGGAAAGAATTAGCAGCCATTTTTGCTAAGTTTGAAGCAAAGGGAGGTCTCGATCCAGAGCATTATTCTGAATGGGCTATAGCTCTTGAAAAGATGGGGCAGAAGGATGCTGCTGCTGAAAAGTTTGAATTGTTCGAGCTCTATGCAATGGGGGAGTTACGTTTTTACTACACTGCAGCTGTCGCATTGGTTTCCAATGGATTGCATGAGCGTGCACTGGTCTATTTTGAACGCGTGTTAGCCGAGGCAAAACCAGCCTCGTCGTTTTTTTTCTCTACCCTCCAGTACTTGAACCAATACTATCCTTTGTATTGCCATAAAGGTGATTGGGCTATGGCTCATAGCGCGGCTGTGACATATAAATATGTGGCAATGACTTATAACTACTCACTTCTTCGTCGTTCGAATGGTCGGCTTGGGTCATTTATTTTTTCTCCATCCGAGTATATTCAGATCAGTAACCACGCTGACTTTACGCATGGAATGGCGGTGATGAAAGATGATCCTAAACTAGGTGAGGCACTGTTAAATCGTTGTGTAGATACTTCAAGGGGTGGAGGGAGTCTGGCAGAAGCATTTTTCCCTGCGTTGAAAAAAGCAGGTTATCATACAATTTCTAAACGAGCTTATCAAAAAGTGTCTCAGCAATACGATGAGGTGCTTAAGCGATACCCTCGATCTGCTAATACGTGTAACTCCTATGCTTGGCTAGCTGCGAAAGCTGCAATGGATCTGCAAAAAGCGGAGAAGCTTTCTGTAAAATCGTTAGAACTAGCCCCATACACTGCAACGTATATGGATACATTGGCAGAGGTTTATTTTGCACAAAAAAAACGTGGCAAGGCGATCGATATATCTAAGAGGGCAGTGGCGGAGGCCTTGTTGCCGCGTTCGGAAGCGTCCTCTTCTGTTACAGTAGCCATTCGACGAAATGCTTCGCTACGACAGCAATTGGAGCATTTCGAGAAGGATCCTTTTCCATAAGATGTTTATATGATGGCTAAAGCTTTAATAGTGATTGGACTCATTCCGTGCGTGTTGAGTTTTCTCGTTGCCCACTTCTTTGGGGTGAGGAATCTGAGGAAAGGTGTGAATCTAGCTATTAATGGCGAAGATTTGGCCAGAGCTCTATTGAAGCGAATTGATGTAGAGGTGAAGGTGACACGCTCTTGGTGGATCGCTAAAAACCCGCTTGTGAAATCAGTCTACCACATTAATGAATCACTGGCGTCTTCCCACGGTTTGATTCAGCTTGCGACTGTAGCTCATCAATGTGGCCTGGTGCACTTAGAGCTCATTCATGAACGAAGTGTTCACATGCATTATAGAACTTTACGGTTTGCTTCAATTTTCCCATTGTTCGTTACCATTGGCATGGTGTTTGCCCGTTTTGTCGGCAGAGTGAACTCCATGATGTGTGTAGCGGTAATACTGGTCGCGCTAGGATTTACCTGCGCGACTTGTTTATTGAATCTAGCGGTTCAGCGCGAAGCGACACGCAGAGCACTACGTGAAATCGACGAACAGAGCCCGATTAAACGGTTTAAGGAATTAGAGCTTTTAGAAAAAGCCATCGCTGGTGTGGCTTATCTGAACGTTCTCCCCGTTATTTTACGCCCCTTTGTGATACCTTCATTGAAGTCGGAGCCGCCCGAGTAGGGGGGCTTTCACTTAGTGAAGTTGCTAAATTTAGTCTTGATTATCCTTCGTGCTCCTAGCATGGTGCGGAATCTGGAGTGTGCTGCGTCCACTCCGTAGATTTCAACCATAAATACGATGAGAAAATTACTTAAATTATCAGCCCTTTGTTCAGTTCTACTTGGCCTTGTGGCATGTAGTGACACTAAGGAGAAGGAAGTGACAGTGGAGAAGGTGGATCAAGCCGAAGCAAAGGTGAAGGCATCGCTCGCTCCTATTGAAAAGCATTTAATTCGTGCGTTTTGGATGGCGTCGGATGAGACACTACGTGAGAATTCCCCTTTAAATGGTCATGGGCAGAAGGTGGATGCATTCATCGCGGAGCACCGAATTGCACTCCATGAGTTTAAGGCTATTGAGGGAGGAGTCTATGAAGCGACTTTTCGTGTGACGATTCCTGAAGTTAAAAATGCATTCTATGAATTTGTCTTCCGTGGATACGTCAATGGCTGGGAGTCATTTGATGCCAGAACCAAGATGATGAATGGCAAGGAACTCTTCGAAAAAAACTACTTTGCAGGCAAGTTTCTTGCAGGCAAGGACTTAAAGCCATACTTAGATAAACACCTAAGGGCGTGTATTGTTGAGAGTGCTACTCAGCCGAAACCGGAGTAGTTGGAAAATCTCGTGGCTGATTCAGAAAAATCTCGTGCTTGGCCCCAATGGCTGGCGTTGATATTTATTGGCGGAGCAATAGCTGTCGCAAGTTACCTTCTCACTGTGTATGACAGCGGGGCGATCGCTGGCTGTTCCTCAGCTGATGGGGCTACCTGTAATAAAGTGCTGGCGAGTCCGTGGTCGAAAGTGTTTGGAGTGCCTGTTCTGTATTTAGGATTAATTCTGTATGTTGCTTTTTTTGTTTCTGTTGTTGTCAAAGTTCAAACGTGTTGGCTCACGCAAGTCCGCACTATACTTGCCTTCGTTATTCTTGGTGGAGTTGTGTGGTTTGTAGCTCTGCAGTGGTGGGTCATCAAGGCCTTTTGTGTCTGGTGCTGCACCGCGCATCTATTTGCTGCGGTAGCGGCTGTGCTGAGTTTGTTAGTGGTGTCCACCGTGCCAAGAAAATGGGGTAGTGTTGTTATGTTATCCTTGGTGATGGTAGCGAGCATAATCCTAGCTCAAGTTTATGACGAGGATGCTATCCAGTTTAAAGCGAAAGAGGTGAGTCAAATCTCTGTGGGCGATGAGGAAATAGTGCTCTATTCAGGAGCTCTCGTGCTGAAGCGAGATGGCCTCCCTTTGATTACAGCAAGTGAATCGGCTAAGGTGGGAGTGTTCCTCTCTGACTTTACCTGTCCGCATTGCCGTAAGGCACAATTAGAGTTCCACCAACAAAAGGAGGAGTTGTCGAAGCACCTCAATCTCTACTTTTTGCCAGCCTACCAAAATAACCAGGCTCGTGAACTTGCACGACTGATGCTTATCATTTTGTATGTGGATGAAAATAACTATTTGGAGCTTCTCCAGCAACTCGATGAGAATCAAATTGAAGCAACTCCCGCTGCGGTGCGTGGTGTCATGAAGCAAATGTGGGGGGAGTACTACGACTTATATTGGAAGTCGGGTGGTGCATTTGCTCATGCTGCCATTCAAAATGGAAAGAAGCTGATGGAGTTGAACCTATCACAAGCCAAAGCGATTACATTTCCGCAACTTCTTGTTGGGGGAGCTTTGTATGAAGGGAAGGTGACCGTCGAGCAGGCGATTAAAGCTACCAAATCCAGTGAACAGTCAAAGGTGTCGACAGATATCCAAAGCTTGCAAGGTGAATTAAGTCACTTGGTCTATAAGCAAGCTGAATTTAATGTGGGTAAGATCATTAAAGGGGATGCTCGTGAGTTCTTGTTGGAAATTGAAAATACTGGTGAGCAAGATGTCGTCTTTAAAAGAGTAGGAGTTAGTTGTAAGTGTATTGAGATTTTGAAGGACCTAGAGGGGATTGCTGCCGGAGCTGTGGTGAAGGTCCCGTTTAAGTTCCACTCGCAAAAGTTTTTAGGCGACATTACCCATTCATTGTTCTTTTGGGAAGAGGGGATGGCGAAACCAATGAAGATCGAAATACATGCGAATGTTTGGCTACCTGTGAAAGCCTATCCGCTAGGATTTACATTTCGTGGTGGTGCGGATGTTTTAAAGCAAGAGGTGAAAAGCGCTTTGCTTGTGAACGGATCTGAACCCCTTGTGCTAAAGTTGGGCAAGTTCGATAGTGATCTTCTGAAAATTGAGCTTAAAGAGATCCGCTCAGGTCGTCACTATGAACTTCACGTTTTATTAAAGGCAATTCCTAAGGACCCGCTCAATACGTATGTGGAGATAGAAACTTCTCACCCCGACTGCCCGAAGTTTAAATTGCCTGTTCGTTACCTTATTAAGTAGTGGGTAGTGCGGGGTTGTGGGTGCCACAGTTGATAGTGCTTCACTTAAGGTATGCAGAGCTTGGTCGATGGTCTAGGTTCTACGCTTGAGTATTTAACCACGAATCTCTCCAATGAGCACGAATGCCAGCACGATGGATGAGAAGGGAGACCACGAAAGACACTAAATACACGAAAGGGAATGGGGGGAGTTTGGTTTGAGTATAAGGTTGGAAGTTCTGTTCACAGGAGGTCGCATGGGATGAGTTGAGTTGTTTGATCCGTGGCTATAAGTAGATTAGCCTGCTGTATTTATGCATCTTGGCACTAGCTTTAGAGCTTTCGGTGGGTTTGTTGAATTTGGTAGTGACAGCATTTCTAGACTAACGAGCCCTCTATGAGAGTGGGCTAATATGATGATAGGTGCTTCTGTTATTGAGGCGGAGCTTGACTTTGAGCGTATGTAGTAAATTTAAGTTAATAGTACAAATTTGCGTAATTGACTCATCTTAAGTGAGTTGTGTAGATATCCGGATGGGTTTGCGATGAGCCTTTTAAAAAAAAACGTGTTTTTATTAGAATAATGCTTGCAAGCAACGGACTTGCGGTCTAGAAATCTGGCAGAAGGAACCCGCCAACCAATGGGTTGCTCTAAATCAAACAATAAATTAATTAAAATGAAAATTAAAAATTACCTCTCAGTAGGTGCAGTGATCGTTGGTTCAGCAGCTATGGTTGCTTGTGACGGCGATGACGTAACAGTAACAGAAACAACATTCGAGCTTAACGAAAGCAAGGCAGTTGCACCTGTTCAACTCGCTCAGTTCCCACTCACTTCACTCACACTTACATTTGATACCGCTGGTAACTCATGTGTTGGCACTACTTTCGTTGCTGGTGATGAACTTGAAATCGATTTCGACAGTGTTGACGTAACATCTTCTGATGATACAACTGCAGACGGTTTCGCTGACCTTACGTTGAATGGCGTTACTGGTGGTGGTGGCGGTCTTGGTGTTTTCACACCTTCGCAGGCTATTACAGGTATCATCTCTGATCCTGCAGCTCCTACATGGTCAATCGCTTCAGTAGGTGGTCTTCTCGCAGACGTTACACTTACTCCTTTTGCTTCTGATCTACGTTCTATCACAGGCCGTTTCGAGACTTCAACTCTTGAAGAAGTGAACATCAACGCTGACACAGACGTAACTATCGTTGATGTTGTTGGTGGTCTTGCTCCACTCACAGGCACTATTACTTTGAATTCAGCTACTCTTTTTGCTGATAGCCTAGTACCACTTAACCCGGCTGAAGTTCAGTCAGTTGGTGGTGTTGATCTTGAGACTTCTGTTGGGTCAGATAACTATGCACTTTCTGTGAATGTTACTACAGCTACAGGAACTTGTCAGATCACATTCGTTATTCCTAAGGTAAACATTATTTCTGCAGTCCCAGGAGCTCCTACAGCTGCTGAACTTACAATCTACCTTGCAGGTGCTGAAGGTCTTGCTCTTCTGAGTTCACCTACATTGGCTTTGACTGATGCAGCTCTTAACGAGTTGACAGACACAGTCGTAGCAGCTCCAACATGGCTTAAGAATGCAGCAACTATTGCTGCTCCAAACGTAGTTGGTTCATACCGCCAAGACTTCGACTCTACTAACGGAACATCTGAACCTCTTATCAATATTAAGTAAGGATTAAAATCTTTATCCAAAGCTTCTGTCCTACTTATAGGGCAGGAGCTTTTTTGGGTGATGAAACTAGTAATTTTGATTAACTTGCTACTCTTTGCAAATGTAGCACACTCCGCTATTATAAGTGTATCTCTTAGATCCACGATTGAAAATACACAGGGATTTGGTACCTTAGGTGCAGGTATTTTAGAAGATTTTGATATCGTTGTTAATCAAACGCCTAGCTTTCTTGCGGGATACGAACTCAAAGGAATAGAGTTTGTGCAGAATGACTTGCTAGGTCGTTCTTTAGCAGCAGATTTTATAAATAACAACGAATTAGTCCTTAATGGTTCTGATGTTTATAACGGTATAGATAGCATGAAGATTGAGATTTTTGATGTGGTCACAGATGATGGGATGTTTCTTACTGGGCTTACTTTAGTTGGTACTACAGCTGTGGCATCGGTTATAGCTAATCCTGTGACACAATCTGTAGAGTATGTCGTGGGTGGAATATTAAATGAGGCTGGTGATCCTGTTGATGGTTGGGTGATCACCTATACAGGTATAGACTTCCTAATGAATGATGCCGCTTCTACTGATTTATACACCCTAGAGTTTTCTGCTACACCAGTTCCTGAGCCATCAAGCTTGCTTCTTGTAGGATTAAGTTCATTAGTGCTTATGCGAAGATCACGTAAGTGTGCCTAAACTAATGCGGGAGGGATGTGCCTGAGGCATTGATTAAGGATCTAGCATCTCTACCCAATTAACTTGGTTCTTGATAAAGCTCTCACTTGAGGTGAGAGCTTTTCTTTTCATGTAGAGCCCTAGGGATGGTGTGCCAAATAGCTAGTTAGAGGCATTGCACTTGTTGATTAGGCGGCGTGATAGAATCCAGTGAGAACAAGAGCGAAAGGAGGAACGTAGTGATTTGTTCATGAGGTGAGTGCCACAACTTGGCATCGCCCTAATTTCTCATGGAATCAAAGCTAATACCACTTAGAGAAACAAAAGAGACTAATGATTTTTTTTGTAAGGATGAAGAGACTAGGCTCCGCATTCGGTGAAGCTTACTCGCTGTATTCATCTATAATCAGCGTTTTTCTTCAGTCACGATGCCCGCATCGCTCCTTTATCAAGCCTCGATTCTGAAAGAATATAGCTTCGCATGAGTCTCTTTTGAAACTCTAAATGGTATAATACCAATTGAACAGTTATCTTAGCGGAATGATAATTTTTAACGTTGGGGTGAAATAGTCAGCGGAGCTGAGCGAGAGAAAGGACGTCGAATGATTGAATGCTAGCGGCGTTGTGCGTCAGTCACATAGCCCGCTATGCTCCTTCCTTGTGCCTTGCTACCATCCAAACATTCGACGTCATTCCGACAATCTAACTATTCAAATGGTATAACTGGTCTTTTTTGAGGCTCCAAGTGGTGTTACTTCCGTGACTCTCATTCTGTTATAGCCGAATGCGATGCTCATTTTGTGAACGGGGTAATTGACAGACGGTAGTAGAACGTGTGATATGTATCTGATCTATTTATTATTACATCATGAAATTCACGCAACATAATTTGATGGGCTTGCATTGCCTTGGGCTGGGCATCTGTTTTAGCTTACTCAGTGTGGAGACGAGTGAAGCGGCAATTACGATACTTTGGGCTGAGAATGCGGGCGACGGCAATGATGTGACGGCGACTTTTTCCGGGACGTATACTTTTTCAGACATAACAGGATTAAGTTATGTTAAGGCAAGCTCTGGCAACTAGCGGTGCTGACGCAGGAAAGAAAAGCAAGTTGAGCGAGGCGACTTTTTGGAGTGGGTATTACCCACTCCAAAAAGTGAACGAAGCTATACGCAGTTTTAATTTTCTGCCCGCAGGGTAAGTTTAAAGCAAATTAGGTGAAACCTACAAAAATCATAAATTAATACTCAATACGGAAGCGTTGGGAGTTGCCGGAGCTTGCCTTAACCAGAATGGATTAGGTGATGATAGCACTTATCAAAGACTCTCACAAAATCGAGGGGGAGGCGGCGGTGATGAGGTACTCTCACTGGGGACAGGGTTCACGTGGGATTATCTGACTGCTACTACCGCAATATCTGGTAGCAGTAGTTTACAAAATAATTTTACGGATTATGCGGAAATGAGTACCATGAATGACAGTATTGGTTTTGATTTGCTAAGAACAGATGGATCCAGCCGTATCTACCTACCTGGTTCGTGGGATTCAATAGCGGGTAAGACTTGGACGCCTTCAGGAACGATGACGTTTAGTAATACTAACTTTGCAAATTTGTTCGCCAGCTCAGACGAGACGACATTTTTGAATATGTCTGTCAATGGCACCCAAA
>CAXMOB010000125.1:0-7612 GCA_964194815.1 Vicinamibacteria bacterium | reverse complement strand
CCAGGTGTCCCAATCGTGTTCTCCATTCGTTCTCGTAACAGAACAAAAGGTGGAGCCAAAGGCGGCGGCAGAGGCAAAGCTCCAGAAACTGAAGAAGGTTTCGCTGAATAATACCACTTCAATTCAGCACTAAACTATAGTGCTACAATATAACCTCGGCGTCTTTTGACCCGAGGTTTTTTATTACCCTCAGGAGTAGTCAATTCAATGAACAAACGCCATCAGAATGATTTTTCTGGGCAGCCTAGATGAAGTAGTTCATAACCTTATATACTATGCTATTTCTTTCGTCGCTCAGGCAACCACTCCCATTGATAGTCATGACAGCCTCAGTGCTTACCTTGACACAATGTAATAAAAAATTGGATGAAACCACTCTCCCTATTCAGTCTGCCGATAGTACACTCAACGAAAAAGAAACTACCAATAAGAAGAAGCCAACCAATAACAAAAAACCAAACAGTAAAAAAAGTCCTAGTGCAGAATCACTCTACCGTGAAGGACTCAACACCAGGGGTAACGAAGCCCTCAAGTATTTCACCTCCGCGTCAGAACTTGGCCATACGCGTTCCACATGGCATGTCGGAAAAATCTACTTAGATGGAAAAGATGGTGTCACTAAAAGTTCGGTAAAAGCAGCCAAGTGGTTAATGCAAGCTGCCGACCAAGGTGAATCTTTTGCCCTTAAAGATCTCTATTTTTTATACATCAATGACGACCATTCCATCCCGCAAAATAGAGAACTTGCACTAACTTACCTCAAAAAGCTTGCCGACAGTGGGGATTTTGATGCCAAACAAAGACTCAAAGTCGAAACCGGCACCCGCTGGCATGTCTTCGATATAGCTGGCAGCAAGCAAGAAAAACTCACAAAACCAATTGACCACAAAGGCATTAGGAAAGTAGAAAAGCACTTCTTCATCTACACAAATAGAGTTGGCTCTCAACATATTTCCACCCAATACTCAGCTAAACCAGTCAGGCAAACATGGATTTGGAGCGGTAAAGAATGGGTCTATAGCTACACCCGCGTCTTCAAAGCCGCCAAAGCAATATGGTTGCTAGAATTAGAACTAAAAAGGTGCGACTTAAACTACAAAAAGGCTCAACTCGATTTCAAAATTAGAAAAACTCCATATAAAGACCCTACCCGGGTGAAGCTTGTCGCCCAATCTGCTGAATATAAAAATCAACTCGATTCAATGAAAACAGAAGCAAAGCATTTCTATAAAGAAGCTCTCACCCCCGCCCAAAGTGAAATGTTTTATTCCAGAGCCCAGCGTGCAGATGACGAATTAATAAAAGCCGAACAAAATATCAAAAAAGAAGAAGCTCTCCTTAAATCAATCAAGGCTGACACCGCACTCAACAGAGATGAGAAGACCCTTCGCAGTAACTATCACAGAGGTATTCGAGCATCTCACTACAAAGCAAGAGTGAACCTTCAAAAGGCTCTCAAAATTTCCAAAGATACCAACACTAAATAAGCTAGTCGCAGTGACCAACTTAAAATTTCAGGTATGCTCAGCTCATTTTCACTAACCCCCATTCCATCTCATAGCGAAAATTCTAAGATTGTTGCTGCACTGTTGCCTACCAAAGTTCATCCACCAGGAACACTACAATCATTACTGAGGAGAACACAACGTTGATCAACATACTACAAAGAGCCCCTATCATCGACCCCGCCCCACTCTTCAAACTTTTCTCTAGTTCCTGCTTAGCAAAGCAATACTCAAAGCTAGCCGTCCCAACAAGAGGACCAAAAATCAGCCCGGGGATATTAAAAAAGATCACCCCAATGATAGCCCCAACGAACGCTCCCAGCATACCCCACTTGGTGCCTCCAAACAGCTTCGCACCAAAAATCCCCGCCACGTAGTCGATCACTAAGGTGAGGATGTAGAACACCAAGAAAAACGCTAACCCAATCAAGCCAGCACCCGCCTCATCCCCCATCGCAAAGTAATGCCAAATATAAGCCACCAAAATAAGGCTCGATCCCGGAATCCCAGGGATCACGCTAGCAGCGAGTCCACAAAGCATCAGCAATGCAGTAACAATCCAAACTCCACTGCTTATAAAAATTTCGGCATCCATTGCATCGTCATAAAAGCATCAAGCATCCAATGCCGCAATGACAATGGATCCACTATTTTATAACGCTATTGGATATAGCTAGGCAGGGATCTCCTAGCACCGCGGCTGAGTTGATGTCGAACATCATTCAACCATAGAATAAACGAAACGTGGCTATAGCATCCTGCCGCCAAGTCCAAAGAAAACTAACCACAAATCTACACGAATTGGCACGAATAATCCCAGGTGAAGAATAGGAACCACGACTGACGGGCTACCGTACATGAACAGCGCATCTCAAATCTTACAGTGCCCGCAACAAATCGTAGGCAAACAAACCTGTTTTATGGCCATCACCCCAAGTCACTTTAACTGCGTAACCACCGACAATTTCGTAACGCAACAGCTGAAACGACTTTGGCCCAAAAATAACATCAGGCTTCACAACTCGCCCCCTCGCATCCGGCTCCCCCTGGCAATTCGCACAGGGGCAGGCGTGACGTAATTTATTGAATGGAATGTAATTTTCCTCACCATCACTCCACGCGATAGCTAATTCCTTCTCAATGGTCGTGATATTGACTATTTCTAACATACTAAATTTTGTAATGACGTTTTCCGAAAATTGATGACCCCACGCGCACAATGGTCGAGCCTTCCTCGATCGCGACGTGGTAATCAGAACTCATCCCCATACTTAAACCAGCTAAGGATACTTTATACTTTTCCTCAAGTGCATCTCTCAATTCACGAGTCGCCACAAACCACGGACGCGTCTCCTCTGCATCTTGGGCCGCTGGAGGAATGCACATCAAGCCTTGAATATTCAAGCAGCTCAATTGCTCTAGCTCAGCATAACACTCTAATAGTTCCTCTCTCCTAAACCCTGTCTTTTGCTCTTCCTCTCCAATATTTATCTGTAAATAAATCTTTGTCGTCAACCCTAGGTCCTTAGCAACATTGTTCATGTATTTGGCCAACTTCAAGGAATCGACACTGTGCACCACATCGAAAATAGGTAACATCTTACGCACTTTATTACGCTGTAAATGACCAATCATGTGCCATTCCAAATCCTTTGCCATCACTGGCACCTTAACTTCCCCCTCTTGCACCTTATTCTCGCCAAATGTCTTATGCCCAGCATCAACCGCCAGTTGAACATGCTCGACTGGCCACGTTTTAGACACGGCCATCAAGGTGACACTGCCCGCTTCACGACCACACGATGTAACGGCTGCATCTATCGATGCCTGCACTTCAGCAAGATTTTCAGCTACCTCTGACATGCCAAAACCATCCACGCGATTACGACAATTGGCAAGCGTATATCTTGTCGACCACTACATCAAAGGCCAACTTGGCTGACACTTGAGTTTGCACCACGTCTCCTGTTGTCCAAAATTCATCCTCACCCCTCACAAACTCTTGCCATTGCTCACTGAGCCTTTGTGCGATCGCTGGAATAGGGTCCCAGAACCTCAGCTCAGGGTAACAAGTCTCCAGCACCGGCATCAAAGCAACATAGTGAGTGCAAGCTAGCACCACGTCGCCCTCTACGCCCTCAAAAATATTGTTAATCGACCGCTCCACTGCCTGCCCATTTAGTTCACCAGCTTCAACATGTGCCGATAACACTTGTCCAAGCACCTCTTTTACCACACGCCCCTTCAAGCGACCTGAATAAGCTCGGCTCTCTACCGTTCGCATTCCCCCAACCACACTCAGGTCAGCTAAGTCAGCATTTGACTCAATCCATTCGACAGTCATGCCTATGATTCCCACGACCACTAATTCGTCGACATGTAGCAACTCTAATACCGAGCTAGCAGCATTACAGGCAACAACAACGTGCGTGACACCCCTCTCCTTCTTCAACCACTCCATCACATGAATGAGACGTTGAGCTAGCTCCACGGTGTCTACTTTCCCATACGGTATGTAGCCACTATCAGAAAAATATTCAATCGCTTCATCCGGACGCAGACGTTTCCATTCTCGGTGAAATCCAAGCCCACCAATCCCCCAATCAATAACTGCTAATTTATTCATCCTAACACCACGTGAAAACTAAATAGGCTATGATCGTAACAAACATAAAGTCGTTGCCATTCACCTTCAGTAAACCGACTCGTGAGAAAACTCTCATATTCCCATGCCAATCGCTTAGGATGAAATTCTAACATAGCCTTCCACTCAGGATGTTCCACCAAGGCCTTCAAGTTAGCAGCAAAGGCAGGATTGCCAGCATGTAGCTCAGCCGTCCGTTTCTTCGTCACTTCATACAATGGCCTATCCTCCTCACTCAGCTCGGTCTCCGCCATATCCACTACCAGGAACATCCCGACGGGAATCAACACGCGTCGAATTTCACGAGCCAAAGGATCCCAATCCAGATATCGATACGACATGAACGAAATCACCACATCCACTGTCCCATTCTCAAAAGGTAAATGCGATTTCTCAATCTGCGTAAATTTTAAATCAGCCACCCCTTTGTGTCGCGCTTGTGCTGCCTTTACCATCCCCAGCGAAGCATCTAAACCTATAGCTCCAGCAATCACCCCTTCGTCCAGTAATTGACGCACCATCTGACCATTACCACAGCCCACTTCTACTATGCGAGGAAGACGTCCATGGCATTCAGTCCATTGCTCTAATTTCTCCACCACATAGTTCCATTCGATATCGCGAACTTTTAAATCCTCAAATGCGGCATCATACAAGGCCGCACTGCTGTCATAACTTTGATCCGTGTGGCTCTGCTCCGCAGTGAACACACGGCTTTGCTGAACCGCCTCAACTGGCACTTCAAAGGTGCGAGCTAACAACGGAGCCAACCAACGATCAGCGTAATCATGGTATAATGCAATCGTCGCTCCTTCTGCCAATGGTAGTTTTAAATCTAACCATTGCTGTCGACCCACCACCTCAGGATAATCATCCGCCCCACAGATAAAACCATACACCCCAGCATCCGCCAGTACATGCCATTGCTCAATCTCCTCAGCTTGTTCTAGCCGTTTCAACAAGCCATCCACGCTTTCGAGTAAGACCAGTTCACCGCCCACTCGCTCCGCCACGGCCCTAGCCTGTTCCGCATACTTCTCTGTGTAACTTATCAATTTTAATCCCATTGTATCACTTCCCTAATTTTTGGTTCATCAATGCTCGCTCATCATACGAACTATTCCACTGAGACCTTTCAGAAACCATGTCACATCACATCTCATTTCACTCTTTCAGGTCTGATGCTATCTGACCACGCCTTACCGTCACCTTCATAATCTGGGCGAGCAGTGTCTTTACTCACGGCATAACGTTGCATCACCTCTTCTAAGTCGCCCTTGATAAGTCCAACCTCACTAAAATATTCTTGAGAAAAACCTGGGAAACAAAAACGAAAATCTGTAGCCAAGTTTTCTGATAAATGAGGCGACGCGTTAACCAAAACTGTCAGGCAATTCTTTTTCAACAAATGGTAGAACTCAGGCTGTTTAGCCAGTTGATTGGCACGTCCCGCCAAGTTCAAAAAATAGTCTTGAGCTTGCTTCTCTGTCACATCCAAGGGGTAAACCACCATTGGGTAAGGATCCTCCGATGCAATACGCGACCACAACAAGTCGCGCTCATCACCGAAGAGAATGATCAAGTGATAGTAATGATATAAACCACCCGCCGGATTAAACTTCGATAGCTCGCGACGGCTCTCCACCGACACCACAATATTCGAACCGTTTTTTAAACGAAAACTACACATCGCATGCGCACTGCCTTTCCAGGCGCCAAAGCGTTGAATCACTAAATCCACGCCGACAATATCGCTTACATTTAGAATGCGCTGCTGCCAGTCAACTTGATACACAGCCTTCTCACCCTCGACTTGGCTACGCTTTGAAAATCGGTAATTCTCTATCGTTACTTGATCGCCATTGAACTCCACAGTCGCATCTTTTTCTTGAGCTTTGATCCAGTTGCCCTTACGTGGTTTCCGCGTGGCATGGAGACCAATCACCGCGACAACCCAGCCAACCGCCAGCGCTCGACGCATCCACAATTCAGGAATCAAGCCTGACACCCATCCTGGAGGCTGGCTTGGCCATAGTAAATAGACATCTACTAACATGAACACGATCAGCATCCCGCGCAGCCATGCAGACGGAGTGTGCCAAAACACCAAGGCCCCAGTCGCATATGCCAATGCTATAAAAAAGGCCACCACGCCCAACATACGTATCGCAACTATCCCCCACAGCATTATCTGTGAGGGTGACGAAGCCGCTACCACTACATTCGTATCATCCACCTGCATACTATGCATGAGCCAGTTCGCTAGGAAAAGAGTAAAGACAAGTGTTCACGCTAAATAGTTCACACCCTTACAATTTACCATTTATACTTGGAAAATCACCTTCTGCGTGATTACATCTTTAGCACCGTGGACGGTGCTCTTGTCAATTGTAGCTAGATGTGCCTAGCTTTGCAAAGCTGTTGAAGGAGCTAGCTCAGGCGAAAATAATGCTGGATTGACCCGCTAGGTTAATGCAGGTTGTGAGTGTAGATTTTTTTATGCAAACTATAACAGAACTTTTGGCAACCAATAAAATTGATTGGAATTCGGTGTTAGGCAATGTGCTAGAGCAGTTCGGCTGCACGACGGGGACCATTCATCGTCTGGATGATAATGATGGCATGCTCCACGTAGTCGCTCATCAAGGCATCCCTGAGCACATTATCCCCATGGTCTCAGTGATCCCCATTGGCAAAGGGATAGCCGGAGTGGCGGCCGAGAAACGTCAAGCTGTAGAAATCTGTAATTTGCAGCAAGACGACGGTGGCGGAGTGGCTAAACCAGCAGCTAAAGACACCAAAGTCAGTGGTTCAGTAGCAGTCCCTCTAGAGCTAGAAAATGGTGATCTTCGCGGGACCCTGGGTATAGGTAAATACGAACCTTATCAGTTCACAAGCACAGAGAAAGAAACCCTGAGCCTTATTGCCGGCCAGATCGCCCAGTGCATCTGATCAACCTCATTTTAGGCGAACGCTACTCCTTTAGGCTGTCGCCTACAGGAGATTGTTCTATCTTGGGCTTCTGCTCGTACATCACGGATGGGCTCTGTGCCAGCCTCAACGTGGCGGTTACAGGATAGTGATCGGATGGATAACGACCTTTCTTGTTTGTTCTCACAATGGTCGCCTCGGATACATAGGTGTCCGCAGTGACAAATATATAGTCTATCTTTGGACCGTCTGTATCGCCGGTGAAACGACTAGAGGTTCCGACAGTCTTCTTGGTCGGATGCAAAACTCGCCACGAATCAATAAGCGGGATGGGTGTGTACCCCGTCAGTTTCATGGTCCCTTTCAGATACGCAATGACCGGATTACTCTCCGCGGCGTTGAGATCTCCCATCAGGATGAACGGATCCGGATGTTTCCGTTCCTCTATTGTCTTCATTATCAATTGAACCCCGTTCTCTCTCGCTCGCTGTGATTGATGGTCCATGTGTGTATTGTACACGTAGAAGGACCG
>CAXMOB010000124.1:0-4460 GCA_964194815.1 Vicinamibacteria bacterium | reverse complement strand
CTGATCTGCCTGGGGTTCAAGTGATAGCCCCTGATTTTAGAGCTCATGGTGACTCTATTTATAGCAATGAGGGTTTGCTTGGGTTTGATCAATTCGCTGATGATGTGATTGCTATTCTGGATGAACTTGGACTAGAGAAGGTGCATGTTGGTGGTTTGTCGATGGGTTCTGGAGTGTCCTTGAATTTGGCTCTGCGTTATCCTGAACGAGTTCGCAAGTTGATATTATTACGACCGTCTTGGTTGGATTCTCAAGAGCCAGAGCATTTAAGGTTAGTGGCAGATGCAGGATTTTTGATTGAGCGTCACGGTTTGGAGTCGGGAGAGTCTGCTCTTGAAGAAATGGCTGGGTATCAGTCATTGCTAGGGGAGAATGAAAAAGTGGCGAAGTCGATCAATGGGGTGTTTGGCAGACCGCAAGCATTAGATGCAGCTTCGGTGCTGTGTGCAATGTGGCAGGATAGGCCGTTTGCTCACTTGGAGGATTTGAATACCGTGACGAACGAAGCCTTGGTGCTTTATACCACACGTGATGAACTCCACCCGATTGAGGTGGCGGAAGCTATTCACCATGCATTACCTAATAGCTCAATGGCGGAGTTGGCTCCGCGTTATTATGACAATGCAAGATACA
This sequence comes from Vicinamibacteria bacterium, assembly GCA_964194815.1. GTDB lineage: Bacteria > Verrucomicrobiota > Verrucomicrobiia > Verrucomicrobiales > Akkermansiaceae > Rubritalea. The sequence goes on along the minus strand of CAXMOB010000124.1, from coordinate 3,827 downwards.
CTGCTGAGTTACGCGAGGCGGTGTTACAATTTTTAAATTCAAACTAACAACAACTAATTACTTACTATGATTACCAAACGCATATCTTCAGAAAAAATCCGTGAGAACCTTCGTCACAAGGTTGAGAATCGCCTACCTATCATGATTTCATCCGCTGGTAGTGGTTTAGTGGCGAAGCTACAAGAGGCAGCGGGCACCGACTGTATCAATACCTTTTCTGGTGCACGTCTTCGTGCTAACGGCATGGGGACCATGTCAATGATGTGGCCTATTCTTGATTCTAACAAACAGACATTGGATTATACCCGTGAAGACATCATGCCCGCCCTCAATGGCAAGGCATTTGTCTGTGCTTGTTTGAATGCAAACGACCCATTGAAAGACATGCGTATGGTGCTCGAAGATTGCCAACGTATGGGTGTGAATGCAGTTTCTAACATTGGACCTTCGATTTCTTACGTGGATAAAGATTCTGAAATATTCAAGGTACTTAGTTCAGCTGGTATCACTATCGAAAACGAAATCGAAATGCTGGCACTCGCTAAAGAGATGGGCATGGTGACGATCGGACTTGGTTTTACATTGGAAGATTCTATTGCGATTTGTCGCGACGCTAAGCCCGATGTTTTCTGCTACCATGCAGGGACAACTAAAGGTGGTATCAAGGGCTACGACAATGGTATGACGATTGAAGATACAGCGGCTCAAACCGAGCATGCTTATGCGAAGTGCCGTGAAGTTCACCCTGATGTTATTTTGGTGGCACATGGTGCAGCACTAGAAACAGCAACAGATGCACAATTCATCTTGGACAACACAACGGGTCATGGATTCTGGACCGGTTCTTCAACGGAGCGACTACCTATTGAGCGTGCAGTTTCTGCAGCCGCTAAGGGGTTTGCTGATCTTCGATTCTCATAATTTTCACCTAAATAACCCTACACGACATGTCTAAAACTATTGCCATTCTAGCCACGCTTGACACCAAGTCTGCGGAAGCCGACTTCATGAGGCAGGAGATCGAGGCCTTGGGCGGAAAAGCATTGCTCATTGATATCGGCGTGATCGGAAAGGCTGGATGTGATGCAGATGTATCGCGTTCAGAGGTGATTGCCGCAGGTGGTGGATCTCTGGAAGATCTCTTGAAGAATCCTAGCCGCGAGCAAGCCAACCCGTTTGTTACAGCGGGTGCGACCAAGGTGGTTTTAGGATTATTGAATGATGGCAAGATTGACGGTGTAGTGACCATGGGCGGCACCCAAGGGACATCTACCTGTGCTCCAGTTTTACAGGCATTGCCTTATGGTTTCCCAAAGGTGATGCTTTCAACAGCAGCGTCTGGAGATGTCGGCCCATTCGTGGGGATCAAGGATATCACCATGATGTTCGCAGTTTCTGATATTTTGGGACTCAATGTGTTCTCTCGTAAGATCCTTGCCAATGCAGCAGCCGCTGCGTGGGGGATGGCGCAAGTGGAGCGTTGTATCACAAAGTCTGAAGCTAAGGGAGTGATTGGGATGTCGAACCTTGGTGTGCTCACACAAGGTGCGATTTATGCCACTGAGCTACTTGAGAAAGCTGGCTATGAGGTGATTGCTTTCCATGCGATCGGTGCTGGTGGCGAAGCCATGGAGCAGATGATGAAGGAGGGGATTATCACCGGAGTGTTTGATTATGCGATGGGAGAAATCGCCGACGCAACCTTTGGTGTGCTTCGTGCTTCTGGACCTGAGCGCTTAACAGTGGCAGGCAAGCTAGGTATTCCTCAGGTGTTATGCCCTGGTGGTTCTGAGCACCTTGGGATTTTAGTACAAGAGCCAAGTAAGGTTCCTGCAGGCTGGGAAAAGAACATGATCACTTGGCACTCACCGTATGTGTTCGTTCCTCGTCCCGATGCAGCTCAGCAACATAAGATTGCAGAGAATATTGGCCAACGTTTACAGCACTCGCACAAGAACACGCTTTTCCTCATGCCTCTCAAAGGGGTGTCGAGCTATTCGCGTGAGGGTGGTGAACTTTACAATCCAGAATTGGATGCCGCCTACTGGGAGTCGCTTCAACAGACATTGCCGAAGTCGATCGAAGTGGAAGCACTTGATTGTAACGCCGAGGATAAGGAATTTGTAGAGTATGCAGTGAGTAAACTCATTGGCATGATCGAAAACTAAACACAGAACGAAGATGTCAGACACACTTTCAAGATTAAAGACAGGGATACCTCAGCTTTCGGTGGGAACACTCACGGGAAGCATGATGAATCAAGGAAGAGAAATCGAAACGTTGAAGACTGCGGGAGTGAAGCTCTTGCACCTCGATGTGATGGATGGTCAAGCGTGGCCAAAGATCACAGTGGGGGCGCCGTTTCTTGCAGGACTTGAGACAGATCTTATCAAAGATGTTCACTTGTTAGTAGTTGAGCCAGAAAAGCACGTGGCGGACTTTGCTGCGGCTGGGGCAGGCATTATCACCTTCCAAGTCGAGCACACTGAGGATATTGCAGGTACCTTAAAGGCAATCGGCGATGCCGGTGTGCTCCGTAGTGTAGGTATTTACCCAACTACCGATTTTAGTAAAGTCACTGACTATATTGATCAAATTGACATCGTCTTTTTGATAGCCATTGGTCCAGACACAGGAAAGGAAACCTTCTTTGACGTGGTGCAAGAGCGTATGACTCAGTTACGAGCCTTGAAGCCAGAGTTGGTGATTGCTATTGATGGAGCTGTGAAGAAAAATAATGTGGGCGAAATAGCTCAAATGGGACCAGATCTCATTGTTACAGGAAGTGCTGTCTTTGACGGCAATGATGCCGCACAGAATATTGCGGAAATGAACGCGTCAATCGCAGCGTCAGTGTAAGCGATTATAAAAATCTAATAAATACGAATATGAGCAAACAACTTGAAACCGTCGAAGCCATTTTTTCTCAAGCTCAGGCAGCTGCTGGTGCCGGAGCTAACGCCCTTGCTATTGCAACAGCACGGAAGGAATCGACTCCAGATCCAGATGCGAACCCACTTTTGCCTCACCTAGGGAAGGTGGCGATTGTGACTGGTGCCGCTGGAGGTATTGGCCGTGCGACTGCTGAGCGTCTCCATCATGATGGTGCGGTGGTAGTGGGCATGGACATCAATCCGGCTATAGCTGAAAATCTCAATACACCTGGCCTTAGTGGCGTGGTGTGTGACATCACTGATGATGAAGCGTTTAAAGCAGCCATCGATACCGTGGCAGCACAGTTTGGTGGTGTTGATATCATCGTCGCTAACGCTGGAATTTTTAAAGCAGGCGAATACATCGAAGAGCTTGGTCACATGTGGGATCTTCACATCAAGATCAATCTGACTGCGACACAGCGTTTCCTTAAGTTTTCTATCCCATACCTAAAGCAAGGGTTTGCACCATCGATCATCATCATTGGTTCACGTAACTTCAGTGCTCCAGGGCCTGGTGCAGCGGCATACTCAGTGACTAAGGCAGGGGTGACTCAGCTCGCACGTGTGGCAGCTCTTGAACTTGCTGGCGACGGCATCCGCGTCAACACATTGCATCCTGATGCTGTGTTTGACACTGAGATCTGGACACAAGAAGCACTAGAGAAGTCGGCTGAGCGTTATGGCATGACTGTTCATGAATACAAAACCAAGAACTTGCTCCGTGCGGAAATCAAGTCGACTGATATTGCACGTATGGTGAGCACAGTTGCTGGCCCAGTGTTCTGTGCGACGACTGGTGCACAAATTCCAGTCGACGGTGGTAATGATCGGGTGATCTAAGCTAAGCTTAAATTTTAAGAAGCGGAGTTTGAGAGTTAGTCTCATGCTCCG
>CAXMOB010000123.1:0-1939 GCA_964194815.1 Vicinamibacteria bacterium | reverse complement strand
GTCTCGATATTCTCTTGTGCCCAGTTGTGGATACTTGCTGGAGTGTCAGGAATGATTTGTTCACCCGTGTGTGGGTCGAATGCTTTGGCGAGCCTTGGAAAAACGACCTTGAGGTAGTCATTGAGCTCAGTCAGTGTGCCGACGGTGGAACGCGTGGTGCGAATGGTGTTTTTTTGTTCAACCGCAATTGCCGGTGGGATGCCATCTATTTTATCGACCAGTGGTTTATCCATGCGATCCATGAACTGGCGGACGTAGGGAGAAAATGTTTCTACATAGCGGCGTTGGCCTTCGGCATAGAGCGTGTGAAAAGCAAGCGACGACTTACCTGAGCCAGATGGCCCAGTGACTACTGTGAGTTCGTTTGCGGGGATCTCAAGGTCGAGGTTCTTGAGGTTATGCTGACGAGCACCACGAATGGTGATTTTTGAAAGGTCGGTTGATTGCTTTTTAGCCACAAAGTGAATTAACCACGAAATAGATGAAACGCACGAGAAATTTCAGAGAGGTGAGTAAGTTTTATGCCTTGGGGATTATTTCAGCTGTATGGCGAATGGAGCTTTCATTCTGATATGGTATTGTTCTTTTAGGCTGTCACCAGCTGACGATATGGTTTGTGATTTTGCGTCGTATAGGTATGGCTGTTTACCGTCTGATGAGAATGGGTCTGGTAGCGCGGAACCACGGTAAATGAGTGAGTTTGGAAGTTTGCCATGTTCTAGCCTATATCGCAGCATGTTGAGTTTGAGTCGAACGAGGTCTTCATAGACTTTCATGTTGGCAATTTGGGCGTGAAATCTAGGGTCCTCGAGGTAATTGAGGAATTCTCCAGCACTGCGGTTTGGTAACATACTAACTAGTATATTAGGTTCATAGCCTCAGGTTTGATGGTCATTTATTGTGACAATCATCTGGGATACAGGTGTGTGGATTTGCTTAAGATGATTACTGGCGATTTTACCACAAGCGTTGATAGTGCGGTTCGGATGGTAACTGTATGGGGATATATTTATGAACTCTCCAGTCTTATCATAGAATTCTTGAAAACTTCTTGTTGAGTGCATAACACTTCTACTAAACTGAAAGACGAGTAGAATGTGGTTTTTTCTCATGGTGTCGAGATCACAATTGTTAGTTGCTAGAGAGTCACTGATTTTATTCAAAATTTGTTCGTTTTGATGAGTATTGCTGAGGAGTTGATCGACCAAGGCACAAGTTATTCTTGAACCGTAGAGGCCTACACCATGAGTTTCCCAATAATATCTATAACTCGAATGATTTTGCCATTGATATGCGAAACTTCTCAGTTGTAGGATAGTTATTAGAGCGGCTTCACTATTGTTATTTGACATTTCTTCAAGTGCCTTCAGTGCATATAAGTTTACCAATGCTGTGGATGGACGGGAGGGGGCTGTTGAAGAGTATAACTCAATAGCAGCATAGGTGAGTGTGAATTTCTGCTTTCTAAGTGCGTGTGCGTCACTTTCGAATTCAGGCAGTTGTTCAAATGGTCGATTTAGATCTAATTCGTCTTCGACTAGTGAGACTCGATATTCGACTCTGGGCAGTTCATTCAGTGGGTGTTCATGGGGGAGGTCTACTGAGAGGGCTAGTTGTAAATCAGTATCATCATTCAGGCTTGTGTCGAGGGTGCCGAAAAAGTAGAATAATCCAAAGACGACGGGTAGATGAAAAAGCGCAAGTAGCCACCATTTCTTAATTATCGTTTTTATCATCATTCTATGGTGACTATGACTTAAAATATTGAAAGGAGAAAAGGGGGTGATTGCGGGGAGCCCTATCTATTTAATTAATTCAATCTTTGAGATGATACGTTCAGGAAATTTTGATTCGAAGTCACCGATGAGCTTTTTGAAGTGTAGAAATGTGCCCATTCGAGCAGCACTTTGTCGCCCTTTTTGAGCTTCTTGATGATGTC
>CAXMOB010000122.1:0-2622 GCA_964194815.1 Vicinamibacteria bacterium | reverse complement strand
CCGGCTTCGACTGGAAGCATGTCAGCGAGGAGCTTGAGGAGCGTTGACTTACCAGCACCGTTAGGGCCGATGAGTGCGAGACGTTCACCACGCTCAACTTCGAAATCAAGGTTTTTGTAGATGACGTGGTCACCGTAGGCTTGGGTTACGTTGTCGAGTTCAACCAATTTCTGGTTTGAACGAGCAGGTTGTGGGAAGTTGAACTTGAAGACTTTGCGTGGTGCAATTGGTTTATTGAGTTTTGCCTTAAGCTTTTCGATGAGTTTCATGCGGTCTTGCACCTGAGATGCCTTAGAGCCTACGCCACGGAACTTAGTGATGAATTCCTGAACTCGGTCAATTTCCTTCGTTTGGTTACGGTATTCAGAAACCTTTTGGTCGTAACGCTTTTCACGTTCTTTCTCGTAAGCTGAGAAGTTACCCGTATAGTGGATGATATCTGGATTGTCGATTTCGTAAACGGTCTCAACAATTGCGTCCATGAAGTGGCGATCGTGCGAGATCATGAAGATAGCTCCAGGGTAGTTTGAAAGGTAACGTTGGAACCAGAGAAGTGAAAGGAGGTCGAGGTGGTTTGTCGGTTCGTCAAGAATGAGAAGATCAGGCTCTTTTACTAGAAGCTGGGCGAGGTGAGCACGCATGATCCAACCACCAGAGAATGTGCGTGCAGGAAGGTGAAATTGTTCAGGAGTGAATCCAAGTCCAGCGAGGACTTTCTTTGCTTTTGGCTCAAGTGCGTAGCCGTTGTTAGAATCGAAAGTATCCTGTGCTTCCGCAAACTCAGGAGATGCTGTAGTGCCATCTGCTTCACCCTTACGGAGTGTCTGGATGGCGTCACGCATTTCATTGTTGATACTGATGGCAATCTCGAGGACTGAGTCGTCCTGTGGATCGCCAGATTCCTGAGCGAGATAGCCAGTGATGGCATATTCATCGATTTCTGCAGTTCCTATATCAGACTCTTCTTCACCAAGAATGATGCGAATGAGTGTTGATTTACCTGCTCCGTTTGGACCGACGAGGGCGACACGTTCACCCCAGTTGATGGTCATTTTCACATCTTCAAAGAGAGTGCGACCGGCGTAAGTTTTGGTAAGATTTCGAATAGTAAGCACGCAGTCGATTTGCACCGAAAGGGACTAAGAGTCAAGGGGGAAGTCGTTGAGAAATGGCAAAAAGGGGAAAGAACCAAGGGAAATGGCAGGTGTGTGGGAAGGTCAGTTCCTAGGGCTACTCAGGAAAAAGTTAAAAGTTGAAAGGATAAAGGTTTTTGCCTATAATGATTGATGTCTCTGATCGGAGTAATGCACTGCAATCGAGTTGAAAAGGGATTTGTGTGCCTACTTTATGTTTTCCATGCATTATGGATAGCATCTAGGGTCACCACTGAAAATTCTCAGATCAGTTTCTCACTTGGTCTTCACAGCTCGTGGATGACAATGTTTGATTTAGCAGCGGCAGCGGCAAATTCTGGGTCATTATTGAGAAACTCATGAAGACTATTTGCAATATTCATGCCATAGCCGATAGCTCGGAGCATCACCCGTCTTTCGCTTGAAGTAAGTATTCCGGTCTCAGAGGCTATTCCAAAAATGAAATGATTGGGGAGACGGCCAGCTTGAGCTAAGGCAGTGCCGAGATCTCGGAATACTGGAATGCCATTTTTGCTGTCGTCAAGAATTTTTCCTGAATCCACTCCACACTTCTCACTATCAATAATGGAAAGGATTTTGTATTTTTCTGAATGTCGGACAAGTTCGTTGGCTATCTTGCCACCAATGCCCCCAAAGTGCCCTTCGCAATAAACGATAGCGGTTTCTGTTGGCACGCTTACTTGCTTGCAGGATTCCTCCTTAGATTGATTGTCTGTGGGATCTGGAAGTGTAGAAAAGAAGGTTGATGGCTCTTCCGATGAGTATTTGTTGGACATAGGCATTCCTCGAATTTGTCTCAGCCGAAGTGTTGTGGTGTGATCAGTCAGAAGTGACTGAAGTCCAATTGGTTCCTTCAAATAAGATTAAATAGATAGACTCCCTTATAACACGAATCGAGGATATAGATAGGAATATCTTTTTTGTGTAACTCGGATCACAGCGCACGACAAAAATTACCAGAGTGTTGTTTTTGACAGAATTTACAAAATTCACAGAATTGCTCCCTCTAATTCAGCTCCACCAGAGTAGCTCTGGTCTCAACCCCAAGCTCTAAATCCAAAAACCGAAGCAAATTTTGTCAATTATGCAAATTTTGTCAATTCTGTTGGGCGCCGCAGGCAGCAACCGGAGCTAATTTCGGAGCTCCCTCTTTTTATCGTGTAGTGTGAACTCGGATACCCGAGCTTACTGGTGGTGTTTCCTTTAAGGATGGATTGTGGTGCCCATGTATTGGCTTCTAGAGGTATATTGTTTGACGATCCAAGATGCGTGTCGCTTTAGAGTTGCTGATTTGGAGGAAATCTTTAATGGTAACGGCTCGGATGAACGAATTGGATCAAGAGGATAGCTTTGACTTCAGCAGTGATGCATTTTTTATGCAGCAGGCATTGCGTGGTGCAAAGAAGGCATATGAAGCGGAAGAGGTGCCGGTAGGTGCTGTGATTGTGAAGGATGGGCTGATTATTGC
>CAXMOB010000121.1:0-5501 GCA_964194815.1 Vicinamibacteria bacterium | reverse complement strand
ATTATCTGCAAAGGCAATCACATCGTCCACAAGGTGAATGGTGAAGTCGCCATAGACCTAACTGATAATGACAAAAAACGCATCCGCAAAGGAAGAATCGGTCTCCAACTCCACCAAGGAAAACCGATGAAAGTTGATTTCCGTAATATCCGTTTGAAGCACCTCAAGTAAGCGATCTACTACCCCCCAATGCTATATCAAGCGCCAGCACTAATGGGTGTTGTCAGCTTAAGCTAGCGTATTAGCCAATCCCGCTTTTCCAATGAAGGCGGGTTTTTCATTGGGGAGTTTTGAGTGGCCTTGTTGGGTTGATCTGGTGAGTTGACTGTATCTATCTATCTATCTATCTATCAATATAGATAGATAAGGATAACTGGTGTTATAATGTTGACCCACAGCAATCGAATTTGTAACCATCACTCTATGAATTATTTATCTTTTCAATACCATACAGTCAACAGCACCACCCTAGCATCTACGTTTAAGATCTGGCAAGCATTGGAATAGGTGTAAAAAACTCCTTCCGCTTCCAATGTGTATTTCCCCTAACTATAATAAAGCGGAGGCAAATTTTGTGACTTTAAATGCCAGGCCTATAAAAATAAAATATTAGCTGAAGGGGGAGGGCGGTTGTGAGATAGCACAATAAAGCCAGCCCTCGCAAGTGCGTGAGCTGGCTCTAGAAAGAATGAGGAATTGGCTAGTTAAGCCTTGCTACCGTCCCATGAGTTCCACCAGTTACGGAAGAGAGTGTGCTGCGAATCAATGTGTGCTTGTTGTGATGAACTTAACTTGTCATCAGCATAGATTTGGTGTTCGTACGCTGCGTTGCCCTCAAGCACCATGAGACGCTTGTAGTAGAGCACGAGGTCAGTGCCTTCGTCAAAGGTGCAAAGAATATTCATCGCTTCGCCAAGTTCAAGTGCGTAGCGGCGAGCCTGAGCATCACCAGTAGCAGCGAGCTTACAGAGTTCAACCATCTTGAGGACTTCCTTAGGCATTGCTGTGCCTACACCAGTGATTGCACCAACAGCACCGCAGTTCACGAAACCGTGGAATGCTTGTGTGTCAACACCTACCATGAGAGTGAGGCCGTTGTCACCAGTTGTGATATGTTCTGCTGCGTATGTGAGTGCAGCTGCACCGCCAAATTCCTTGAAGCCGATGAGCTGTGGATACTGTGCGTTCAACTTGAAGAAGAGCTCAGCTTTGGTTTCAAATCCGTAGTGAGGAGAGTTATAGATAACAGCAGGCAGATCAGGTCCAGCTGCTTCGAGGATTGCTGAGAAATGGTTGTGTTGAGCTGCAGCTGAAAGTGTGCGTGAGAGTACACGTGGGATGACCATGAGGCCGTGAGCACCCACTTCGCGAGCGTGTTTTGTGTGTTCTACAGCGATGCGTGTGTTTTGTGCACCTGTGCCAACGATGGTTTTGATGCCAGCATCAAGGAGAGCTTTGACACCAGTCATGCGCTCTTGGTCAGTGAGAAGCGGCCAGTCACCCATTGACCCGCAGTAGACCACTGCGTCCATACCAGCTTCGATGAGGCCTTTAGCTGTTGCTACAAGTGCATCGAAGTCAGGTGTGCCATTGGCATCACATGGAGTCATCAATGCGGGGATAGTGCCAGAAAATATGTTTTGGTCAGTCATGAATGTATAATAGCGCGCTTGTATTGTCCGATTCTAAGGTGATATCTTGATTTTTGAGTGAAATATGGCTTCTCTATGGGGGCTATTTTTGTAGCGCTTGGATGAATCGCAAGAAAGGTGCAACTTAATCGACTGGTGTGAGGCTAGATTAAAGCACAAAAAATGCTCGGAAGCCAAAGCTCCCGAGCATTTTTGTAATCTTTCGTTGGGGTCGATTAACTGATTGAAGCTGGCGACTTCAAGGAGTCAGTCTCAGCTGCGTAATCAACTCCATCGAGTCCGAAGCCAAAGAGCTTGAGGAATTCTTCTTTATAGCCTTTGAAGTCTGAAAGCTCAGCAATCGATTCGGTCGTGATAGCGTCCCATGACTTTGCGACTGCAGCTTGGACGTCAGCACGCATCTCCAGATCGTCGATGCGGATACGTCCTTCTTGGTCGACAGCGCACTTGTCGGCATACATACGGTCTGCGAACAGACGTTGGATTTGCTCGATGCAACCTTCGTGGATGTCGAGTGCCTTCATTTCTTTGTAGAGAATTGAAATGTAGAGTGGCACTACGGGAATAGCTGATGATGCTTGAGTGACGAGAGCTTTATTCACTGAAACCCAGGCACGTCCGCCATTAAACTTTTCGGTGAGTTTGGTGTCGATACGAGCACAAGCCGCTTCAACATCTTTCTTCGCTAGTCCGATGCTTCCGTCCTTATAGATTGGCCAGGTGAGTTCAGGGCCAATGTAGGAATAGGCAACAGTTTTGACACCATCAGCAAGGAGGTCCGCTTCAGCGAGAGCATTGATCCAGAGTTCCCAGTCATCGCCACCCATCACCTTGACGGTTTGTTCGACCTCGTCGTTTTCAGCAGCACCGATGGTGACCATTTCCACTTCACCTTTATCGGTGTTGAGGTTTTTGTTGGTGAATTCTCCACCAGTGGTTTTGAGTACAGACTTGTAGGTTTCGCCTGAATCCGGATCGGTGCGGCGTGGTGATGCGAGTGAGTAGACCACGAGGTCGATCTTGCCCATATCGGCTTTGATCATTTCAAGCGCTTGCTTTTTGAGTTCGTGCGAGAAGGCATCGCCATTGAGGCTCTTCGCGTAGAGCCCTTCAGCTGTAGCAGCTGCTTCGAAGGCTGCTGAGTTATACCAGCCAGCAGATCCTGAACGTTTTTCTGACCCTGGCTTTTCGAAGAAAATGCCAAGTGTGTTTGCGCCAGATGAGAAAGCAGGAACGATACGAGATGCTAGGCCGTAGCCAGTAGAAGCACCGATGATGAGAACGTTCTTAGGGCCAGCAACTTTTGGCTGAGCCTTAACGTAATCGATTTGTTCCTGAACGTGTGCAGCACAGCCGTCTGGGTGTGCAGTGGTGCAGATGAATCCGCGAATTTTTGGTTTAACGATCATAAAAATGTGAAGTTCGTTTGAGTTTCGCCACATTACGATGCTAGTCAATGCAGAATCGACAAGTAGAGAGTATTTACTCCTAGCCAAGGCTTTGAAAAATTAGTAAAGCAAAGCTAATTATCATGATTGAGTATCAAAGAGACCTACAACAAACGATACCAGTGAACCAAGTCAAGATTGTTGGCGTTGGTGGTGCTGGAGCAAACATGCTGGACCGTGTAGCCTTAGATGGAGCTGATTCTGGCACCATGCTAGCCTTGAATGCGGACTCTCGCACATTGAACACTTCGATGGCTGGTGAGAAGGTTCAACTGGGTAAGAAACTGACCATGGGCCTTGGAGCAGGTGGTGATCCTGAGATGGGACTTCGTGCTGCTCAGGAAGTTGAGACTGATATTCGTGATGCGTTACGTAATCAGAAGATGGTCTTCCTGTGCGTGGGCCTTGGTGGCGGAACGGGTTCAGGAGCGGCACCATTGGTGACACGTATTGCACGTGAGCAAGGTGCCTTTGTAGTGGTTTTCGCGACTATGCCATTTGAGTTTGAAGGAAAGCGTCGTCGTGTGCAGGCAGAAACTGCATTGAATGAGCTTTCTGTGTTATCGAATGCCTTAGTGACATTTGATAATGCGAAGATGGGTGAACTGGTGTTGGCTAGCCAAGGTATTCACGAGGCATTTTCAGCTGCGAATGTGATGATTTCTCAGAGTATAAAAGCGGTGACGCGTTTGGTGGTGCAGCCAGGATTGATCAATGTTGGTCTTGATGACATGATGACCGCGTTGAAGGCATCGAAGTCGCGTTGTTTGTTTGGTTCTGGTATAGCTGATGGTGAGAACCGTAGTCAGCTCGCATTGCAGAAGGCGTTGAGTAGTCCATTACTAGATAAGGGATCGTTATTACGTTCCTCAACGAGTGTGCTGGTGCATATTTGTGGAGGCACAGGGATGTCACTTTACGAGGTGGAATTATTGATGCGTGAACTTGCCAAGCATGTTCCAGAAGATGCACATATTCTCTTTGGTGCGGCAGTGGATGATTCTATGGGAGATAACCTCAGTGTGACTTTACTCAGTGCATTACCTGAAGCTTTACTACACTCAAAGAAGGATACGACAGCTGTGGTAACAGCTGCCCCGGTGAAGCAGCAGGTTGTGGAAGAAAAAATTGTGGAAGAAGTGGTGGAAGAAGTGGTGGAAGAAGTGGTGGAAGAAGTGGTGGAAGAAGTGGTGGCAAAAGAACCAGAGGTGAAGGTTGAGAAAATTTCAAGTGCACCAAAAGAAGAGAAGATCGAAGAGGTTCTAGTCCCTGTGAAAATGGAAAATCCAAAGGTGTATAAAGTGGACGATGTAGTTGGGTCTAACAATGAGGAAACTCACATTTTCTCAGCGGCTTCGACCCAACATGGAAAAGTGGTGTTAGAATCTTTTTCTACCCCAAAGATCGAAGCTAAGGAAGAGGATGCTGTAGAAGAAGTTGAGTTTGCTGAATTGGCTCAAGAGGAAGTAATCGAACCCGTGGAAGAGGTGCAAGAAAACCTTCCAGTGACCGAACTCCCTCCGAAGCGTGAAGCTTCATCATTAGCTGTCGGTTCTGTGGCAGAGGGTAGTGGTCAAAAGCCACAGACTGAGTTGGCACTTGATGGTGGACCTAAGGGGAAGTTTTCAGGAGAGGCACCGAATTTAATGGATGGTGAAGACTTGGATATTCCTCCATTCCTTCGTAATCGATAGACTGCTAGATAGAAATTCTAGTGGATATTGAGTTACATAAGCAGGGCTTTCGAGAAGCTCTGGGTGCATTTCTGTTGTTAGTGTAAAAAGTTAATTTATGGTATATTTTATAAGGTTTTGAGTGGTTTTGTTGATTGGTGTTAATATTTCCATTTCTGCCAATTTCATGCCTTTTTCGCTCATTTTCGCTCATAAAGGGCTCATAAACAGCTCATGATATTTCAGCTTAACACCCCATAATTTAACTAACTCATATAGAGCTCAAACTACTCTCTTTATTCTATAGTCTACTCATTGCTTTTGCCTTCTCTGCTGAAATCATAAAGGTCACGGATGGCGAGCGTGCACCCAGCGTGGAGGGTAGTAATGCCCATGCTCCAACTGAAGGGCGTGCTTGTGGTCAGTGTGGTGGGTGATGCTGCATTTATGATTATCAGCTATAGAGCTTGAAAACAGATTTGCTTTATCTTATATCAATATAGTCATGAGTATTGGTAAGCATCTCCTACATACGCATTGACGCTCGGTAAATAACGGGCAAAATACCACCTGCTATACACGTCATTGTGTGTAGAACAACCTCACCTACAAAATGAAAAAGTTATCACTACTAGCAATGTGCACACTAGCACTAGCATCCTGCTCCAAAACAGAAGAGACCACAGAAGAGACCACCATAGAGGAGCAGTCCAAGGAGCTTTCAGCAG
>CAXMOB010000120.1:0-7843 GCA_964194815.1 Vicinamibacteria bacterium | reverse complement strand
CCTACAACGTGGCAACGATATGGAGTTGACGCATTGCTAGAGCCAATCATTCACCAAACGATCCGCTCAGAAGACTATAAATATTACACCAATTTAGAGGAACTTATTGATCTCCTCATCGACATCCAAACACAAAGCTTTTCATCCCATGACATTGGCTACAAGTGCTTGCAAACACGGTTTCTTCGCCAAAGTGTAGCACAAATCTGGTCACATAATCCGATGGAATCAGAATTATCTGCTGAAGATGAAGCGAGAGTGGCTGCAGAAGCTGCGACTCCAGCTCATGGTATTCTTTTTGATAATCGTTACGAAGTGCTCAAATGTATTGATACTGCAGGCATTCTCACAACCTTCAAAGCCATTGACCAAACAGCCAATAAGGCGCCAGTTTTACTCCCCATTTTTGTCTTATCAAAAAAGGAACCCAACCTTAGAGAGATCAGAACGATCACCCGCCAATTACGAGCATTTAAACACCCCAACATTTCACCAGTTATGGAACTCAAACTGATGAAACACATTGCTTACGCAGTCTATGAAGAGGAACCTGGCGAAACCTTGGCTAACTTCGCAGAAAGACACACCTTCACTTTTCAAGAAACCATTCATTTCCTCAAGCAAATCACCACCGCCATACATGAGTGTAATAACCAAAATATCCCTTACTATTCCATTAGTATCGACAATGTCATTGTCTATAAAGGAGAGGACGACAACTACATCTACCGCATTCTCGATATTGCAAAGGTCCCAATAATCAACCTCACCGCTGAGAATTACCACCCCGCGGACTACTTCGATAACCCTGAGACCATCCCTCCCGAAGTCTACGAAGGCATCGTCAGTAACTTTAGTACATCACAATACATGCTATCGCAAGTTGTTTATCGCATGCTCAACAACAGTCACCCTACTGAAGGATTCGAACTTCAAGACGCATTAAGCTTCCACAGATCGAGCGGTAAATTCAAAATGGTTGATTACCCCACCATGCCACAACCCTTTATAGCATGGCTCAATCGCATCAGTAGTCCACTGATCGAAAGAAGGTACAATCAAGCCTATGATATGTATGAAGCCATCCAGTCTCTAGAAACCTTAGAAACTCCAGAAAGCGAGACCTGCTAACCTGATTCCTAAGCCTGATCAGATGCTTACGTAGATCACCTCACCACATTAATTGTTGCATGGATCTTCCTAGTAGATTTATCAGGGAAAGTACACAGGATCTCAAGACCTCGAGTCACTTTAAGTGTTGGAATTGTCAATAATACCTTTGGGCCCTTTATTTCTACATTAGTGACTTGAATTTCTTTTTCATTATAGTGCTTCGAACCATAGTTTTTTGTTCGTTTAAGGTCCCAAGATTTGACCTTAAATGTTGAACCCTGTGGTATAGGATCTGAAAAGGTTAGCGTGTAGCTTCCTTTTTTTACTTCTGTCGCAATAGGCATCTTCGCAGGTCGGCCTGTGTATCTAATCCGGTAGAAACCAGCATCAGCTCTTTGTGTCCCAGCCCAGGCAAACATGCCAACTCCATATAGTTGTTTATTTTTTGGGTGAAAGCGTCCCCTGTGGATACCTGAAGGAGTCTGAGCGATAGGAAGAGCACACATACCACCTTGAGCTTGGCCGTCGACAATTTCATGAGGAACAGTGTAGATTTTGCCATAGCCATAACTCAGGTTTAGCAAAGTCCCATTAAGTCCACCCCATGCCGCATCCTTAGGAACCCATACAAGCTCAGCCGGAGATCTATCAAAAGAGTTTGTCACCCAACAGAGAGGTTTTTCCATCGCTTCATCCGAAGAATCAGTGACGTCATGGTATCCATACATATTACCATAGAAGCCACCTTTTTTAACATAGTTGATTCTATTTTTTGGGTTCCAGTGACCTTCTTGGTCTGTCACGATCCAAGTCCCATCAGGATTGAGACAAACTCCATTAGCCGCTCTGAAACCATTAGCTATGATTTCGGTTCTCGATCCATCAGGGGGCACCATAAGTAAGGTGCCGTGATGAGGCACTACTGCTGTTTTGGCGTGCCTAGCAGATTTAGCGTAATAAAAGTTTCCATCACTATCAGTTTGTAAACCCATCGCAAATTCATGAAAATGCTCTGTGACCTGGTGGTCGTGATTAAAGCTCTCAACAAAATCAATTTCTTCGTCTCCGTTAAGATCATGTAGTCGTGCAATTTGATCCCGACAGGTGACATAAATTGTATTTTTCACAATTTTTAAGCCCAGTGGCTGGAAAAGGCCTGTTGCAATACGTCGCCATTGAAGTTTTTTAAGATCTCCCTGAACACCGTCGACAAGCCACACATCACCTTGCCAGGTGCATACTGCGGCACGGTCAGGATTATTCTGGAAGAAGTCAAAACCTCCCAATCTTATCCAAACATTGCCAGGAATTATATTAGGTGATGGAACTGTTAACTCGTCGACAAGAAATGGGCTATCACCTGTAGCTTTGTTTCCTGAGGTTTCAATGACTTTAGGAAACATGGAAGGTCCTCCAAGACACAAAGAAGGAATATTTACCGAAGGAGGAAGTTTTGATACAATCTGAGCTGATGGGAGATTAGCAAAACCCAAAGTAATACTAAGAGGCTTATCACCCTTTGGAATATGCAGATAGGTGGCACCATCATTTTCTTTTAGTTGAACACCCTGTGGAGCATTGATTGCAAAATTTAAAGTGTCCGATTTTTTCCCGAGCAAACAGACCAACGGTTTTTTTCTTTTACCTACATATAACTGCCTAACAAAAGTATCATCTCCTGAAAGTGATGGCAGTTCTTTAATCTCTGTATCGCCCACTGTGTAGGAAATAATAACCTTATTATTATTCACATAGAGACCTTTATAGTTGACCCATGATTTAGGGAGAGGGCCATAGCGTCTACCATCGCGACCTTTAATTCTTAGATCTTTCCAGTCGCCTGTATTAGGGTTCTGCCAGATTGGTTGATTCGCTACAGTCAAAACAGGATCACCTGTAATAGACACATGAGTCCCGTGCGAGCCGTCATAAAGAATACTTCTCCAGTTGATAAAACCCCCTTGATAGGCAGTAGCAACTCGCATGGTATCATGGTCATAAAGTATCCAGCTATTCCCTTTGGAAACACCTCCAGTTCCTTTATCTAAACGTACCATTATACCTTTCTGAGCAATATTTTCACGATGCTTATCAATTTGGAATGAACCCATCATATAGGGGCCAAAATCCATCTCTAAATATGGCTTTCTATTGGTATTGCGGGGCTTTATTTGCTTAGGTAAATGAAGTCCCTTCGGCAGAGATTTTAAATAAGAAGAATCCACCTTGGCGTATTGAGTGGGGTTGTGCTCTTTAAGGAAAGTTTCCCTAACATACTGTATAACCGCATACTTTTGCTCGGATGTGTACTGGGCTTGAGGCACCATCATGCCATAGCCCTTTTCAAGAGTCTTGAACATGCGATAAGGATCTGTGCCATTTTTGAATACTCCTTGATGGAACTTTAAGGCTGTTGGAAGACTCCCAGGTTTTTGCCTATCACCATGGCAGGTAATACAGAGCGTTGAGTATATGCGTTTCCCTTCATTTAAAGATTTCGAATTAAGAGATTTGATAATCTGTGCATGAGCAGTGAGATCTAGAGGCTGGATAGTTGCACTGTGAACCGTGAAATTTTCATTAGGAATAATTACAGCAATGGCTAGCCCAGGGAGCCATTCTGAAGCTTTCGCCTTTGGCAAAACAGGAGGTGACCAAACTTGATCAGGCGTATTCACCTTATCAGCAGCTCCTGCACCTAGGTCTTTTAATTCGATGTCAGTGATACTTCGTTTCCAGAATCTGACATTTGACACCACTCCATTATTAAGATCTTTGGAGAAATTTGAGCCGTGCCCAATTTGAAAGAGACTATCTTTTTGATCATCAATCGCTAATTTTTTCCCTACACCAATGAGCTTTCCATCCAAGAAGAGCTGAATTTCTTTTTTGTGAGAACGAACTACGGCGTAGTGGACTTTTCCGTCTGTCACCTTCTTATCGGTACTAATAGAACCTAGCCCCCCAACATCATACATAAGTTTCCCCTTTTTAATACCTAGAACCTTCCCCTTAGGTTTCCACTTCCCGGAAGTATCATGACGCATGAATAAGGTACCGTCTGCTTTCGCATTAAATTTAACATAAACAGTAAAATCACCTTCTAATGCATAAATATTAGAAGGAGCTCTAAAGTAACCAGTGGGGTATATTCCTGTATCGACCACCTTGTTCTCCATGGTACGTTCTCCATCAAGAGTAACGGAAAGTGAAGATGGTAAACTTCCATATTGCTGATACTGAAGTGATAACTTATGCTTTCCAGAGGGAAGAGGCAGGTGATAAGATTCACCCAGCGTCATTTGAGTATCTTCAGTTGATGAATAATTTAGGTTTAGATTAAAATTTGCCAAAGGCTTTGTGCTCCGACTACTTTTAAACACCTCCTGAACGATATCAGTAGCTGATTTCGCTGTTTGGACATCAGCTGCATTACATAAGGACTGAGCTAGCACCAACAATAGCGATATGTATTGGACAATTTTTTTCATATTCATGATGATACTTAGAGTAAATTATTGAACTCACCAGAAAAAATCCCGCACCGACCCAATAATAACGTAAAGCTAGGCTCAGGAACGGGAGTAATCTTGCCACGCTATAGTAATGATCATCATATTTACCCTTGGGGATCATTAGCTGATTATAAAATGGGTAACTATTATCGATAAATGCATCTTCATCTAGGTCGGTGCCTGCGGCGTCCGACAGAATTAACAATAATTCTGTCGGAAAAATCCCTAGTGTTGTGACCCTGCGAATCAAGCAGGTGAAATAGTCTCGATTCCATTTGCGGTTGATTGTTCTTCTTGCTACCAACTTCTCCCGATGAAGGGTCAATCAAAATACCAACGTGAGCGCAAACAAACAGCGGCTCAAAAAGGTCTCCCGCTATTGCCTATCTTGATCATGATGTTTGTATCCGGATTTAGCGGCTTGATCTACCAAGTCCTGTGGATGAAACAACTTGGCCTGCTGTTTGGAAACACAGCCCATGCCACCTCCATCACCTTGGCAGCATTCTTTGCCGGACTCGGATTCGGCAGTTGGTGGTGGGGAAAACGCACCAGCACCTCACCCAATCCAATGCGCCTCTACGCAGTACTCGAAGTCGGCATCGTCCTCACCGCTCTGATCTACTTCGTGATACTGAAGATTTTCTACGGGATTTACCCACACGTCTACGAATCCATCTCTGGCACCGCTTGGATACTCATCATCAAGTTTGCACTCTCCCTGCTGCTGATCTTCCCGGCTGCGTTCTTCATGGGCGGCACAATTCCAGCAATCGCACAAGCCATCATCCGCCAGCGTAGCCGATTTGGTCGCATGGCCGCCTTTATCTATGGTACCAACACACTGGGCGCTGCCTTAGGGGTCTCCTACGCAGCATTTGTTCTCATCCCCACCTTTGGGTTCCAAACCACTTACGGAATTGCTATTTTTCTATCGGCAACAGTCGCCGGAATTTCATGGTGGTTGTCACGCCGCCCCGAGGCAGCAATCGACACGACCGAATCCAATCGCATGCTGGATGATGAGAAAAAAAGCGAATCAACATCTCAAAAGAACTCACTCAGCGACCGCGTCATTCTCCCGCTCTGCTTTTTCTCAGGCTTCTCAGTGCTCTCTCTCGAAGTCCTTTGGACACGTATCTTCGCACAGGTGCATGAAAATTCAGTCTATTCATTTGCGATCATCCTAACGGTCGTCCTGATCTGCCTCGCTCTCGGTGCGTGGCTCAGCTCACTCGTATCACTACTTAAACTACCTCCACTTCAAGTCACTGCAGTGCTGGTGCTCATCGGCGGTGCCTTACTCTTACTTAACCCATCGATGTTGATGCATGTGACGCATGACTTACAGCCAGTCTACAAACTAGAGTCATGGGACGACTACGTGAGTCGAATTTTCAACATGGGCTTTCGTGGCATCGGCGTAGTGGTGCTGGCACTCGGAATGGTGTTTCCGTTCCTGATGAAAGCAACCGAGCAGCATGCCAATCAACCCGGCCGCACGCTCGGACGCATACTCGCAGCAAACACTCTCGGTGCCATCACTGGGGCTCTGATCTGCGGTTTCATCCTACTCCCATCCTTCGGCATGTGGGGGAGTATGCAATTACTCGCCGCTGGCTATCTGACCGTCGGTCTCCTCCTCCCCATCGGCTGGAAGCGCACCGCTATTCTTATCCGATCCGGTGCCGCCGTCTGCCTGATCCTGCTCTTCACCTTACTCAACCCAGCAAAGCTCCCAACGCAGGGACAGCACCCAAATTTACAGCCCGTCAAAATCCTTCAAACCTGGGAAGGCAGTGACTGTACGGTAACGGCGATCAAAAAAACCAACGGTCATATCGCGATCAAAATCAATGGAGCTTATTCCCTAGGATCAACGAAGGTCTTCGATGAACAAGCGAATCAATCGCGCATACCGCTGATGATCTACCCGCAGGTCAAAAGTATCTGCAACATCGGCTTCGGAACTGGTATGTCGGCGGGTGCTTCGCTCAACCCGGAGTTCCCAAATGTGAACCGTGTCGTCAGTTGCGAACTCACGCCTGCGGTAGTGGAAGCAGCAAAGAGCTATATTCCGCCCGAAATGACCGGCGGCGTTTTCACTGACCCACGCTCTACCATCCTGATCGAAGATGGCCGCCACTATCTGATGGCATCGAATCAGACATTCGACATGATCAATGCCGATCTGTTTCTTCCCTTCCGTCGCGGTGCCGGCAGCCTCTATAGTCTCGACCACTATCAAGCCGCTGCAGAACGCCTCAATCCAGATGGTGTTTTTGTCCAATGGCTGCCACTCTACCAAATCACCGAAACTGAATTCGGCGTCATCGTTCGGACGATGTTGGAAGCATTCGAGCAAGTCACCTTGTGGCGTAACAACTTCACCCCCGGCAATGAGAAGGTGGCACTCATCGGACAACGAAACAAGAAGCCACTGCCGATCCCGCCAGCCGTGGATCGTGATGCCATGCTGAAGAAGGTGGAGGGTGTGAGCTGGCATCAGGCCTCCCCAAAAATGATAGCCCCATCACCATCGACGATTCTATTCAACTACGTCGGTAATTTGACGGCCGCTCGCCAACTCTTCGATTCCTACCCGATCAACACTGACGACAAGCCGATGATCGAATATCAAACACCTCTCCTGTTTCGTGAGGTGGCGGCAAAAGACAAGGTGATCTGGATGGTCGGTCCCAAACTCACCAAGATGATTGATGAGATATTGTTAGAGTCTCCGATTATGACTGACCCTATGCTAAAGGGACACCCTACCTCCAGCAAACGACTTTCCATCGCTGGTAAGGCATTCCATCAATCCCTAGTCTCCAAAGCACTCAGAAAGTCAGAGGCGTCGCAGGACGCATGGAACCGATTCCAACAACAATGGCGAACCACCGCTGATGGAAAATAATTAAGGATCAAAGACTAATAAATGATCGTATCTATTTACAAACCACAGAAAAAAACGTCATGAACCCTCTCCGCAACAACAAATTGCTAGTAGTTAACCTCCTCCTCGCCGCCCTCTTCGCCGTCTTTGCCTGGTTCCAGCGCAACGACATCGACCCCACCATCTACAGCCGACCCTCCTTCAATAACCCTACCGTCGATTCAGCCCTCTGGCTCATCTTCTACCTGGTCATCGCGATCGGTTTCGTCGTGGTTTCGTTTCGAAAGCTTCCAAAGTGGTATTTCTTCGTCGCCATCGG
>CAXMOB010000119.1:0-13167 GCA_964194815.1 Vicinamibacteria bacterium | reverse complement strand
TAGCCAATACCTCTGTAGAAACTCCTCGCAACTGGAATATCTTAACCAAAGTTTGTTCCAGCAAATGATTTGGACACGAAGCTCCCGCAGTTATCCCAATACGAACGGCACTATCTTGACTAAATAGTTCGGATAACTCACCTCGGTCAACTTTCTGATTTTCAATATCGTAATGCCAAATTTCCTCAAAGGATTCGATCGCCTCAGCATTGCGAATAAAGAATGTTGGTACATGTCGCTGCCCAACTTCCACCAAATGCGTTGTATTTGAAGAATTAAAGCCACCCACCACGAAAAGAACGTCTATATCCTGCCCAATTAAAGTCTTTAACGAGTCCTGCCTCATCTGGGTAGCATTACAGATGGTGTTGTAAATATGGAAACGCTCATTGTGCCCATCCCGATCAATCACAGCATGCAGTAATATCTCCTGCAGCCTCTCGGTTTCCTTGCGATACATCGTCGTTTGATTTGCCATTCCAATCCTGCGTAAAGCCACTCCTGGCTCAAGCCCTACCGAGCATGCCCCTGAAAATTTCTCAAAAAAATCCTCATCCTTCACGCCTCCCCTAATGTATGCAGCTAAGAAACCAGCCTCATGCTCGTCACGCACCACCACATAGTGACCCTTACCATCCGCACCTTTTGCTCGCGAAACGGTCGCCAAGGTTTCTTCATGCTCCATTTTACCGTGAATAATCGACGTGATCCCCTCTTTCGCATTGGCTTTTACCCTACGCCAAACTGTCATCACATCTCCACAAGTAGTATCGACAACCGACACGCCTTTTTCGTGTAATTTCTCCATGAATGCAACTGGCACACCAAATGCAGGAATGATCACCACATCCTCACTTGTTAATTCTTCGTACTGCTGAGTCATTTCCTTCCAAGGTAAGGTCACAATACCCAAATCACGTAGGTTTTGATTCACCTCTGGATTATGAATCATCTCTCCAATAAGAAACTTTCGACGCTCAGGAAAGACTTGGCAAGTAGCATGCGCCAGATCTACAGCACGACGCACACCATAGCAAAACCCTGACTTCTGAGCGAGCAGGACAGTCGTATTCCCTATAGTCGTTCCCTCTGCAGACCCTTTTAAGCGATCTACCAAAGGAGATGCATACATTTCACCGACCTCTAGACTCACCAACTCCATCACACTGCGCTTTCGCACATTGACTGGCCGTTGTTGTGAATTCGTTTCCATCATCGTCTTAAAAGTCAACACAGTTGTTCGCCTTATGAACAAAGCGAATAAATTTATGTTTCCCCACTTCTATAATATTAGTGGCCATTCGACAAATTATATCACCACTTTCGACTCAAAGACCGTTAGAACAATACTCAGCAAGGCTTGACCATCTCCCACCCTACGCATTAAGCTACCACCATGGATAAGCAATGGATGGCTCTAGCGATTGAACAGGCAAAACGAGGAAAGGGTCTCACCTCTCCAAATCCATGTGTTGGCTCAGTCATCGTCAAAGACGGAGAGCTACTCGGCCAAGGCTTTCATCCAAAAGCCGGTCAACCGCACGCAGAACGACACGCTATAGTTGACACCCTTACAAAACATCCAGCGGAGTCACTCCACGGTGCCACCCTCTATGTCACTCTAGAACCCTGCTCAACGACAGGGAAAACACCTCCATGCACACAGGCTATTATTGACGCCGGCATCACCCATGTAGTTTACGGCTCAACCGATCCCAATCCATCTCACCAGGGAGCAGCAGATACTACATTAGCCAATCACAACATCTCTGTCACCTCAGGTGTATTAGAAAAGGAATGCGACGCGCTGATTCAAGATTTTGCCAAACGCATCACCACAGGGCTGCCCTGGGTCATCGCAAAAACAGCCATGTCGCTCGACGGTAAAATCACACGTCCTCCTGGTGAAAGCCAGTGGCTCACCAGTCCAGAATCACGAGAAATTGTTCACCAGTTACGAGCCGAGGTAGATGCCATCATCATTGGGGGGAGAACCCTACGGAAAGACAACCCACGACTCACATTACGTGGCAAAAATGTGCCCGCTGGTAAACTTCAGCCCTATCGAGCCATCATCACCCATTCCGAGCGTAGTGCGCTACCCGATGACCTCCATGTCTTTAGCGACGAGTTCAAAGATCGCACCTTGATGTATCAAGACACAGCCTTTGCAGACATTCTAAAAGATTTAGCCAGTAAAGGCTGTAACTCCGTCTTGCTCGAATGTGGAGGAGGGCTCATGGGCCAATGGTTCGATCTAGGCCTCGTCGATGAATGCTACTTTTATCTCGCCCCCATGGTCAATGGCGGAGCAGACCTAGCACTAGCCGGAAAAGGAGTGGCGAGTCATAACTTTGCGTGGCAACTCCACGACATGCATTACCAACAGATAGGCAACGATGTGTTAGCTCATGGGTTTCTTTTATAAAGCCCCTTCAACCAAGGGCTTTAACAACAAACCGATTCCGTAAGCAATCCCCGCTGCCAAAGTTCCAACACCTAGGGTTTCGCCGCCTTCAAGCCACCAAGATCGCTCTACAAATCGGCTCTTCAATGCTCCCACCACAAAGAAGGCCACAGCCGTCAGCCCCATACTCCAGCCAAATGGTTGAGCTATTACATCTGGCTTAAAATAATCGATCACAAATGTGACCAGAGGAATCGCCCCAACAGAAACAAAAGCCCCATAGGTTACCCAAGCTGCTTTAATAGGCGATGATGACTCCAATGCCAGGCCATGCTCTTCCATTAACATGGTGTCAACCCAGCGCTTCTTGTCGGAAGTGATCACATTCACCACCGCATCGAGCGTCTCGCCCTCAAATCCCTTTTCCGCAAAAATTTGTCGGATTTCTTCTCGCTCTCCATCTGGAGCATGCTCGACCTCGAATTCCTCCTGCTTCCTTGTCGCATCACGCGTTTGAGCATCAGCTTTAGTCCCTAGGTAATTGCCAGCGGCCATAGAAAATCCATCTGCCAACAAGTTAGCAACTCCTAGCAAGAGAACAATACCACTGGATAAACCTGTCGCAGCTACCGAAGCCACAACGGCAAATGTGGTGACAGCACCATCCACGGCACCGTAAATAAAATCACGTAAGTAGCTTTGAGATCGCGCTTCTCCCAGCCGTATACGAATAGCTGCAGTCGTGTGCTTAGCAATAAGATCATCATCCATCGACCTCATCGTAACCAAAATAACAACAGTTCGCTATGCAAATTTTGCAGAACGATATCTCAGTCTATCCTATCCTTTAGTGTTCCAACTAAGTGCACCCTTTTTAAGAGCATACACATAAGCAATCGCTAGAACACCAGCAAAGGAAGCAACACTGTAGAATGCTGCGGGGCTCTGAGCCACTAACTCACGGAAGTTCACCGCCCATGGATACATGAACACCACCTCGATATCAAAAAGAACAAATAACATCGCTACAGTATAAAACTTCACACTGAAACGTGGAGCGCCATCCCCTTGGGCAATCATCCCACATTCGTAAGGAGTATCTTTAACCGCGTTCTTACTCCCCCTCTTACCGAAGAGCACACTCATCAAAAGCATAGAAACGCAAAAGCCAATCGCTACGCTCGCCTGAATCAATACCGGAAAATAATCGTTCATATCTATTTTAGAAAAAAAGTTAGCCCGTGCTGCAGTATGCGGCACGGGCTTGGTTTAAAATGATATCACTGGATTTACCAGTAAATTTGTCACTAAAATGTGGAGTAGATCAACGCTAAGCTTCAAATGAGCTGTGCGCTTCTTTTAGACGGTCAAGGCCTTTATATTCCTTGCCGAGTTTTTCGATCATACCACGAGTAACGAGGTTTTGGAGTTTTTCGTAGGTTCTAAGGCGAAGCATTTCTTCTCCACCTCCCACAGCGTTTCTTTCCTTTAGACGTGTAAACACGAGTTCAAAGAGGTCATTAAACCCTAGGAATCCATCTTCGGTCCCTAGAACATTAACGATTTCATCCGTCACATGATCTGGAACACGACGTGAAAATCGTGTGCGTTTAGTAGTTGCCATAACAAACGAGACATTAGCAAAATTATATAGTTTTGCGAATAAAATTATCTAGGTCGAGTGATTTTTTAACATTTTTATGACAATTTTACCCGTTTCTTTAAAAATTAGCCTCTTTTGAAGCCAGACTTTAACTCCCGAAGAGACATTGCCCGAGTTAAATGTGCCACAAGGAAGTATAAAACACACCCGATTGCTATCACACCCATCAGAGTCGAGATACGTCCCACGCGCCCGTCTGCATGAAGTTGCAGAGAAAATAAATCAGCCATAAACCAAATCCCAACGCCCATTATCACACTGGCCACCAGCATCTTCCCCATCCGTTTCCAAAACTCGCCGCCAAGTTGCAGTAATTCATGCTTACCAAGCCCTCTTGCTAGCAACACAACGTTAACCCAGCCCGCTACTGAAGTGGCAGCAGCACAGCCAATGTGTAATTTGCCTGTACCATTAAGAAATCCAAACGCTATGCCACAAAGCACGATATTAGTGCCCGCTGAAACAAAGGTGTAGCGCATCGGTGTCTTGGTATCCTGTCTGGCAAAGTACCCAGGCTGCAGAACGCGTGTTAATACATAGGCAGGACAACCCAAAGCAAATACTGCCAATGCCTGACCACTCAACGCCGCCGCATCAGCAGTAAATTTACCACTCTTAAACAGGGCGAATAACATCGGCTCAGCCAACACCATCATCCCGACCATCGCAGGCAAGGTCAAAAACATGGCTTGCGTCACGCCGGTTTGAATCCCCTCTCTTGCTTCCGTGATCTCGTTCTTTTTAACCCTTTGAGCAATTTCAGGAAGTAGCACCACTCCAAAAGCAATTCCGATCAAACCCAAGGGAAGTTGATGAATACGGTCAGCATAGTAAATAGTCGTCTTGGCTCCCACTTGTGCAGAAGCTACCAAGCCGCTCACCAACAAGTTTGTCTGCTGAATGCCAGCACTCATCAAGCCCGGAAGCATTAGCACCCCCAACTTTTTCAGATCACTATCAATCTTCGGCAACTTGAAATGCAGCCGTAACCCAAGTCGGTAGGCTGGAATTACCACCACCAATAACTGAATGAAGCCTGCTGCTAAACACGACCACGCCAAGACTTGTGCTGGATTCCCCATTACAGGAACGACCCATCTAAGTCCCACCAAGAAGGCTATATTAAGAAAAGCATAGGAACAGGCTGGGGCAAAAAATTTCTTATGCGAGTTCAGCACCGCACTGAAGGCCGACAGCAAACAAACGAAAAACAAATAACCCATCGTCACTCTTGCCAAAGAAACAGTCAGCTCCAAGGTCTCTGGAGGAAAACCAAAATTACACAACTTCATGATTGGCCACACGAAGATGAAGCACAGTGCAAATACAACTGACAAAATTAAGGCCAGCAGAACAATAGCACGGGCACCAAATGCCAGAGCCTCTTCCCTCCCCTCGGTTAACTTACTCGAATACATCGGCACAAATGCCGCATTGAACGCGCCTTCGCCAAACACTCGACGGAAATAGTTAGGGAACTGAAATGCTGCTGTCCAGGCATCAGCCGCCCCTGTAATCCCCAAGTAGTGACCCACCATGCCATCCCGCACTAGCCCCAGAACCCTACTCAGTAAAGTAAGGCCACTAACAGTCATGAGTGAGCGGAGCATGTAAGTAAACGGTGGGTTAATGCATCATACGTGTGCTAGAGTAACATTGTTACACCGCACGTATTCAAATCCTTAAATCACGCTAGCTCTACGCAAGCGATCCATGATAGCAACGCCCAATCCCACTTCCGAGACTGGTTCTGCGATAATAGCATCCACTCCGCTATTATCGAGCTGGCGGAGACAGAAGAATAAACGCACAGAGGCTTCGGATAACTTTCCTTTACCAGGGCTTAGTTCTTCGATGGTTTCCCAATCACACAACGGCATCCAACCATCGGTTTCCTGCCCACGGTAGCTGAGCAAGCCGTAGGTCTTGCCCGGCTCAGGAGTAAACTGTGATGGGTCATCGTATAAATAAAGTGGAGTTCTCGGTGCATAGTGGCTGTCGAGCATACCCGGTGCTTCTGGTGCCGCAGGGGTTTCCTCCGCTGCCACAGCAGCAGCTGCTGCCTTTGCTCTACCTGACATCTTGCGAGGGCGCATCACTTTGCCAATTTTCTGAAGATCTTCTTTAGGAACTGGACCTGGGCGCAATAAATGCAAGTGCGGGCGGCCTCCCGTTTCTTCGATACGAACAATCGTGCTTTCCAAGCCTTCAATACAGGCACCTCCATCAATGATCAGACCGATATCTCCATCGAGCTCTTCTTGCACAGCATAGGCTGAAGTTGGGCTAATACGCCCAAACTTATTAGCACTAGGTGCAGCAATCGGCTTACCAAATTCTTTCGTCACAGCACGCATCACTGGATGTGCACTCATCCGCACAGCAACAGTGTCTAAACCACTCGTCACAATATCCGGAACACAGGCTTTTTTAGGTAGCACAAGTGTCAATGCTCCTGGCCAGTGAGCCCCTATGAGAGCATTCACAGTCGCAAGCATCTCTTCTGGGATATCTGCCACATCATGAATCGCCTCTTTAGAATGCACATGCACAATAAGTGGATCAAACGATGGACGTTCCTTCACAGCAAACACCTTCGCGACTGCATCAGGATTCGTTGCATCAGCGGCAAGTCCATAGACCGTCTCAGTTGGCAATGCCACCACTTCTCCAGCTTGCAATACAGCTACCGCAGCAGCTACAGCTTCGCCCAAGTTCTCTGGATCGGCCTCTATCGTTTTCGTTTCGCTCACACGGCGGGTTTACTACCATTATGCGAAACTCTCAATGGTAAAGTGATCCCCAGTGCCAGACTCACTCCTCTGTGCGATTAAAAATGATACAAAAAAAGGAGCATCCCAACGGATACTCCTCTCAAATTTAGTGATCGCAGTGAATGATTACTTCTTGTCGTCGTCCTTTTTAGACTTTTCCTTATCATTCACGATCGTTGCAACAGCCTTCTTGTCGAAAGTCATGAACTGGGCATCGCCTACTTTAATAGAAACTGTAGATTCGCCAACGTGGTTGATCATGCCGTGAAGTCCACCGATAGTGACAACTTTGTCGCCTTTTTTCAGTGCTTCTACCTTCTTTTGTAGTTCCTTTTGACGCTTTTGCTGAGGGCGGATCATGACGACCCACATCACTACAAACATGAGGCCAACCATGATAAGCATGTTCCATGGGCTACCCTCTTTTTTTGCTACGTCTTGGGCGAGGATGTTGATTAGTGCTAATGTATTCATTTGTTTTTTTGGTTTTTGTTATATCTTGTGATAAATTTTTCTTTGAAATCACCGAAGGTGCCGGCTGCGATCGCTTCGCGTGCTTGCTCCATCAACTGCAAGTAGAAGTGCAAGTTGTGAAATGACAGCAACCTCAATGCCAACATCTCCTTTGCTCTCCATAGGTGACGAATATAGGCACGTGAAAATCTAGCGACACTTGGGTGAGTCCCTTCAGTGAGCGGACGTTCATCCAGCTCGTAAGCTTTATTCTTAATGTGGATCGGGCCATCTTCAGTGAAGACCACACCATGGCGTGCAATGCGTGTCGGCATCACACAGTCGAACATATCCACCCCAAGAGCAATCATCTCCAACATCTGCGGCGGTGTTCCTAGGCCCATCGCGTAACGTGGCTTTTCCTCAGGTAAGTGTGGGCATGCATTTTCAATCGCTCGCATCATCTCAATTTCTGGTTCGCCGACGGAAATTCCACCGATCGCGTAGCCGTCTAGATCGAGAGCCACTAATTCCTTAGCCGATTGTTCGCGCAGGTCAGCGTACGAGCTCCCCTGCACGATTCCAAAGTGCATCTGACGGCCATCTCCACTGCGTGGCTTGTTCTTCTCCACCCATTCCTTACAGCGGATTCCCCAGCGGGTCGTCAACGCAAGCGAATTGGCTGCATAGTCCTTATCAGAAGGATACGGTGGACATTCATCGAACAACATCGCAATATCAGAACCTAAGGTTGCTTGAATCTGCATGCTGATCTCAGGGGAAAGCATCATGCGTGTGCCATCGAGGTGACTCGCGAACTCCACACCTTCCTCAGTGATCTTGTTTAACTTAGAAAGCGACCATACCTGAAAGCCACCAGAGTCGGTCAGAATCGGTTTATCCCAAGAGGTAAATTTGTGTAAGCCACCTAATTTACCCATCGTATCCATCCCTGGACGTAGGTTCAGGTGGTAAGTATTTCCTAGAATGATTTGAGCACCAAGGTTTTCGAGATCATCTGGATGAAGGGTTTTGACAGACCCTTGCGTGCCCACGGGCATGAAAATAGGTGTCTGCACCACACCATGCGCAACGGTGAGTCTTCCGAGGCGGGCCTTGGTCTGCCCATCTTTGGCAAGTAGTTCGAACACGCGCCGCTTATGCGTCAGAAAATCTGAAAGAGCAACCTCTAATACCAAGATTGACTATTCTTTATTTGACCAAACCCACTCGAACCTTTACTCAATCGACAAGTTTAGGAATCCACTGTCCAATTTTGTGCTGTGGTGACCATTAATCTAAACAACCAAAATTATGGCAGCAGTAGTCGCAACAAATTTAAAAAAGGGTCAGTGCATCAAGTATGAAGGTGAAACAGGTATCGTGCTCGGCCTCGAACACCGCACACCAGGAAAAGGAAACGCGCTCATCGCAGCAACGATCCGTTCATTCCAAACTGGCAAAACCAAAACTATCCGCTTCGCTTCTTCAGATAAAGCAGATGTAGTGGACACTGACCGCCAGCACCTTGAATACTCATACGCTGACGGCACTGGATACCACTTCATGGACCTCACAACCTACGAAACTATCGCATTCCAAAAGGAATTCGTGGCTGACGTGGTTAACTACATGAAAGAAGGCCAGTCTGTAGAAGTGCTCTTCATCGAAGGCACTCCTGTAACAGTGAGTCTTCCAGCTACTGTTGAACTCAAAGTGACTGATTCATCTGAAGGCCTCAAGGGTGACACAGCCAACAACCCAACCAAACCTGCAGTTCTCGAAACTGGACTCACTGTTCAAGTGCCTCTCTTCGTGAAGCCAGGTGATATACTCAAGGTCAGCACTGACGACGGTTCATACCTCGGCAGAGCAAACGCTTAAGCCATTCAAATTTAGCAATTTTATAAAGCCCGGTTGCCTCACCGCACCGGGCTTTTTTGCGGCTAGATAGCACAAGTATCTAACATGTAAAACCCAAAGATACCCCATCTTTCCCCATTTCCATTCCCCTTCGTTTCTGTAAATACCCCACCCAGCCGCCACTTTTTCCTTTATTTAGCCGCAAATCCTCCCATGCTGCTGCCATGAGAAAGCTCTTCACTCTTATTTTCCTCTTCGTCCTACCTAGTTTCTGTCTCGCTAATGGAGATAAAGCTCCAGATGTCGTGGTTACTTTCCACCTTGAAAGCAACCTAGATCCAGGGAAAAAAATGACCTTCCCTTGGCAAACCTTGATCGGCAAAAAACATTTCCGCGTTAGCTCAGAATTTAAAACCTCCGATATCGTAGGTCATCGTCCATTCCCATCGCCACACGCTGAAGAGGAATACGGCATGATCTTCCAATTCGACAAAGATGCAAAGCGTCGCCTCCACCAACTCACTCTCAATAACAATGGCAAATACCTCATTGTTTTCATGAATGGAAAGCCTATGGATATGCTCAAGATCGATAAACCTGTGCAAGATGGCATCATCTGTGTTTGGCGTGGTCTCCTTCCTAGTGATGTTCACAAGGCGGATAAGCTTGTCCCTCGTATCGGCGAAGACAAGAAGGCATGGAAAAAGCGCCGTAAAGAAGAAATCAAAACAGCGAACAAAAAGAAGTAAGCAACTATGCAAATACTTATCGCTCTTGCTGGACTCGTGCTTTCGAGCCTCACGCTCAATGCGGCCGACTCACCAGAGGTCAAGCCGCTCCGCCTCAAGCTCCCGACCGCTAATATGGGCTTGATCCAAGGGAAGCCCGAGAAATTTTATATGTATGTGAACCGCACCAAAGATGGTGTTGCCTCACGTCCATGGTCTGGTGGAAAATATGGATACTCGCGCACCTTGCGTGACACATCGGACGGCATCGTTGCGACCAAATTCCACGAAGGCATTGATATTGCCCCAATGAAACGCGACAAGGCAGGACGTCCACTCGATATCGTCCATGCCATTTCTGATGGTCTCGTAGTCTACACCAACTCGATTTCTGGTCGCAGTAGTTATGGCAACTACGTCGTGGTCAAACACGATTGGGGATACGGCCCATTTTTCAGTCTTTACGCTCACCTAGCTTCAGTGAACTGCAAGGTTGGACAGAAAGTCCGTGCCGAGAGCCCACTTGGCAGACTCGGCTACACCGGCGTTGGTATCAATCTCACTCGGGCCCACCTTCACCTAGAACTAGGTATCATGGTGCACCCAGAATTCCCGTCATGGCACAAGACTCACTACCCTACCAGCCAGAACTGGCACGGTGCTTACAATGGATTGAACATGATCGGTGTCGATATCGCAGGTCTGTTGATCAGTAATAACAAAAACCCAAATCTCACCATTCCTAGCTTCCTTAAGAACACTGCTGTTTATTATAAGGTCACTGTTCCACGTAAAGGCACTCTGCCGATTTGCCGTAATTACCCTTGGATCAAACAAGGAAACCACTCGGACAACTCGCCATCATGGGAAATTAGCTTCTCTTCTGCAGCATTCCCGCTGGCAGTAAAACCGAGCCAAAAGATGGTCGGAGGACCAGTTGTCACTTACGTGCAAAAATCAAATTTCTCACACAGCTATCGCTCCCGCGGTATCCTTTCTGGGTCTGGCTCGAAAGCTACCCTTTCTTCTGCCGGCTCACGCCACGTGCAGCTCGTTTCGGGTACATTTCCTCGTAAGTAGCACATGGCACACGCCAAGCACATCGCGATCATTGGTGGTGGTCCTGCTGGGCTCAAGGCTGCTGAAACCGCTGCAGAACTCGGTGCCATTGTCAGCTTGTTCGACGCCAAACGATCGGTCGGCAGAAAATTTCTCATTGCAGGAAAATCTGGCCTCAACCTCACCAGCGACGAATCCTTCGCTACCTTTGTCGATAAATACTCTGGTAGCCAGCAACCCGATGGCGTGTGGCAGGATTTACTCAGCGACTTCGATAACACCGCCACCCGCGAATGGGCTGCCAGCTTAGGGATCGAGACCTTCGTCTCCTCTGCAAAAAAGGTCTTCCCTGAGCAAATGAAAGCTGCCCCACTGCTCAGACGCTGGGTCACCAAGCTGAAAGAAATCGGCGTCAGCTTTCACGTCAACCATCGCCTCACCAAACTGGAGCTTGCGGATGCTCCCGCACTCCATTTCGACACGCCAGATGGTGCTGTCACCCACAGCTTCGACCACGTCATCCTCGCACTTGGTGGGGGTTCATGGAAATCCACAGGCTCAGACGGCAGTTGGGTCGACTCACTCCGTGCACTCGACATCACAGTCCACTCACTCTCCGCCGCCAACTCTGGCTGGGAAACCGATTGGCCACCAGCCCTGCTCACCGCAGCCGAAGGCTTACCTATCAAAAATATCGTGATCCACTCTGGTGAAAAATCCCATCACGGCGAAGTCGTCATCACCCGCTATGGGCTCGAAGGTGGCCCGATCTATCGGCTCGGCCCACAAATTCGCCAATGTAAGGAAATCGAAATCGATTTTAAACCCACTTTCAGCGAGGCACAATTGGTAGCCAAAATGGAATCGGCCAAACGCAAGCTTCTCACCGAAGCCATCCGCCGCTGGAAACTCAGCCCAGCCACTGCCGCCATTCTCGAACACTATCATCAAGCGGCTAAGCTAAACACGACTCAACTAGCCCATCTCGTCAAGCATTGCACCATCACTTGTCATCGCCCCCGCCCAATCGATGAAGCAATTTCATCTGCCGGCGGTATCTGCTGGACCGAACTCGATTCCCAACTCCGTCTCATCAAGCACCCCTCTCTCTCCGCCTGCGGAGAAATGATCGACTGGGAAGCCCCCACCGGCGGTTTCCTCCTCCAAGGCTGCCTCGCCACCGGCAAACGCGCCGCCATAGGAGCTCTCTCGGAATGCTAAGTCCCAGCTCCGCATCATTGCGAATAAATCATGAAGTTCACCCGTAAACATCTCGGCTTAACCATCATTTGCACCCTGCTTCTAGGGGCATTTGTCATTGTCACTTGGGAACTCATCCGGCCAAAGACACCTGAGGAAATCAAAATCTCCGCCTTAGAAAAAATCACAGAATGGAATAAGATTAACCATACCTCTTCATATGATGAATTAGAGGCACTTATCATGGATGGGTTTTTCACCCCAGAGGAGGCCAAATTCATCTTAAATGATTTTAGTTACACTGAAGAACAACAACGATCTAATCGAATGATGCACCCCGCCATCAGTCCTCTTTTATTCAAATATATGTTTTCTAATGATCCGAAGTGGACCATTAGACATTACTACATCGACTGCTTAGGCCTCCCCATGTGTGCCAACGAAGGCTCCGACACCGAGATCGACAAATCGTGGATACCTCAATACATTTACCACGAAGAAGATGTGAGTGGGAAAACGCACCGCGTGCACAACGAACCGTTTGACTGGCCAACGGAAAGTAAAAAGGAAATTCATCGCTATGTACGATGGGAGAGAATGACGAACAAGCTCAGTAAACCCATGTTAGAGTTTGATAAAGTTGAACCTCCTAAACTCTAATCGCCCTCTTCCAGCTCCCAATAAAATCACAATGACTACTTAATTCTGTCTCCTTATTCCTTTTCAATCTCCTACACAGCTTAAAACCTCACGTTAATGATCGGACGCTTAGGATTACAATTATAGTTCGAGTTATGCTTATGCCCGCTACTATGATGACCACTATTATTTCGTGGGTAGTAGGTGCCATTATTGTAATAATAACCGCCATTAAAACTATTGTAGAATCCACCTGGCGTAGAGTAGCCAGCACGAATGATCGTGCGATTTTGATTTTGGATCAATCGATAGTGGTCACGAAGTGCACGTAAACGAGCTTCCTTGGCTTCGAGATCCATGTCTTTCTGAAGATCTTCTTTC
>CAXMOB010000118.1:0-10602 GCA_964194815.1 Vicinamibacteria bacterium | reverse complement strand
ATTAGTTGTTGTCACAGCGGACGACGATGAGATGAATTATCTCATTTTACCAGCAGGGGCTGGAATGACGATCGAGCATGAGGGCGAAAGTTTTTTAGTGATCACACCGATTTCACCATTGGGGGAGCAACTTGTTGGAGTGGATTTAGGGGCGAAAGTGGTGTTGCCTGAGCAAACGAACGCGTATGTTTCTGAGATCTATTAAGCTTATACCAACTCAGAAAACTTTCTGGTAAATTTTCCTCATTGGTATTAGATTTTAGCGAGAAGTGAGTAGTAATACCATTCTGAGAAACAAAAAAGTGGTATAATTAGCCAGGTGAAGCTGTGATCAATTTGATAAGGGATTTGTCGGAGCATTAGCGATGAGGTGGTGGTAGGGGGAAATTTCACTGAGTAATTTTTTCCAAAGACCTCGGTTTAGTTTTCTTTTGGTCAAGTTCGATGTTGGTTTATCAAAAAACCATGTGTGATGTTCAAACTCATTCTCAAGCTGTCCTACTGTCCAGGCTGAGTAGCCTAGGCATGGTAAAACAATGGTGTTTGGTTCATCGAGTGCATAGTTTGCACGTGCCACATTGACATGTGATTCGCAAGTGATGCTGTCGGCGTCTGTATATTGCATGATGAGAAAGTGGAGTGAGTCGTTTTCAACTGGACCACCAAAATAAACCGGCAGTTCGCCAAGTGGTTTTCCACTGAGTTTGTTATAGACATCCTTGACGTATTGATCAGTTTTATGGTTCAAAATGAAGCCCTCGTAGCCAGCCTTCTTATCGTAATCAGAAATGTAGATACAGGCTTTCTCAAAGATTGAGCTGTTCAGCACAGGGGAGGCGATGATCAGGTGGTCTGTGAGATTTGATGGTGGAGCAGGTAATGGATTTGAACTCATGAGGATGTCTTGGCAAAAGGTGATGAAGCTTACTTAGCGGTGAGAGAGAAATAGCCATCTTTTGTTTGAATGACAAAAGGAAAATTCAGGCTTTCTTTAGGAGCAAATTTTGATCGCTCGGTGACGTAGATAACACTGCCATCATTCTGCTTTTCGAAGGTGTGTGGTTTATCGGGAGTGACTTGACCATCAGTGTTGAAAAGGTGAATGGGATTTAGCGGTTTTTTGGCGGTGTCACGAATGTGAACACGCATCATTTTTGCCATGGGTTTGGTCAGAAGGCTTGCTTGTAATGTGTGGATTGTCGTTGGCAGTTCTTTGAGCGTGTCAGTGAAACGAGTCTGGTGCTCACCTGACTGAGCTGTGGGTTCTACCGGTAGTGTAAGGTTCAGAGTGGTGAAGCCAGGAAAGCAATTGTTGGCACAACACATCCACTGAGCTGTCGCTATGAGCTTGACGGAGTTGGTGCTAATCGATGCCGGTGCGGTGAGCTTCACTAGTAGCAAGGTGTCGCGTTCATATCCGTAGCATGGGTAGTCGGCCATCTTAGTGAGTTCAGGATAGGGCCATTCGATCGCAGATGCTTTGAAGCCTTCAGGCAGTGTCCATTCCAGTGTGGTAGGGACACCTACAATTCCAGGGTTTTTCCAATAGGTGTGGAAGCCCTTGTCGTGTTTAATCGCGAGCCCAAGGTAGAAGGTAGATGCTGGAGAAATGGCAGACTTTTCAGAGATGAGTTGCAGCTGAAGTCCCTTCGTTTCCTTCGCGTGAACGAATGAAGCAAAGAAGCTGTAGATGAAAAGAATGCAGATGAGTCCTTGGCGATTCATAAGTTTATTTTACGTAGTGTTGGCATGGCGTGCGAGCAAAAAAAAGCCCAACACGCAATGTGTGGGACTTTAAAATTGGTAATTGGAAGGCTACTTATACCAATTGAACAGTTATCTAAGCTTGTGAGCTTTGAGTAGGTCAGCGGCTTGGTAAGCACCGGCTTGTCCTTTGGTACTCTTCATGATGTCTTCGACTTCCTTAGCAGAGACTTTATCACCAGTCTTGTTGCCCCATGAGTTACGCACGTAGGTCATGACTGCTGCAGCCTCTTCTTTGGTTTCGAAACGGTGCAGGAAGCCCTGCATGAGGCCGTTATACTTCTTGCCTTTGACTTCGATAGGGCCTTGCACTCCGTGGAGCACAATTTTACCTAAGAGGTCTTTATCAGAAGTGACCCATTTACTCCCATCGAGCGGTGGGAATGCGACCGGCACTCCTTGGCCATTCTTCTGGTGGCAGATCACACAGCTTTCACCGTGGTGGTAGACTTCGTAACCCTTCTTATAGAGACTAAGTAATTCCTTGTCTTTACTCTTAGCGATGTGGTCAGGAAGTGGGATGACTTTCTTTTCTTCCTGCGCTTTTTCGCCTTTGAGGTTTGCCTCAGCATGCTGGTAGGCTTGCTTTGACCACTTACTGATCGGTTGCTTCTTCGCTTCTTCGATCACAGGGAGTCCGATTTCTCTGCCCATCCATGATGCAGCGATTACTGCTTCGTGACGCACTTGAGGGTGTTTGTCTTCAGCCGCACTCATGAGGTAGTCCTCTGAGTGGGTGAGCTTATCCGCATTATAGCGAACGGCACGCACTGCAGCAGTTCTAGCACGGAAGTCTTTCGACTTTAGCACAGACTCAAGAATAGCTTGGTCAATCATATTGATTCCCCAAGAAACCCAGAGAGCTTCGAGCATATGGTGTTCATATTTAGCATCAGTCTTGTCGAGTTTTTCAACCCACTTACTGAGTGCATTTGCAACCTTCTCAGCATCTCTGCCGCGTAGCTCACGACGTGTGCGGTAGCGCGAGCGGTATTCGTGTAGCTTGAGGTTATCGAGTAGAGTCTTGATCGGAGCGCCTGCAATTTTAGCTGGCTTCACTAATGGACGTGATGGGTATGTGACACGGTAGACGCGGCCATGAACGTGGTCACGCTTAGGGTCACGAGCATTGTGTTGCATGTGGCCAATAAGCACGTTACTCCAATCGATGAAAAAGAGTGAACCGTCTGGAGCAAACTCAAGGTCAACAGGGCGGAAGTATTGGTATTCCTTTGGTGAGACAAAGAGGTCGTGTCTGAATGTAGTCTTGAAGAAGCCACTTTTTGGATCATCTTCCATCTTGTGCTGTTTGGCACCTAAGAAGCCGATGCTGTTACAGAGAATGAAATCGCCTTGCTGATCGTCAGGGAAGTGACGTGATGAGACAAATTCTACACCTGAAGTTGGACGAACATTGTTACTGCTAAGTAGATTTGGAGCTTTTAAATTAACGCCGTATTTTGGTTTTACTGCTGCTTGTTGCATCCACGCAAAGGATGGTCCAGAAGTGTGGAGGAAGAAATTCTGTCCCCATTCATTGAATGCGATACCCCAAGGGTTAGGAATGCCTAACTGAGTGGTTCTTTCGAGACGCATCTTAGTGGGGTTGTAGCGGTAGAATCCACCGTTAGTTCCGCGTACTGGGCCGTATGGTGTTTCTACGTTACTGTGTGAGAAGGTTCCTTCTGCCATGTAGATAGCACCGGATGGGTCCGCACAGAATGATGAGATAGCGTGGTGAGTATCGTGATCATCAAAGCCACTCAGAACGAGTTCTTGAGTGTCAGCCTTGCTATCACCATCGGTGTCCTTGAATAACACAAGGTTCTTACCGAGGGAAACGAAGACGCCGTGTTCAGTGATTTCAAATC
Source organism: Vicinamibacteria bacterium (assembly GCA_964194815.1). Classification (GTDB taxonomy): domain Bacteria; phylum Verrucomicrobiota; class Verrucomicrobiia; order Verrucomicrobiales; family Akkermansiaceae; genus Rubritalea. The sequence goes on along the minus strand of CAXMOB010000118.1, from coordinate 6,967 downwards.
CCATAGGAATGTGAATATTCTCCACGAAGTTAGTGAGCTTGTCAGCTTTGCCGTCATTGTCGGTGTCTTCTAGTATGATGATTTTATCATTTGGTTTTGGATCACCAATTTTCCAGTGTGGGTATGAACCCATGCAACCAACCCATAGACGACCTTTGTTATCAAAGGCCATTTGGGATGGGTTTTTTAGTTCAGGGAACATCTTTTCGTCAGCGAAGAGCTCGACTTTATAGCCCGCAGCCATCTTGAGCATCCCTTCCACTTCTTTGCCAGCCTTGTAATCTACAGGACGGTTTGAGTTGGATTTGACTTGCTTGAGCTTATGCGTCTTAGCATCTGCCGCTGCGACATCGAATGCCTTGCCTTTATTGGTTGCCCAAATCGCATTATCACGAATTTGCGTCATTTGACGAATTTTCATTAGCTCACCTGGGTAGTTATCATTGCCGAATGGTTTGTAGCGACGGCCGTGAACGTGCACCCCGTTAGGGATTTTGTAGTCGTTGATCCATAGCTTGTTCTTCGCAGCTACAGCAGCTTTGACCTTGGCATAGTCGCCTTTGGCTTGCACTTCACCAAATAGCTTATCTGCTAGCATGGGTGAAAGTTGCTGGTAGCCTTTAGTGTTGAGATTATGGCCATTTGATGTGAGTGCTTCCTTTGATTTTCTGTAGAGAGCATTAGTGATACTGTAGACATCGATAAAGAGGATGCCTTCTTCTGCACAAACCTGTTGCATTGCCTTAGTGTAGACTTCAAGACGTGGGTTTATTTTATTGCCCATTGGTAAGTCATGGGTCTCTGAGAGGTTCTCAAAAGCGGCAGGTGAAACAATGGCGAGCTGAGCTCCATTGTTAGTGTATCGTGCTTTTAGCGAGTGTGTGATGAAGGCGCGAAGTTCTTTTTTATAGCGTGTGATGTTTTCAGCTGTGGCACCATCGAAGGATTCACTGTAACCGAAGAAGCCAATCACTGTATCGATACCGTGGCGAGTGAGCCAATTATCAGGTGTTTCATAGTGTCCTCTACCACCACCAGATTGGTATTCCTTCTTCATGAGGCTACGACCTTTGTCAGGAAGACTGTCGAGCACCCAGTGTGAGTTACGTGACGGGTGAGGGCGGAATGCAGGGGTGTCACCTTCGTGGCAGATGTTACGGATATACAAATCGTTCTGAGGATAGCGACGATGTAGTTCAGTTTCGAACTCGCTGAAGATATTCATGCGGGAACCAAGACCACCACCGACAAAGCCAACACGGCTGTTCTTGCCAATACTGAGAGCCTTTGGAGCAGAGCCTTTGGTGACTGCTGGATGTTTTGGCCCGTCAATTTTTTCAATGGCGACGACAGTTGAAATAGGCTTGGTCGTTTTTTTACCTTTGGTGTTCTTCGATGTCTTAGCTGCACTGAGTACATTGATGAGGTCGGAAGGTGTTTGGTTCTTTTTGAAGCCATTGAAACCGTAGAATGAGGGTTCATACTTGTTCTTCAGTGACACGTCAGCTTTCGCTGGCACTTTTAAACCAAGTCCCCAGTAGACACCGTTGACAACGAGTCGACGAAGGTTCTCATCGATGAGATCATCTGCTGATCCCATCGTTGTGGTTAAAATATTGTTGGTCTTGCCATTGGAGTGCTTGAACTCACGTACCCAAGCCACTGGCATCATCGGGTTGTTTTTCTTGCCCGCGATTGGTTTTGAATTACGTTTGAGTGATTCGGTAACCGCTCCACGAAGTAGGATAGTGGATGGATCAATTGGGTTTGCCCCATAGACATCAGATTTAGCAAAAATGGGTTCGACTCCATTAAGCACAGCATGTGCGGCATTCGCTTCTTCAACGATAGTAAGAGTTCCCTGAACTTTATGACGACCGTGGTGATTTATCCAAGTTTCGCCGAGCACTTGTTTGCCGAAGCCACCTTGCCAACCATCCTTAGCGGAGGCTTTCCAGTGGTATTTGAAATACTTACTTTCTTTTGGTATGTTAAAAGCGTGTGTTGAGGTGCGCAAGGCGACAATCGGAGTGCCACGTTCGAACGCTGCCACAAATTTTGCCATGTCTTTATCTGCATAACCACGGAAACGTAAGCCCATGACGATAGCATCTGCAGAATCTAAAGCAGTAGAGTTAGAGAGAGATTTTTGATTCGCTGGATCGACAAATTTATTATTTTTGTCCATCGAGAACAGAACGGTACATTTGAAACCTTGTGCTGCTAGAATCTGGGCCATCATTGGCATGGCTTCTTCGGAACGGTATTCTTCGTCGCCTGCCATCAGAACGACGTGTTTACCGGCACCCGGGCTGTTTTTACTGCCTTCAAAGACCAAATGATCCGAAGGTTGAGCTGCAGAGAGTTGCACAATGGCAACACTCGACATGAGTAGTGATGTAGTTTGAATAATCATAGTGCGAATAGTAAGGTCTAAAGAGTTCGGTGCTTCACCAATTATAGTAAGGCTGTCTGAGAAACATTTATGCTGCCTCAAGTTACGTGTATTACAGGTCGGATCTTACGGGAATCACTTTTAATGTATATAAAAAAAGGGGCCAATGCCATTGCTGACACGGGACCCTTTAAAGTATATAGAAGCTAAGGCTTTCTACTACTTCAGTTTATGAGCTTTCAAGAGGTCAGCTGGCTTATACATGCCACCAGGTTTTTCGGTTTTCTTTAGGAGGTCAGCCACTTCCTTTTCGGAGAAGCCATCACCACATTTGTTACCCCAAGCGTTACGAACGTAGGTGAGCATCGCTGCAATCTCTTTATTTGATTTACGGAATGCGAAGCCAGGCATGGCTCCTGCATACTTCTTCCCTTTAACCGTCATTTCACCCATCATGCCGTGGAGGGCAATCTTACTAAGGAGTTCCTTGTCAGATGTGGCCCACTTACTGCCGTCGAGTGGTGGGAAACCAGTAGCCGCAAGACCTTTTCCGTCCTTTTGGTGGCAGCTCCAGCAATTCTCACCTTCTTCATAGAGGTGCTTTCCTTCGATGAATGACTTGTGGAATGCCTTAGGAACGTGCTTGGGTACCGTCACTTTAACGACAGTTTCCTTTGCTGTGCTGCCAATGAGGTGTGCTTTTCCATACTTAAGAGCATCCTTAGAGTGTTTGTCGACTGGTGTCTTTTCGAATTCAGCTACGATTGCAAGGCCATCTGGTTTATCCATCCAAGTTGCAGCGATGAGTGCTTCGTGGCGGACGTGCGCATGTTTATCAGCAGCGGCTTTAGTAAGGTAGCTAACAGCGTTAGAAAGCTTGTCAGCATTGTAGCGGACAGATCTCACCGCAGCAGCACGTGCTCTGTAATCTTTAGCGGAAAGCATTTTTTCAACGATGGATACATCAATCTGATTGATTCCCCATGATACCCAAAGTGCTTCAAGCACGTGGTGTTCATACTTTGCATCCGACTTGTCGAGTTGAGCGACCCATTTGTTGAGTGCTGTAGCGACTTGTTTAGCATCGCGCCCACGAAGTTCACGACGGGTGCGGTAACGTGAACGGTATTCATGTAACTTGAGATTATCAAGTAGTGTGCTGATAGGTGCACCTGCAATAGCAGCAGGCTTTACCAATGGACGTGATGGGTAAGTGATACGGTAAACGCGGCCGTGGACGTGGTCGCGATGTGGATCACGAATGCTGTGTTGCATGTGACCGATCAATACGTTGTGCCAGTCAACCACATAGAGTGAACCGTCGGGAGCGAACTCAAGGTCAACAGGTCGGAAGTTACCGTGATCAGTTTTGAATAGATCGTGGCGGAACTTCGTTGTGTAGCCTGCGGTGTTACCATCAGGCATGACCTTGTGCTGTTTTGCTCCTAAGTAGCCGATGCTGTTACAGATGATCGCATCCCCTTGCACCTCATCAGGGAAGTGGCTTGAGTAAACAAATTCTACTCCTGAAGTGGGACGGACGTTATCGCTTTTCAGAATATTTGGAGCGCGTAGGTTCACATTATAGCTAGACTTAACTGCACCTTCTTGCATCCATGAGAAGGATGTGCCAGAGGTGTGGAGGAAGAAATTCTGACCCCATTCGTTGAATGCTATTCCCCACGGGTTGGGAATACGGTATTGGGCAGTTCTTTCGAGACGACCTTTCTGTGGGCTAAAGCGGTAGAATCCGCCATTGGTTCCACGTACCGGTCCGTATGGAGTTTCGACGTTTGAGTGGAGGAATGTTCCTTCGCCCATGTAGATAGCACCGGATGGGTCAGCACAGAAGGCTGAGATAGCGTGGTGTGTATCGTGGTCATCGAATCCTGAGAGGATGAACTGTTTTTTGTCAGCCTTGCTGTCACCGTTAGTGTCAGAGAGAAGCACGAGGTCATTGCCTAGTGATACGAGAGCTCCACCAGTTTCGGTGATTTCGAAGCCCATAGGGATATGGATGTGATCAACAAAGATAGTTTCCTTGTCAGCCTTGCCATCACCGTCCGTGTCTTCAAGAATGAGGATCTTATCGTTAGGTTTTGCATCACCAATCTTATAGTGTGGGTAAGATCCCATACATCCAAGCCATAGACGACCTTTGTTGTCGAAGGCCATTTGTGATGGATTTCGAAGATTTGGGAACATCTTTTCATCCGCGAAAAGTTCCATCTTGTAACCAGCGGGAAGCTTTAAGGTTTTCTCGACTTGCTTACCGGTGAGGTATTCTAGAGAACCATTTTTCTTACTAGACTTGTAGTTGGTTTTGATCTCTGAAAGTTTGACGGTCTTGGCATCTGCTGCACTGAGATCAAAGGACTTTCCATTGTTTGTGGCCCAGATTGCTTGATCCCGGATGTTAGTCATCTGGCGCGTTTTCTTAAGCTCATTAGGGTAGTTTTTATCACCAAACGGCTTGTAGCGACGGCCGTGCACATGAACGCCGTTAGGAATTTTGTAGTCAAGCAACCAGAGGCGGTTTTTCTCAGCCACTGCTTTCATGACCTTAGAGTAATCGCCTGTAGCAGCTGACTTTCCAAAGAGTCCATCGGCTAATGCTGGTGCGAGCTTTTTGTATCCTGCTGAGTTAAGGTTATGACCATTTGAGGTGAGATCTGCAGCCTGACTAGCGTAGTCGTTTGAAGTGGTGTTGTAGGCATCAAAGAATAAGACACCTTCTTCTTTACAGACTTCAGCCATGGCTTTTGAGTAGGCTAGCAGTCTTGCGTTAGTTTCTGTACCGTTAGGTAAGTCACGTTTTGAGGATAGATCTTCAAAAGCAGCAGGGGAGACGATGGCAATTTGTGGAGCCGATCCGCTATATTTTTGTGCTTTAGTGTGTTTAATAAATGCACGAAGCTCAGCTTTATAACCGTCAATACGCTGCAGTCCATCGAAGGACTCACTATAGCCGAAGAAGCCAATAACGGTGTCGATCTTGAAGCGAGTCAGCCACTGATCAGGGGTTTCGTAGTGACCACGGCCACCGCCACCTTGATATTCTTTTTTGACTAATGATTTGCCGCTTGGGAATGCATAAAAGTCACCGCGTGATGGGTGAGGTCTAAATGCAGGTGTGTCACCCTCTTTACAGAGGTTACGAATGAAGATATCCTTGTCTCTATTACGGCGCTGAAGTTCAGTTTCGAATTCATTGAAAATGTTCATGCGTGAGCCAAGACCGCCACCAATGAAAGCGATACGTGATCCCTTTTTGAGCTGGAGTTTTTTACCTATGGTAAGAGCCGCTGAACTGGTCTGAGTTGAGCTCGTGTTAGGTTGTTCTACAGCATAGACTGAGCAAATGAGCTGAGCCGCGATGATGCTTGTGAGTGTGTATTTCATTGTATGTGATTGATTTAAGTTATTTAGACTTCTTTACGTTCATGAGGTCTGATGGCGTTTGATTTTTCTTATATTGTTGACGGACTCCATCTGATACCTTTTTAAACCCATACTGAGTCGGTTCAAATGTGCTGCGGAGTGTTACATCTGCCTTCGCTGGCACTGCGAGATCTAAGCCCCAATATAGGCCATTGACAACGAGTCGACGGAGGTCTTCATCAACCAAGTCGGTGGATGAACCCATAGTAGTTGTGAAAATTTTCGAAGTTTTGCCATTTTTATGTTCGAAGGCTCTGGTCCAGGCAATTGGCATCATTGGCTTGTTCTTTTTGTCGTCGATTGGCTTTGAGGTCGGCTCAAGTGACGCCGTAACCGCTCCACGCAGTAATATGGTAGAGGGTGCGAGTGGTTGAGCACCATAGACATCCGTTGGTCCGAATATTGGGCCAACACCGTTGAGCGTTTTGTGTGCTTTGTTCGCCTCTTCGACGACCGAAAGAGTCCCTTGGACAGCATGCTTACCATGGTGATTGATCCATGTTTCACCGAGCACTTGTCTGCCAAAGCCGCGTTCCCATCCTGTTTCTTTTTTGGAGCGCCATGAATATTTTGCCCATTTGCTGTCTTTGTCGCTGATGTTAAAAGCATGAGTAGATGTGCGTAGGGCTACGACTGGGATACCACGTTCAAAAGCTGCATTGAATTTACCCATTGTTGCTTCTGGGTAGTTACGAAAACGTAGGGCCATCAGGATGGCGTCGGCTGAGTCTAATGCAGTTGGATTCGAAAGGCTCTTTTGGTTATTCGGATCTACAAACTTATTTGCCTCATCCATTGAGAAAAGAACCGTGCATTTAAATCCATGTGTTGTGAGGATTTGAGCAAGCATCGGCATTGATTCTTCTGAACGATATTCTTCATCACCGGCTAGGAGAACGATATGCTTTGCTTTTCCTGGTAAGTCAGGGTTGCCTGGGAAGACCAAATGGTCTGCTGGTTGAGCGGCATGAGCGATAGAAAGAGCGGCTACATAGCTAAAAAGGTGTAATACAGATTTAATCATGCACTACCGATAGCTTAGCGAAATTGGTTTGACTAGGAAAAAGAGTAGAGGAGGAGGGGTGGGATTTAACAAAGAGGGGGAAAGTTGGTTATTTATTACCAGCCATG
>CAXMOB010000117.1:0-4380 GCA_964194815.1 Vicinamibacteria bacterium | reverse complement strand
TATAGCTACGTTATACTCTAAAGATGGCTGGTCAAATAGCGATAGCTAACAATACGCATCATACTAATCTCACCCACGCTCTGAACCCGAAGATTTATGATTATTAAACATCAACCCACAAACGAAGTGCCGCTATCTTGGATGAGATAGATGTGCTATGACGTTAGCTGAAATATGAAATGTTATACTTTATCACATCGGCAATAGGCTTGGCACTACTATTGGTATCCTGCTCAAGTGAGACGAGCAAGATCAAGGTGAAGTCACGCGAACTTCAGGTAGAGAATCTTTCATCCGAAGAGAAATCTACATTAGATCTAATCGAGACCGAGTGGCATAAAGGAAGTCAATATGTATGCGAAGAGGAGATGAAGGCACTGCAGAGTGCTGGATTAGAGCCGTCTTTGGAGAATCTTGTTTCAGTATGGACCAATGAAAGGAAAGGCGAGCAGTTTAAGGCCATTAAATCTTTGCAGTTGGGAGGATCTGATAAGTTAGTTCATGTTTCAAAGGATAAGAACAAAGCTTATATACGCCCGAAAGACAATTTTATGCTTATCTACGAGGAGAAAGACAGTGAGATTATAGCTACGTTATACTCTAAAGATGGCTGGTCAAATAGCGATAGCTAACAATACGCATCATACTAATCTCACCCACGCACTGAACCCGAAGATTTAACGATTATTAATCACCAACCCACAAACGAAGTGCCGCTATCTTGGATGAGATAGATGTGCTATGACGTTATATAGAAAATGTTTGTCAACCCTATGTGGGATCACGAATCCCAAAGAATAGGGAAGCAGAGATGCAACCCTAGAGCTTATCAACTACATGGAATATCCGATGTGGTTGGCATATTGAGCCTACTAGGATTATTTGCATTCTTCCCTCTGAAGATAACACTGAGTAAATTCTTGCCCTTATTGGAAATCTCCAATTACTTCATATTTCTACCTTTCATCACTGCTATAATCGGAAACATATTGCACTCATACTCGTGGAAAATGCTTGAGGATAAAAATTTTCATTATGACCCTGAAAATAGTGTAGCAACTTGGACTGAAAATAATGAGAGGGTGACTTATAAATACGGAACCGAAGACGAAAAACCGAATATATAACAAGCAGGTGGACTCAAAAATTACCGCATCATATTTTTTGAAGAAATCGGAGTTCACTCTTGCGGTATTTTTGAGTCACCTTTAACGTTAGTCTAGAAAATGGTAATCCTTTCAAAAGAAGCTTATGAGTGGCTACGTGAAGATGCGAGTTCATTAGCTGAAGACAATATTCTTGGTGTTCTGTTGTGTTTTGCCCTGAGGGTGGATCATGACGAATATAAGAGACTGCTTCGAGAAGCTCACAACTCGGAGCATAACGAAGAAGAACGTAAGAGAAATTATGAAGCTGCTTTGGCGATGCCCTACGATACAAAAACATTTGGTTTTTCCGTAACAGGGTGGGAGAAAGATGATCTTATAAAAGATGAATTCATGTTTATTGATTTAGACGGTTTTCGAATATATATTCCTCCAAAGTTAGACGCCTTTCTTGACGGGAAGAAGCTTGGGCTAGGTTCTGATTATATTGATTTGGTAGTTGAAGGGACTGTCGAAGATGCTGACATTCTAGCTATACTCACTACTGATTCTTGACCATTTCTATCAACAAATTTGATTAGAGACTAACAATTCGCAGCAGAACAATCCCAGGCCACGCCGCCAGCTAAGTAAGCTTTATGATTATTAACCACCAACCCGGGTCAGTGACGTTCGGTTCCCATCTGGGATCGTCTGTGCTATGACGTTGATAAACTGATGGGAAAGAAAAATCTGAACTGAAATCCAAGGGGCACTCCCCGTAGCCGGTGGGTGTCCTCAGGGAATCTGTAGAGAACTCCTGCTGAAATAAATGGGCGTTTCGAAATATCAAAAGATCATGGATGGGCACGGATTAATTGCCGAATGATCACTCTAGACTTGCTCATCGTTGCATTTATAGGATGGTGTCGAACATGAAACCTTATGAAAATTTGGGCGAGTCGATAATGGCGGATGGAACGAAGTTCTCCTTACACAAGCATGATGGTCAATTTTACTTAAAGTATAATGGCTATGAATTGATGAGCACTGTTTATACCTTTTCTGAAGAACAACTTGCTGAGATTGGTTGTTCGCAGCTATTGGAAGGTAAGGCCTCTAGGCCGTCGCACCCACGTGTGTTGATTGGAGGACTGGGATTGGGATTTACGTTGAAGCGGGCACTTGAGCTCGTCGGTAGTCCCGCAACTGTTGAGGTGGCTGAGTTGATGCCGCCGTTGATTGAATGGAATCGCACGTTTTTGGTCGAGTATAATGGGCCACTGCTCGAGGATCCTCGCACACAAATCACCCAAGGTGATTTATACGATACTTTGATGAGGAAGCCAAATGGCAGCTATGATGCCTTACTGCTCGATATCGATAACACACCAGACGATTTGATCACCGAAGGAAATCATCGCCTCTATTCACCGATTTTCCTTAAGAAGGTTCACGACGTGATCAAACCGGACGGTCGAGTTTCCTACTGGCTATCAGAGCCCGCTCCTAAATTCAAAAAGTGCTTAGAGAAGGCAGGTTTCCAAGTGGAGGCACACGCATCTAAGCCACATGCGAAGTCGAAACGTGCGAGACACTGCATTTATGTGGCGACTCGTAAACTTCGCTAGTCAGCGAATGGATCATAGGTGTGTTCTTGCTTGCCTATATCGATGGTGGCAGCAGAAAATTGCTGCAAGTGGCTAATACCACTTAGAGAAACAAAAGAGACTAATGATTTTTTTTTAAGGATGAAGAGACTAGACTAGGCTACGCGTTGGGCGAAGCTTACTCGCTGTATTCATCTACAATCAGTGTTTTTCTTCAGTCACGATGCCCGCATCGCTCCTTTATCAAGCCTCGATTCTAAAAGAATATAGCTTCGCATAAGTCTCTTTTGAAACTCTAAATGGTATAAGCTTACAAGATCAAGTGCTCGGGTAGGGCATCGATGTTGGCACAGCCAATTTGTTCCATCACTTGCTGGAGTTGTTTCTTCAACATCTCGAAGGTGTGGTGACCTCCATACTTCCCTAGAGCACAGGCTCCATACATGGGGGTTCTTCCCATGAAGGTGAAGTCTGCACCGGCTGCAATGGCACAAGCGACGTCTTCGCCCGAGCTGATACCAGAGTCCATCATGATGGTGAGTTTGCCTTTATATTGTGCCACAATTTCTTGTAGTGGAACGATGGTGGATTGACCTCTGTCGAGTTGACGGCCGCCGTGGTTAGAAACGATGATTCCATCGACGCCATGCTTGAGGCAAATTTCGACATCATCGGGGTTCACGACTCCCTTGACGACAATGTTGCCCTTCCATTTGTCGCGTATGGGGGCGAGTTTGGCTTCGGTGAGACGCCCTGAAAAGGTCTTGTTCATGAACAAGCCGAGGTGTTTCATACTAAGGCCTTCAGGAATGTAGGGCTTCATGGTTTTGAATTCAGGAGCACCTGCACATAACTGAGAAAATGACCAAGTGGGATGCGTGCACATTTGCATGATGTTGCGTAGTGTCATCCGTGGTGGGATCGACAGGCCATTGCGGATTTCTTTTGGTCGATACGCAAAGGTTGGTGTGTCGGCAAGTAGCACCAGCGTGCGGCAGCCGGATTCCCATGCACGCTCGAGTAATTTATCGCGTAGTTCCTCCTCAGCTGGATGATAGAGCTGGAACCAGAATTTCCCTTGGGTGATTTCTGAAATGGTTTCGATGCTCGCTGTGCCGACAGTGGAGAGCGTGAACGGGATATTGTGATCTACGGCAGCTTGAGCTAATGACTCACATGATTTTGGCCACATCAGTCCCTGTAGGCCAACGGGAGCCACGCCGAATGGTGCGTCATATGTTTCTCCAAACAGTTTGGTGGTTTGTTCACTGCCTTGGTAGTCCCTAAGGTACCAAGGTTTAAGCTGGATGTCGCGGATGTCTTGAGCATTACGTGAGAGGTTGACTTCGGAGAAGCATCCACCAGCAAGGTAATCGTAGGCGAAGCCTGGCATGCGAGCTTTCGCCTTGGCAGCTAGGTGTGCGACAGATGGGTAGTCAGATTTAAAATGCTCTTGCATGGTGTGGCGTAGTTCTCTAGTTCGAAAACGATGATAGCTGCAAGAGCCCTAGGTGAAAAGCCTAGGTAGGATTTTCAATAGGTTGTGGTAGTGAAGTTGACCCTTATAGCTGCTTATACCAACTCAGAAAACTTTCTGGTAAATTTATTTTGATGTAGGTTAGATGATTTGGCTTCGCATGCTGTAGATGACGTTTCGGCATATTAACTCCAAATTCAGCGTTAAT